>CP059430.1:636913-955370 GCA_013874835.1 Carnobacteriaceae bacterium zg-84 | reverse complement strand
TCAAGTTTTGATAGAAAAATAAATTTTAATTATTCAAGTTTAAAACCTCAATTTACGACTCTTCGTTAAATCGTGTTGGTGGAGAGAAATAGTGAGTATATTGGTAGTGAATGACATCAGCCATTCACTGCCTTTTTCAGATTCTTTTTCTGTCGCATAGAAAGATGTTGTATGATACACACAATCTAAAATAAAAAAATGTCTGTATTTATTTGAACTGTATTTTCGAGCGTTAGATATTTTGTTTAACTTTTCGAATGTAGTTCATTTTATTATTCATAATACCTTTTAATTATTGGAAGAAAACCAATAAAAAATGTTATAATAATATGGAAAATCAAATTGTTAAAAAAGCGACAGTTTTTAAGTGCAAGACGAAAGGTTGGCTTAAAAACATAGTAAGACATATAGCTTGTTCGCCAAATAGCGACAAGCATCTTAATAAGAGCAACTTTATTTGCCTTATTAAGCAATGTGTTGCATCCCCCTAAATAATTAAAAGGAGAAATTGTATGATAAAACTAATAGCAATAGAAATAACTACCAATTCATGGATACAACATAACGAAATAAATGGTGCCGATATAAGGGCTTTAGGTAGTTTTTAAGTTTGAAAGGTTAAGAATCATATGAAGAGATGATTTTTTGAACTTTTAAAATTTTATCTATAATATTGAAATCGTTAAATAATTTATTATCGTTAAAAAGTAAGTAATCGTTAAATTGTTATTAGTTGATATTGAGTATGGGTGTTGAGAAGAAGATACCGATTTTGATACAAAACTAAATAGAAAATAGCTTGAAATATAGCCTTTGTTGCTAGTCCGCGTTTTAAAATGAATTGAAGTTTTTTTATTGTGCTCTTAATTTTGGCTGTATAATTTTTAGGGATGTCAAAAAAATAATAGGGGTGTGGAATTTTTCTAGGGGGTATCAACAGGATTTTTATATAAGTAACGGATTTACAAATACTTTTTATTTTAGAATAATACTCGAAGATTGTTGGAGGTGAGATAGAATTTAAAATTATAAAAAGCATGAAGTGTATATATATTTGTTATTTTACGTTTGAATTAATGGTTTGGTTTAGATTTAAATAAATAGTGGTTTTAAAAAGTTATCTATTTAGTTACAAGGTTAATTACTTATTTACCTTATTTATGTTATTGAATATTACTGTTTTTATGAATTCTAATAAGAGAGTCTGGACTTTTGTTCGGACTTTTTTTGATTTATTAATTATTTTGAGATAGGAAGGTATATTTTTTATGATATGAAGTAAACAATGCGCTGTTTATCTTTTCAAGTTGAAGTTGTTTATAGGGTTTATTTAAAGCATTATTGAGATAATAGTAAAGGAGGATAAAAAATGAAATATGGCTATATTCGTGTGTCAACTAAGGAACAAAATGTTGAGCGTCAACTAACTGCAATGTATCAAGAGGGAATTGCAGATAAACAGCTTTATATTGATAAGATGTCTGGAAAAGATTTTAATCGTATAGCTTACAAGCGTATGATAAAGCGTCTCAAAAAAGGTGATGAAGTTGTAATTAAATCAATTGATCGCTTAGGTAGAAATTATGATGAAATTCTTGAACAATGGCGGTATCTAGTAAGAGAACAAGAAGTTGATATTAAAGTATTAGATCTTGATTTATTGAACACAAAATCATCTTTTGACAATAATATTACGGGAAGATTTATTTCGGATTTAGTTTTACAAGTTCTTTCTTATGTGGCACAGGTAGAACGAGAGAATATGTTACAACGACAAAGAGAGGGGATTAGAGAAGCAAAGAAAAAAGGTGTTCGATTTGGGCGACCAAAAAAAGAAATACCACCTAACTTTGAAGAAGTCTATCAACAATGGGAATTACAGCAATTAAATATCCAAGAAGCAGCCGATGTTCTAGATGTTGCCAAAACAACGTGTTATAACTGGTTAATAGCCAGAAAAAATCAAAAAATAGTTCTAAATACTAGGGATTTTTGAATAAATGTGCTATCATTACTGTGATATATTTTGATTTTAAAAAAGGCAAGAAAAAAGGCGTTTTTAGTCCATATTTTGAACATTGAATAAATTAGTTAGTGTCTTAAATTTCAATAGGAATAGCGATTCAAAAATCCCTGATTTTTTGAATGATTTAAAATCAAATGAAATCAAAAAATATAAGGAGGAAAATCGATGTTTAATAAAAAGAAAGATCGTTTTTCAATACGAAAATTTAAAGTAGGGGTAGGGTCAGTTTTCTTAGGCTCTTTCTTGATAGTTGGACCACAAGTTTTTGCAGAAGCAAGTGAAGTTATTGAGTCTGTACCTAAGTCAAGCGTAGTGGATTTTGAGTTGTCATCAGTAGAAAAAGTAACTGTTTCTGAGAATACAACTGTGGTTGAAGAAGCTAGTCTATCGACAGCTGAATTGAAAGAAGATGGATCTGAAAAAGTAACGAATCAAGAAGAATCAGCCGTCACTGAAGTAAATCCAATAACTGAGGAAGTTAACCGTTCGTCTGAACAACTAGGTGAGAAAGTTGAAGAAACTATTTCAGTGGATAAGTTGACTTTAGAAGTCTTCAAAAAACTATCAGTTGCAGAAGTTAAATTGTTGACAGAGGAACACTTCCGTCAATTAAATCTTAGTGATGAAGACGTTGCAGGACTATCTTTAGAACTAACGAAGGCATTGACAAGTAGCCGTGCTTATCAACGTTATAATCGTTCAAGAGGAGAAATGCCAGAAGGAACAGGTTTCCGTGCGGATTCAAATGCCGTTCCAGCTGGTTTTACAGCGGTAGGAAATGAAGGCGATTTGAGAAAGTCAACGAATAATCAATTTGTTGTTGCAGGTACAAGTATTATAACTGGTAGAACAGAAGCTCAGATTGATACTGTTCGTAATCAAGCAGGTGCTTATGTGGGTAGTTTCCAAGCTACTGGTATACCGGCGAATACAAAAGTTAAGTTTAATTTGATTTCAGCTATTGATGGTAGAACATTGATAGAGGGACCAGAAGTTACTGCGAATCAAAACGGAGTTGCGAATTGGAGTTATTCTAATACAGACCCAGCTAAACCGATTCTAGCAGGTTATGTAACGGCTACCTATTCATCTGGGGGCACTCAGCATGAATTTAGATACAAAGTAGATTACCCTAAACCTGTAATTGGTGCTAACGATGCACATCCAGAAGTACTAAAGTATTTGAATGGGTATGATAAAAAAACAATTAAAAACGCAGACTTTACTCGAAATGGAGGTTTGAATCCTGGGGGCGTACAAATAGCCCATATAGCTAGAAATGCTAAGATTGAATACATAGTCCAAACTCCTGATGGAAAAGAAGAAGTTGTCGCTGAAGGGCAAAACGGGAAAACGATGGATGGAAAGCCAGCTCCCCAATTTCCTGACAATGTTGCAAACACACCAGGAACAAATGGAATTAATGCAGATGCAGGTCCGGGTAATATTTCTTATGGTTGGGGACCAAAACTAGAATTTAAAAAACCTTTGCCGCTTTCTGGTAAGTTTTATGCTCGTGTAACGATGAAACAAGCAGACGGGGATATCGTCGTTACAGGACCAAAATATGATATCACGACAGCTCCGCGGATTGCCGCTCCAACTTCTGTTAATCCATTTAATGCAGCTACAGATAAGACGCTTTCTGGTACAGGGATGGCTAATCAAACGATTCGAATTATCATTCCAGGAGTAGATAAACCGAAATATGCTATTGTGGATGGAAGTGGGAATTGGTCTCTTAAAGAAGAAGGAACAGCTTCAATGTTTAATGCTGAATTTGCTTCTGGAGATAATGTTGGTGCAGGACGCGATGACTTTAATGATTCAAAAGGAACGTGGGTTAATCGTGATATTTTGACAAGTGCAGATATTGCAGCTATTAGAGCAGCAGTAGCAAATGGAGAAGAAATCAAAATTATCCAACAACCTAATATGTGGCCGGATAATAGTAATTTGGCAGGACGCTTTTGGTCACTAGGATACGGTGCGAATACTGCTGTTCGTTACCGTGCAAGTGCAAATGACGATGGTACAGGAGATGATGGACGTCCATCTACAGGTCATCTCAAATTAGTTGTAAATCAAGTGCCACAAGTAGAGTCAACGCGTGAGGTTCAACAATTTTCAGAATTGCCGACAGAAAGTGATAAACTTCGTGATTTAATCGTTTCTAATCCAAATGAATTACCAACAGGAACAACTTTTGTGTGGGCGACAAAACCTAGTACAAATAGTTTAGGCGAGCAATCTGGAGTCGTAACAGTTACCTACCCAAATGGTACGAGTCAAACGATTAATCTAAAAGTTAACGTGGTAGACACCGTTCCCCCAGCTGAACCATCACTAAGACCACAACCAGACGGAAGTGTTGTTATTAGCACACCAGAGGATGCCAAACGCTTGGTGGTCACAGTTGCTGACGGCACACCGGTAGAATTTGTGAAAGATAATCAAGGTAATTGGAGTCTAGCGAATGGTCAAGGTGTACCAACAGGTTATGCGACTGCAAATGGGAAATTATTAGTTCCAAGCACGAATAACCAAACAGTAACGGCAATCGTAAAAGATGAAGCGGGGAATTCGTCAACACCAGACAAAGTCAAAGCAAATGATCAAATCACAGCCGCTAAAGCAGAGATTGAAGCTGCTAAAGTAAAGAAAAACCAAGCGATTGATGCTAATCAGGACATGACGCAAACCGAAAAAACTACGGCTAAGCAAGCAGTAGAAAAAGCAGCTAACGATGCAATTAAAGCCTTGGATAAAAAAGCAGAAGTCGATAAAAATGCAGCCTTAACTTCAGATTCAGTAGACTTTACCGCTGTCGGTACTGAAAAACAAAAAGGACTCGATGCGATTGAAGCTGTGCCACTGTTAGCCAAAGATAAGGCTAATCAAGAAATTGATGTAGCAGCAGCAACTCGAAAAACAGCAATCAACGCCACTCCAAATGCAACACAAGCAGACAAAGAGGCTGCAATCAAAAAAGTAGATGCAGCAGTAGAAAAAGCCAAAGCAGCAATTACAGCAGCCACTACACCAGATGCTGTGAACGCAGCGAAAGATGCAGGGAAAACAGCGATTGAAGCGGTAGAGGCAGCAGTAGCACCAGCTGCTCAAAAAGATCCACTAGAAGCTGCTAAAGAAACTGCGAAACAGCACCTAAAAGCAGAAGCGGATAAAAAAATCAAAGAAATTACGGCAAGTGACATCCTATCACCTGAAGAAAAAGTTAGAGCCATCAATAATGTAAATAAAGTGGTTGAAGAAGGAAACAAAGCGATTGATGCAACTCAAAATCAAGATGCTGCAACGGATGCAGGTTCTGATGCGGAAGCTCGTATTGAAGATATAGGTAGTGTAGGCAGAGATAAGGCAAGAAAAGCGATTGATGATGCGGCAGCAATTAAAAAAGCAGCGATTGATGCTAACCCAGCTTTGACAACTGAGGAAAAGAATGCTGAGAAAGCGAAAGTTGACGCTGCTGTAACAGCAGCAAAAACAGCAATTAATCGCGGGCGTAATCAAAATGAAATTAATACTGCAAAAGACACTGGGGTAAATACTATTAATGCTATAACTCCAGTTCCAGTCAAGAAAGACGCAGCTAAAGCTAAAGTTGAAGAAGCAAAACGCATAAAAGAGCAAGCCATCGACAACAACAATCACTTGACGGCCGAAGAAAAACAAGCTGCCAAAGAAAAAGTTGCAGCAGAAGCTGATAAAGCTAATAAAGTGATTGATGCGGCAACGTCTAATCAAGATGTAGCAACTGCTCAAACAGCTGGAGAAAAAGCCGTACGAGATGTGCCAGAAACAGCAGCCAAAAAAGCAGAAGCCAAAGCAGCTATTGACAAGGTAGCTGCAGATCGTAAGCTTGAGTTGGCGCTTAGAACGAACTTGTCGCCGGAAGAAAAAGAGGCAGTGCTTGCAGATGTAGAAGCGGCAGCTACAGCAGAAAAAGAAAAAGTTGACCAAGCGACTAATGACGCAGGTGTAGAAGCGGCGAAAACTGCAGGTGAAAATGTTGTGAAGGCAGTCGATAAAGTCGGAAAAGACCAAGCCAAAGCAGCGATTGATGCCGCTAAAAAAGCGAAAGATAAAGAAATCGATGACAACAAGGACTTGACGGCTGAAGAAAAACAAGCAGCTAAAGAGCAGACTAAACAAAAAGCAGACGAAGCCAAACAAGCTATTGATAACGCAACTAACAAAACTGGCGTAGACACAGCGAAAACAGATGGAGAAGCAGCTTTAGCAGGCGTAGCACCAACTGCTGATAAGAAAAAAGACGCTAAACAAGCGATTGAGGCTAAGGCAACGGAAGCTAAAGATGCCATTGACCAAAATCAAAACTTATCACAAGCTGAAAAAGACGCTAAAAAAGCCGAAGTAGAGGCTGAAGCAAACAAAGCTAAAGACGCAATTGATGCTGCAACTAACAATGCTGAGGTTGATAAAGCTAAAACAGACGGTGAAGCCGCAGTAAATGACATTCAAATAGTTGGTAAAGAAAATGCTCTCAAAGCTATTGATGACGCTGCAGCAGAAAAAGAAAAAGCTATTAATGACAATGCTGATCTAACAGCTGAAGAAAAAGCGAAAGCGAAAGAAGCTGTTTCACAAGCGGCTAAGGACGAGAAGCAAAAGGTTAACGATGCGATAACTCAAGATGCAGTAACAGCAGCTCAAGCAGCAGGGGTAAAAGCAGTCAATGACGTAGAAGTCACTCCAGCGAAGAAAAAAGACGCAAAAGCAGCAATTGATGAAAAGCTTAAAGAAAAAGAAAATCTTATCAATGATGCAACTGGTTTGACTGAAGATGAGAAAACAGCTGCAAAAGAAGAAGCTAAGAAATTAGCAAAAGAAGCTAAAGAAGCAATTGATGCAGCGACAACAGATGCAGCTGTTGATAAAGCGAAAACAAACGGTACGGGTGAAATTGAAAAAGTAAGCCCAAATGCTGTGACAAAACCAGAAGCGACGAAAGCTATCGATGAGGCAAAAGCTGCTAAAGATCAAGAAATCGACGGCAATAAAGATTTGACCGATGAAGAAAAACAAGCAGCCAAAGAGAAAGTTCAACAAGCAGCAGACGAAGCAAAACAAGCTATCGCAGATGCAACGACAAATGATGCTGTTACAAATGCGAAAACTAATGGTCTAAATGCGTTGAATGATGTCCCTCAAACTTCAGAAATTAAGGCAACTGCTAAAAATAGTATTGATAATGCCAAATTACAAAAAGAGCAAGAAGTTGACATGCGTTCAGACTTAACGGATGAGGAAAAAGCCGCAGCTAAAGCGGAACTTGCTAACAAAGCTCAAGAAGCAAAAAATGCAATTGACGCTGCTACAACGAATGATGCTGTTGGCGATGCATTGAATGAAAATCTGCCGTATTACAATAATTTTGCGCCGAAACCAGTTCAAAAAGAAGCTGCCAAAGCGAAAGTGGAAGAAGTTGCAAAAGCGAAGGAAGCAGCTATTGACAAAAATACTCAAGCGACAGATGAGGAAAAAGTAGCTGCTAAACAAAAAGTTCAAGAAGAAGCGACAAAAGCGAAGCAAGCAATCGATGCAGCGACTACAAATGCAAATGTCATTGCTAAAAAAGATGATGGTATCGTAGCAATCAACGGCGTGGATGTAGCACCAAAAGCTAAAGAAGCGGCAAAAAAAGCGATTGATAAAGCAGCAGAAACGAAGAAAGCGGAACTTGTAGCGAACCCAGATCTTAGCACAGAAGAAAAATTGGCTGCCATTCAAAAAGTTGATGAAGCAGCAAAAGCAGCAAAAGAAGCGATCGACGAAGCAGAGACAAATACGACCGTTGACACTGAAACAGCCAATGGTGTGAAAGCAATCAATGCTGATACAGTCGCAAAAGATAAGCAGAAAGCTGAAATTGAGAAAGCAGCTGCTGATAAGATTGCTGTTATCAATGCGGACGACAAAGCAACGCAAGAAGAAAAAGAAGCAGCTATCAAAGCAGTGAACGATGCTAAGAAGGAAGCTTTACAAGCGATTGAGGATGCAGATGCAGCTGATCAAGTTACTGAAGCCGTTACTGATGGAAAACAAAAAATCAAAGATGTTGAAGTTTCTCATGCAACTGCTGATGCCGTAGAAGCAGCGCTAGCGAAAGCGGAAACTGAAATCAACAAAGCAGCAGACGCGAAGAAAGACGAAATTGCGAATAACGATGCTTTATCAGACGCAGAAAAAGAAGCAGCGAAAAAACAAGTAGATGACGCTGCAAAAGAAGCAAAAGAAAAAGCAAACGCAGCAACAACACCAGAAGAAGCAGACCAAGCAGTAGAATCTGGTAAAACAGCTATCGATGACATTGCTCCAATTGGCAAAGACAAGGCTAAAGATGCCATTGACAAGGCAAAAGAAGCAAAAGACAAAGAAATCGATGCGGATAAAGCCTTGACAGAGGAAGAAAAAGCGAAAGCGAAAGCAGACGTTGAAAAAGCCGTAGCTGATGCGAAAAAAGCAATCGACGACGCGATGGACAATGATGGTGTTGATACAGCGAAAACAGAGGGTGAAACTGCAGTAACTGGTGTTCAACCAGCAGCAGCGAAAAAACAAGCCGCTAAAGACGTAATTGACAAGGCAAAAGAAGCAAAAGACAAAGAAATCGATGCGAATAAAGCTTTGACAGAGGAAGAAAAAGCGAAAGCAAAAGAAGAAGCACAAAAAGCTGCAGACGAAGCCAAAGCGAAAGTGGACGAAGCTGCTACAAACGAAGATGTAGCCAACGTTCGTGCTGAAGCAGAAGATAAGATTGAAAAACTTCAACCAACCGCAACTGCTAAAGACGACGCGAAAGCAGCTATTGCAGAAAAAGCGAAAGAAGCCGCTGAATCTATTGATCAAAATAATGATTTAAGCGAAGCAGAAAAAGCAGCTGCTAAAGCCGAAATTGCAGAAAAAGCAGAAGAAGCGAACAAAGCAATCGATGCAGCTACAGATCAAGCTGCTGTAGATACAGCGAAAGATGATGGTAAAACAGCTATCGATGGTATTGCTCCAATCGCAAAAGACAAAGAAAAAGATGCGATTGATGCAAAAGCAGTTGAGAAGAAAAATGCAATCGAAGGCGATAACAACTTAACAGCTGAAGAAAAACAAGCTGCTCAAGCCGAAGTAGATGCAGCTGCAAATGCAGCCAAAGCAGAGATTGACAAAGCAACTGACAAAGCGGCTGTAGACCAAGCGAAAGCAGCCGGTGAAAAAGCAATTGAAGCTGTTACTGGAACAGCTTCAACGAAGCGAGATGCTAAAGCCGCGATTGACAAGGCAAAAGAAGCAAAAGACAAAGAAATCGATGCAAATACAGCCTTGACAGATGAAGAAAAAGCGGAAGCGAAGAAAGAAGTAGCAAAAGCAGCAGGCGACGCGAAAGCAGCGATTGAGGCAGCGACAACGGATAAAGCAGTTGCAGATGAAAAAACTAAAGCTATCAAGGCAATTGACGAAGTATCACCAAGTGCTGTTTCAAAAGACGATGCTAAAGCCGCGATTGACGCAGCCGCAGATGTGAAGAAAGCTCGCATTGAAGCAAACCCTATCTTGACAACTGAAGAAAAAGAAGCAGAAAAAGCCAAAGTGGATGCAGAAGTCACAAAAGCGAAAGATGCAATTGATGCCGCAGCAACTAATCAAGCTGTAATTGATGCAAAAGCAGCAGGAATCAATGCGATTGACTCAGTGACACCTGACACGACTGCAAAAGCAGATGCTAAAGCCGCAATTGACAAGGCGAAAGAAGCAAAAGACAAAGAAATCGATGCAGATACAGCCTTGACAGATGAAGAAAAAGTAGTGGCGAAAGCAGCCGTTGAAGCTGCAGCAACAAAAGCCAAAGTAGCAATTGATGCCGCAACTGACAAAGACGGTGTTGATACAGCGAAAACAGATGGTGAAACTGCAGTAAACGACGTTCAACCAACAGCAGCGAAAAAACAAGCTGCTAAAGATACCCTTGATGCCGTTGCAGACGTGAAGAAAGCAGCAATTGATGCTAACACTGCTTTGACAACTGAAGAAAAAGAAGCAGCGAAAGCGAAAGTCGATGAAGCTGTAACAGCAGCAAAAGAAAGCATTGATACAGCTACTACGAATGCAGTCGTGGATACAGCAAAAGCTGAGGGTGTGACAGCGATTAAAGACGTGCCAGTCACAGCAACAGTGAAAGATCAAGCTAGAAAAGCGATTGATGAAGCTGCAAAAGCGAAAAAAGCTGAAATCAAGGCGAAAGATGATCTTTCAGCAGATGAAAAATTATCTGCAGTAGAAGATGTTGATACAGCAGCCAATAAAGCCAAAGAAGCGATTAATGCTGCAGAGACAGATGAAGCTGTCAATACAGCAGCGAACAATGGTAAAGCTGAAATCGAGGCGATCAACCCAGTCGCAAAAGATGCATCGAAAGTAGCAATCGATGAAGCAGCGAAAGCTAAGAAAGAAGAAATTGCGAATAATAACACTTTATCAGAGGCAGAAAAAGCCACAGCAAACAAACAAGTTGATGATGCTGTAGTAGCAGCGAAAGCAAAAGTGGAAGCAGCAACAACTCCAGAAGAAGTAACAGCTGCAGCAAATGAAGGTAAAGACGCAATTGAATCAGTGAAACCAGTTGGTAAAGACGCATCGAAAGCAGCAATTGATGAAGCAGCGAAAGCTAAGAAAGAAGAAATTGCGAATAATAACACTTTATCAGAGGCAGAAAAAGCCACAGCAAACAAACAAGTTGATGATGCTGCAGAAGCTGCGAAAGAAAAAGTGGACGAAGCAACAACTCCAGAAGAAGTAACAGCTGCAGCAAATGAAGGTAAAGACGCAATTGAATCAGTGAAACCAGTTGGTAAAGATGAAGCGAAAGCAGCAATCGATGAAGCAGCGAAAGCTAAGAAAGAAGAAATTACGAATAATAACACTTTATCAGAGGCAGAAAAAGCCGCAGCCAACAAACAAGTTGACGATGCTGTAACAGCAGCAAAAGAAAAAGTGGAAGCAGCAACAACTCCAGAAGAAGTAACAGCTGCAGTAAACGGTGGTAAAGATGCAATTGAATCAGTGAAACCAGTTGGTAAAGACGAAGCGAAAGCAGCAATCGATGAAGCAGCGAAAGCTAAGAAAGAAGAAATTGCGAATAATAACACTTTATCAGAGGCAGAAAAAGCCGCAGCCAACAAACAAGTTGATGATGCTGTAACAGCAGCGAAAGAAAAAGTGGAAGCAGCAACAACTGAAACAGAAGTTAAGGAAATTTTAGGTTCTACAAGTCTTGTGGTGTTGCCAATTGAAAAACTTCCAGTAGCAAACATTAATCAGTTAACAACGGCTGAGCAAGAAAGACTTGTTAAAGAATTAACTCGTTTTAATCCTAATGCGACAATTACTGTTGGTGAAAATGGTAAAATATTTGCTGATAATTTTGAAATCCCAATTACTGATTTGGTAGTTCAAGGTAGACATGAGCTTGGATTGGCTGATTTTAATGATAAACCAATCTTGAAACTCAATGCGGACGATGATAATGATGGGTTAACTAATCTTGAAGAATTACAACTTGGAACAGACTCATTTAATAAAGATACTGATGGTGATGGTGTCGATGATGGTACTGAAGTTAAGAAAGGTACAAATCCACTTGATGCGAATAGCTATCCAGTAAGTGATAATCAAGCTAACAGTGAAACCAAAGTTGATAAAAATAATGTCGGTGACGCTGATAGTCAAAATAATACAGCAAAATCAATTTCTGATAAAAAATTACCAACTACAGGTGAATCTAACTCAATGACTAGTTGGAATACCGCAACACTTTCACTTCTAATTAGTTTAGGTTTGGTAGTAGCTCGTCGAAAAAAAGATGAAGAAGCATAAAATTTAATCATGGTAATTTAATTGCTGATTTGTTTTTAGTATATTAAGAAACCCTGTATTTTAGGTTCTATAATATTTGGTGTTGGTGGCTTCCGCAAGGAAGCTATCAACACTTTTTTTATTGTATTAAAAAAACCGCTTATGATTTAAAGTTATTTGTCGAAACACTAATTAAATTGCCTAATAAAATGCCTGAATTAGGCGAAAAAGGAATATAGTTAGGTAATTTGAATTGAAAAGATAGATAAGCGATCCTTTGTTCGCTTTTTTCGTATCCAGGACAATATCGAAGAAGTTTTTCAAAAAAAGAAAACGTTTTCAATACTATATACTACGCATATAGTATGTTGTTGACACAGTCAACAACATATATAACCTAATAACTGATTATTTATATTAAGGAAAAATGTTGTCGGTTAAGATGTTAGGAGTGATTCGTTACAAGATGGAAAAAATGATGGGTCAGCCACTTATTACTGTTATTATCCCTATTTACAATGGCGAAACGTTTATAGATAAATGTTTAGCATCTGTTACCAGTCAAACGTATCCCAATCTTGAAATCATTTGTGTTGTAAATGGTTCGACAGATTCTTCTGTTCTTAAAATTAATGAATGGAAAGAAAAAGATTCAAGAGTGAGGCTGATTGTGAGTGATATTGCAGATTTAGGTAACGCTTCAAATATAGCACTCGATGCTTCTAAAGGGGAGTACATTGCATTTGTAGACGTTGACGATTGGGTGATGCCTGAATATATTTCTAGTTTAATGGGAGGCATTCAAAAAGGGTATAAGATGTGTCGGTCCAATTGTATTATGTATGACGGCCGTAGAAATCATAAAGCTTATCAAAATCAATATAGTCGTTATGTCTCTATTAGAGAGGCAACGTGGTTATTGCCTTTTCGTCATACGGGTTTGTATGCGAGGGCATTATTTTCTGAATTACGCTATTTAGAATTTTCATATTATGAAGATTTGTCTTTGTGGCCAATTTTAGTTGCTAGGGCAAACGGTGTCTACTATATTGATGAGCCACTATATTATTATAATCAAACGAATGTAAATTCTATAATGTCGATAAAAGACGAGCGGCATTTAGTGCTTGATAAAGTTTTTGATTTTATACTATCGCATATTACTGAAGAACTAGATAGAGAAGTTAATTTATTAGTGACATGTTTGTTTGTTCAATCTTTCTGGACATCTAATATACAGTATGTACCACGAACGAAAGCAGGCATTAACTATATGAAGAGAATCTATCAAGTGATTAATAATAAGTTAGTTGGTTACTATTACGTCGTACAACAATTGAACGTTCCACCAAGTATAAAATCAGAAATGATTGACTTTTATAAATACGGAATAAAGGGTTTTAATATTTGAAAAATAATTACAATTAAGGAGACAAATTTTATGACGTCTAAAAACAAAAAAATGACGAGTGGACATAAAGGTTCGCAACGTTCGCTGAGTTCCAAATCTATTGTATCGTCATTATTGCTATGTACAGTACTTTTATCTAATGTATCATCAGTATATGCTGAAAGTGGCGTATCGGATGTTGAAATAGAGAAAATTAATGCTTTCTTAGAGACGAAACCAGAAAATGGAGCATCAAAAACTATTTTTGCTAGCGAGTATGTGCTAAAAAGTAAAACGGATCATGGACAATTACTTAGTGATGCAACAAATTATGAGTCATTTGTGCAAAAAAGTATGGAGAAAATTAAATTATCAGCTGATCAAGTTTATCGTGTATATACTGGTACTTTCGACTACCGTAAAGCAAAAATCAAAGATGTGGATACAATAACAGTGTATCGTTATCAATTCAGAGGAGAGGACTACTATTTTTTCAAACGTGGGACATTAGTCTATCAAGATGATTTTTCAGAAGAAGAAGTAAATAATGTTAGTATTGGTTTGGTTGAGGGTGAACTATATATAAGTAGGGATAGATATATCGCCGATTTACCAATATCTAAGGTTGACTATTTGGATTTAGACCGGTTTATGTTTTTTAATGGGTATAGTGAATATTGGAGTATGCCAGTTACAAACTTAGCTTGGGATATAACATATGATACCATTGTCTCAATAGATGAATCTTTAAAAAGTGGTGAAATACTAGTAGATGAAGAGGGGAAAAAGGGAGCTTTTCTATTTAGTTATACACCTAAGTTAGATTTTATAGACAAAGTAACAAAAGAAAATTATAAAAAATTTACAGAAGCTAAAATATACGAGGATATTAATGCCAGCCTTGAAAAAGATGGAGTAGAGAAACTTCATAATGGGGAATTCAATTCTGAGTTTGATTGGGGAACTATTTCATATACAAGTACAGAGGAACCAGCTTATGAAAATAATTCGATTGAATATGTAGATGATGAATCAGACCCAATTGTACACGATGAGTATTATTTAACTCAACCGCGTAAAATTCGAGTTGGAATAGACTATACACATTTTGAAACAGTAGATGGTGTAGAGTTAAGTTCTAAAGCATATGGATTAAAAGAAGCGACTATGTTTGATGGATATGAACTTTTAGAAACTAAAAAGCTTGAAAATGGCGATAGAGTACACGTTTATCGATTAGCTGTTAAAGATAGCGATAAATATACTCCTGAAGGTGGGGGGATAATTGTTCCTAAAGGTACGATGATTACAGAAAAAGATATTTTCGAAAAAGTAACTATTCCAGAAGGTTCAAATGGTATTCTAGAAGTAATTGGAAAAATTCCAGAAACTGATACAGCAGGAGATAAAGAGGCTGTATTAGTACGCGTGACGTATCCAGATAATTCAACAGATGTAGTGGAAGTAACAGTTAAAGTAACGGAAGTAATATCTGATGAAGTTGTAAAAAAAGATAGCGATAAATACACTCCTGAAGGTGGGGGGATAATTGTTCCCAAAGGTACGATGATTACAGAAAAAGATATTTTCGAAAAAGTAACTATTCCAGAAGGTTCAAATGGTACTCTAGAAGTAATTGGAAAAATTCCAGAAACTGATACAGCAGGAGATAAAGAGGCTGTATTAGTACGCGTGACGTATCCAGATAATTCAACAGATGTAGTGGAAGTAACAGTTAAAGTAACGGAAGTAGTATCTAATGAAGATGTGACAAAAAATACAGAAACTGAAAAAACTGAAGGAAGCGTCTCGCCAGGTAATGATGTTTTAGATAGTCAACAAGAGAAAAATGATGTTCAAAATGATATTCCTACTGATGCGCCAGCTAAAGTTTTACCGCAAACAGGAGAATCAAAAAGCGGTGGTATGATGCATGGTATAACAGCTATTAGTTTTGGATTATTAACGTTTATCAAAAGTCGTCGAAAAGAAAAAAGGGAGTTAAAATAGTAAGTATTTAACAATAAATATTGGCTCTATGTCAAATAGGGTTGATGGCTCATAAAGGTAGTGATTTAACAGATGTTAAGTCACTACCTTTTCATTTTAGACTGTATAATTTGGGTTCTATAATATGGTTCTAATAAGTGTAACTTATCCATTCCGTTTCTTCACGTAGTTTTGACTTGTTTCAATCCGTATCAATCAGTAATTTCCATAGTTTGTTATAGTTGATTCTCATTTTTGTTGTTTTCCCTCTGTTAATTCTCATTTAGGGGGATTAAATCAAACCTAAGTTGTTCATACTCATATCTAAGATCTCTATTTTTAACAGCCCAATGCGTATTGTAAAGTTCAAAATCTTCAATACCTAATTCAAAATTATTTTTATATAATTCGTGTTGTAAAAATGATGATCTTAATTCAAATGTTATTTTTACATTAGATCCTAATACATCAATTTTCTTAATATCACCTAAATATGCTAAATCTCCTTCAGTATCTCCTATTGGACCTTGATCCTTTGCAAATATAGTATTTAATGAAGTTAAAAATTGACGGGATTCAATATTTAATTTACTTAAAGGATAAACAATTTCATCACACCACCTGTTGAGTACGCGATCTTTTGATAATATTAATGATCCAATTGTGTTACTACCTTCACGAAAAGTAGCATTTTGAAAACCTACAATTAGGTTATAAAATTCAGCAGGGATTAGTTTTTCTTGTGTGTTAGGTGTATGGTTGCTAATTTTACGAATATTTACTTCACCTATATGTAAAGTTTCTATATGGTTTTCTAATAATTTTTGTTTTTGAATTATAGAATACGGCTTATTTGAATTTTCAACTGTGTATTCTCTGTTAAGCAAGATAGAAGTAAATAATTCGGTTATCTTATCTGCAATATCATCGACATCATCAATATTCATATCAGGTATATCATTTTTGAACTCTTTTGCTAAATTTAGGATAACAGATTCATCTAAATCCAAAATGAAATTAGTAAAACTAGTTGATTCTATATATGTATTTATACTTTTTGATAACCCGTCAATTTTTGATTTACCAGACATATATCTTCGATACGTGTCAAATTGTAAGTCAAGTAAATGTAATTTAGATTCAGGTAGATTCACAATTTCTTCAATTAATTTTTTTGTAAAGTGACCTTTACTTAGCCCAAACGTTACCACTTTATAAAATTTTTGAGAAAATTTACTAAATTCCATACTTTCTCCTTACTAACGGATGACATGGGATACGAAAGTATCTTATTTTATCCGTTTTTATTTTTGTATTTTTATTATAATGATTATGACTTAAAGATTATGTGTAAAGTATATCACGAATATTTATCTTGGGTCAAAGATACTATTTGCGAAAGTAAACACATAATTCACAAAAAATCTCATAAAAGTTCAAGTAGGCCTACAAGAACGGACGAGAGTAAAAAGAATTTTAAAAGATAAATAAACAATAAAAGTTTATTAGAATCTTAAAAAATTCAACTCACTTCCGTGTTTTTGTCGTGCCTATTTGGTGCAGTTACAGAACCCTAGTGCGTTGAATACTATGGTTCTTTTTGTTTCTCGTCCTTTGAGATGAATCCCAACTCAAAGGAGAAATTTTAATGGAAAATTTAAAGAAACAACACTATATCCCAATGGAAGTAAATCCAGAAGAAGATAAACGGTTCATTAAGGCTAAAGGCTATACATTAGAAGATGTCAGATGGTGGAAAATAGGGAATATTACCAAGAGAGTGATTCTTATTCCGTGTACAAAAGAAGAATATGACGCATACATGCGTCCGATTTGGCGCGAATTGAAACAAGAAGAACGTAAAAAAGCCTATTTTGAAGAACGTGGTATGACACAAGTATCTGTTGAGTATGTTAAAGAAGCGTATGACTTAGACATTATAGACCCATCTCGTGTAGAAGACGATATTATGAAAAAAGAATTGCTATCTGAATTGAAAGCACAATTAGAAAAACTGAGTGAACTCGACCAGAAGATTATGTTGCTTTTTAGTCAAGGATATTCGGAATCGGCTATAGGCAAAGAAGTTGGCATGAGCCAAAAAGGCGTGAATAAACGAAAAACGAATGCCATTAAAACATTAAAATTACATTTTTTAGAAAACTAGTACTTAAACTCATCAGAAGTGTCCGATTACTTTCGAGAGGCAAGTGCTTCTTAGAAAGGAGGAACCTTCATGATGGGAAAAACGATTAACGATGACATAACAGAAGTGTTGATGTCAATTCACGAAGTCAATCAACGTATTACTAAAAGAGTAAATGGTATGTTAGTTAAGAAAGGAGAACACGTCAATGGCAAAAACAAAACAACTGGATCAAATCATCTTGGACTTAGACCAACACATTAACCAACTGATGGTTATTAAGGCTGACTTGGCATCTTTATTGACACAAACAAAGGAGTCATCGGTTCAAGAGATTAAACTAGAAGATGTCCGAGCGGTACTAGCGGATAAGAGTCGATTAGGATTTACCAAAGAAATCAAAGCGATCATCACGGCATGTGGTGCGACTAAGTTAAGTGACGTAAAACCTCAAGATTACCCTACACTTTTAAAGAAAGCGGAGGGATTAGGTCATGAATAACCACGCTTTATTATCGGCATCAAGCAGTCATCGTTGGTTAACATGTCCACCATTGCCTAGGCTAGAGTCGTATTTTGAAAACAAAACCAGTGAAGCAGCACATGAGGGGACACTAGCACATGCTGTGGCAGAAAATAAACTTAGAAAATCACTAGGAATGTCGCACAAAACCATTCAAGTGACAGATAAAGAACTGGATGAATATACTGATGACTATGTGACTTACATTTTAGAACAACTTGACATCATCAAACAATCAACCAAAGATCCGATTGTACTCATTGAACAACGTCTGGACTTTTCAGACTATGTGCCAGAAGGATTTGGTACGGGGGATTGTGTCATCGTGTCGGATAAAAAAATACACATTATTGACTTTAAGTATGGACGTGGTGTTGACGTATCGGCAGTTGATAATCCACAGATGAAACTGTATGCACTAGGGGCATTAAAATTATATGACGCCTTATATGACATGGAAGAAGTGGTGATGACCATCTTTCAACCGAGAAAATATAATGTATCAACAGATACGATGTCAACCAAAAAATTGATGGAATGGGCAGAAACAGAACTGAAAGAAAAAGCTGAATTGGCATTTGAAGGCAAAGGTGTCATTGAGTATGGACCTTGGTGTCAGTTTTCAAATTGTGGTGTCGTACTGCGTGCCAGGTATGACCACCATAAAAAGTTAGACCGTTTTGAATTGAAGTCGCCACATTTATTAACCGATGCCGAAGTGGAAGAAGTCCTTCATCATGTGGATGATTTAGCTAAGTGGGCAACTGAAGTTAAAGCGTATGCAACTGAAGTAGCGATTAAAAGTGGCAAGGCATGGGACGGTTTCAAATTAGTGGCAGGTCGAACGGTTCGCAAATTTACGGATGAAGAAAAAGTCGCACAAATCGCAAAAGCAAATGGGTATGATAATATTTATAA
The DNA here is from genome assembly GCA_013874835.1 of Carnobacteriaceae bacterium zg-84. Taxonomy (NCBI): domain Bacteria; kingdom Bacillati; phylum Bacillota; class Bacilli; order Lactobacillales; family Carnobacteriaceae; species Carnobacteriaceae bacterium zg-84. The sequence continues at coordinate 936,493 of CP059430.1, read as the reverse complement.
ACAATCCCTATTGTCTATGACCGATTTACAAAAGTTAATGGGTAAAACAACATTTGAAGAACTATTTAAAACACTGATTGTCAAACCTGCTGGAACACCTGTATTAGTACCAGAAAGTGATAAGCGTAGAGCAATCAATCTAACACAAGCAAAAGATGAATTTACGGAGGAAAAATAATATGAAACAAACAAAAGTAATCACAGGATTAAATACAAGATTATCTTATTTTAATGGGTGGGAACCTAAGTCGATTAATGGTGGTGCTGAAAAATATTCAGTGTCCGTATTAATTCCTAAAGATGACTTAGCTACTTTACAGAAAATCGAACAAGCCATCGATGCAGCTATTGAAGAGGGGATTGCGAAGTTTGGTGGTAAGAAACCGAATAAAGCAGCCATTAAAACGCCCCTTCGTGATGGAGATATCGAACGTGACGATGAAGCGTATAAAGGGCATTACTTTATTAATGCGAACTCACTAACCAAACCACAAATCGTGGATATGAATGTACAGCCAATTTTGGATCGTCATGACGTATATTCTGGATGTTACGCGCGTGTGTCATTATCATTCTATGCATTTAATTCTAACGGCAACAAAGGAATTGCTTGTGGTTTAGGAAACATCCAAAAAGTAAAAGACGGTGAACCCTTAGGTGGACGTAGTAGTGCGAGTGATGATTTCACCACTATTACAGATGATGATTTCTTAGCTTAGGGAGGAATGTGACATGACAGAGATGGATAGATTTATGCTCATGATGTGTTTTGGTGTGGCGGTGGCTATTGTTATCGCATCGTGGATACATATTATGTGTGACTGGATTGACAAGTGGAAAGGGAGAAAAAGAAAATGAGCATGGAAAACTTTATCTTGGTGGCAGTGGGTGTTTTAGTTGTGGAGTTTGTGGTCAAACGATTATTAGATTTGTATTTGTATGTAAAGGAACAATTAAATGAGAAAGCTAAACATTGATATTGAGTCGTTTTCTAGTGTGAACTTGACGAAATCAGGTGTTTACAAATACGCAGAGAGTGAGGACTTTGACGTCCTCCTTTTTGCCTATGCAGTAGATGACGGGGATGTGCAAGTGGTTGATTTGGCAAGAGGTGAAACAATCCCACAAGAGATTATAGACGCCATAAAAGATGATACGGTTTTGAAATGGGCATTTAATGCACAGTTTGAACGGGTATGTTTATCTCGGTATTTAGGTGTTTATTTAAATCCATCTGCTTGGCGATGTACGATGGTGTGGTCTGCTTACATGGGGTTACCTTTATCTCTTGAAGGAGTGGGAGCAGTTTTAGGATTAGACGAACAAAAGCTAAAAACAGGCAAAGAGTTCATCCGATATTTTTGTGTACCATGCCAACCAACAAAGACAAATGGACACAGAACACGAAACTTCTTTTATCATGATGAGGATAAATGGATACAATTTAAAGCCTATAATAAACGTGATGTGGCAGTTGAAATGGCGATAGCCAACAAACTAAACAAGTTTCAAGTACCAGACTTTATATGGGATGAGTATGTATTAGATCAAAGCATTAATGACCGTGGTATTCAAATTGATCGTGATTTTGTCCAACAAGCTATTCAAATAGATGAACAAAATCGATGTTTGTTATTAGCAGAACAACAACGCCTTACCCATTTAGATAATCCCAATTCAGTCATACAATTATCACAGTGGTTAAACGACCAGGGATTAGACGTTAGCAGTTTAGATAAAAAGGCAGTCAATACATTGCTTGAAACCACGACCGGTACAGTCAATAGAGTATTGCAACTAAGACAACAACTCGCCAAACCATCTGTTAAAAAATATCAAGCCATGCAAGATGTGGCTTGTAAGGATAATCGTTGTCGAGGCATGTTTCAGTTTCTAGGTGCGAATTGTACTGGGCGATTTAGTGGCAGATTGGTACAACTACAAAATCTTCCTCAGAACCACATATCCGATTTAAAAGAAGCAAGAGCACTTGTCAAACAAGGCAACATGGAAGCGTTGAGTATCCTTTATGATGATACGTCTAACGTTTTATCCGAATTGATTCGGACAGCGTTTATCCCGAATGGGTTGTTTTATGTCGTAGACTTCTCAGCGATTGAAGCGCGCGTTATCGCATGGTTAGCCAAAGAAACGTGGCGAGAGGATCTATTTAAACAAGGTGGAGACATTTATTGTATGTCGGCAAGTCAGATGTTTGGTGTACCTGTTGAAAAACACGGAGTGAACAGTGAATTAAGGCAGAAAGGGAAGATTGCCGAATTAGCCTGTGGTTACGGTGGTTCAGTTGGAGCTTTAACTGCGATGGGTGCTCTTGAAACGGGGCTTAAACCAGAAGAACTTCAACCACTTGTGAATGCGTGGCGAGGATCTAATCCAAATATCGTGCAGTTATGGTGGGCAGTTGATAAGTGTGTCAAAGAAACGGTTAAAGAAAGAAGGATCACTCGAACGCATGGGATAACGTTCAGTTACCAAAGTGGTATGCTTTTCATTCATCTGCCAAGTGGACGGAAACTAACCTATATAAAACCACGTATTGGTGAGAATACATTCGGTGGAGAGTCTGTCACCTATGATGGTGTAGGTGCAACTAAAAAATGGGAGCGTATTGAAAGCTACGGACCAAAGTTTGTTGAAAATATTGTTCAAGCGATTGCACGAGATATTTTGATGTATGCCATGATGAACTTAAAAGACTATCAAATTGTTGCGCATGTCCATGATGAAGTCATTATTGAAGCAACAAACGCTTCTTTAGATGACATCTGTTGCATCATGAGTCAAGTACCACCGTGGGCAACTGGGTTGATTTTAGATGCAGATGGCTATACTTGTGAATTTTATAAAAAAGAGTGAGAATCATTTCTCACTTTTTTTGATATTTGGTACTTAAACAATTTGTTTTTGTCCTTTATCTAGTGAAGGAATCACTTCTTCAAATACAACATGATAAAGGAGAAACGATATGTTTTATATTAAGCAAAAAGTTGGCAATGACTTAGAACTAACCATAGACATTCATGACGAAAATGTGTTTACAAGGTGTCCATATTGTGGTGTCGAGTTTAGTGTAGATTTGGCGGAAGTCTTATCAGAAAAAGATAGTGATTTATTTTCTACTGCTGTGGTATGTACTGCCTGTACTAAAAAGCTAAGGGGGTAAGACCATGAAAACAAAAAATGAATTCGGTATTTTTGCTGATAAAACTGAAGTGCTACAAAAGGTGGAGGTAGGTTTACTAGTTGCCTTTCCAAATGATGAAGATTGTAAAAAGCACCTAGAATGGTACAAAGTGAAATGGGAGGAAGAATATGGGAAAATCAACTAAACGCATCATGGCAGAAAAGCAACAAGCCTTTAAGCCGCTTGTCTATATCTGTGCACCGTATCGAGGTGATACAGAAAAACACATTCACAATGCCATACGGTATGCCAATTTTGCTTATCAAAAAGGGAACTTACCGATTACACCACATGTACTCTTCCCATTTCTTGACGAGGAGAAACATCGGGAAGATGCGATGGCAATGGATATTATCATGCTTGGCAAGTGTCAGGAAGTATGGGTGTTTGGCAATCGTATAACTGACGGCATGAAAGAAGAGTTAATTGTCGCAAAACGTAGACGACAACCGATTAGATATTTCAATGAGGAGTGTGAATCAGTTGATGAAGATAGCGTATGGGAATAAGCGAACAGATAAATTATGGAAAAATAGTGAAATAACTTGGGATGAGTTTTGTGACCGATTAAAAACACCCATCATAACCACTGAAAGTGTTTCAGAGTATCAAAAAATGCCTAAGAGCCAACAAGCAGATATTAAAGATGTTGGTGGTTTTGTCGCAGGGCATTTAAAGCAAGGGAGACGTAAGAAGGGACATGTATTGAGTCGTTCGATGGTTACATTAGATATGGATTTTGGGACAGTTGATATTTGGGAAGAGTTAACCTTGCTCTTTCCATATCGCTGTTTATTGTATTCAACCCATAGTCATCGTAAAGATAACCCTCGTTACCGTTTCATTATTCCGTTAAGCCGTGATGTGAGTCCGGAAGAATACGGTGCAGTGGCTCGTATGCTGGCTAAAGAGATAGGCATCGATTTGTTTGATGTGACAACTTATGATGTGGAACGTTTGATGTATTGGCCATCTGTGTCTAAAGATGGTGATTATCTATTTGACGTACAAGAGGGGCCGTTACTCAATCCTGATGATGTTCTTACGAAATACGATGATTGGACGGATATAACAACATGGCCAGTATCGTCAAAAGAATCACAAGTCATTAAGACGAATGATAAGACACAAAAAGACCCACTTGAAAAAGAAGGAATAGTGGGTGCTTTTTGTCGTACGTATAGTATCACTGAAACGATTGACACATTTCTATCCGATATCTACCAATCGACTACTATACCGAATCGCTATGATCATGTCGGCTCAGAGTCAAGTGCAGGTGTGGTGGTGTATGATGATAAGTTTGTGTATAGCCATCATGCGAGTGACCCAGCAGGTGGTAAATTACTAAACGCTTTTGATTTAGTGCGTGTTCATAAGTTTGGAGATGACGATAAAAAGGACATGTGGGTGTTTGCCAGTCAAGATGATGCCGTTAAACGCACACTGTTAGAAGAGCGAAAGCAACAAGCCATTCTTGATTTTTCAAGTGATGACGATTGGATGAAAAAGCTAACCTACCATCAAAAAACAGGTGTTATTGAAAATACACTGCGAAACTTGATGTTGATATTAGAGAATGATGACAACCTAAAATCGCTCGTTTTCAATCAATTACTTGATGGCATGGAGATTAAAGGAAGTGTGCCATGGAAACACCCGTCTAAATATTGGCGGGATGCCGATGATGCACAATTGATTTCTTATATTGATTTAACGTATGGGACTTTTTCTAGTCGTAACTACGACATTGCCGTAACAAAAATCACAGATGACCGTAGTTATCATCCCATTCGTGACTATCTGGAAGCCTTGCCTGAGTGGGATAAAATTGAACGAGTGGATACCTTATTAATTGACTATCTTGGAGCACCAGATAATGAATATGTAAGAGCTATAACACGAAAAATGTTGTGCGCTGCTGTGAAACGAGTTCAACAACCCGGATGCAAATTTGATACGATGCTTGTGTTAAATGGTCCACAAGGAGTAGGTAAATCAACCTTAATTTCCAAATTAGCCGGTGAGTGGTTTTCTGATAGTTTACATTTGTCGGATACTAAGGATAAAACTGCTGCGGAGAAATTACAAGGGTATTGGATATTAGAAATCGGTGAGTTGGCAGGACTTCGAAAAGCAGAAGTAGAGACATTACGTTCATTTTTATCTAGACAAAATGATGTCTACCGTGCAGCCTTTGGCAGACGTGCCACACAACATCCGCGGCAGTGTATTTTTATTGGGACAACGAATGCAGAAACTGGGTATTTGCGAGATACCACAGGCAATCGACGTTTTTGGCCTGTTCAAGTGAACGGTAATGGCAATAAACAATCGTGGGCATTAACGAGTGAGGATGTGTCGCAAATTTGGGCAGAGGTTAAACAGTATGTTGATGCCGGTGAAAAACTTTATCTTGATGAAAAGCAAGTGTTACTGGCCAAAGAAGAACAGCGTGAAGCCATGGAAGCAGACGAACGTGAAGGGTTAGTGAAGGATTATCTTGATTTATTGCTACCTGAAAATTGGCATACAATGAGTCTGTACGAGCGTAGAAATTACATTAATGGAGAATCTGAATTTGGTGATGTGAACCATAAAGGTATTGTCGTGCGTGATTCTGTTTGTACTTTGGAAATTTGGTGTGAGTGTTTTGGAAAAGAGCGCGCCAACATTAAACGTACCGACTCAAACGACATCATTTCTATTTTAATAAAACTAGGTTGGATTCGTGAACATCAGAAGAAGCGTTTCTCGATTTACGGACCGCAATATTTTTACGTACCTAAGTCGTGTTCTTGAGAGTGTTCCAAGGGAAATCAGTGTTTTGGAAATGTTAGGTACACAGTTTGAAAACGTATCGTACCTAAGTTTTAATGGTAGGAACATTCCATAGGCACATCAGTAAAAAGTTATTCTATCAAGCTTTTTACTGAGTCGTGTTCTTATGTTCTTATTATTATAAATAATATAAATATATAAGAAATAGAGAGATAGATACAGTAAATACACGTATATAAACTATATAGAGAAAATTTGGGAGGCATTAGCACAGTGAAAGAAAAATACATTGAACAAAAATTAGTAGCTGAAGTGAAAAAAGCTGATGGGTTGTGTATCAAGCTAGTGGGGATGGTAGGTATCCCCGATCGAATGGTATTACTGCCTAATGGGAAGATAGGGTTTGTGGAAGTAAAGCAAAAAGGCAAGAAACCAAGAGCCATTCAAGTCAAGCGGATAACACAACTGAGCAGTCTAGGGGTTCAGTGCTTTGTCCTTGATGACGTGGTACAGATTGGAGGGATTATCCATGCAATACAAGCCACATAAGTATCAACGGTACGCCAGTGAGTTTATTTTAAAGCATGATGCATCAGCGTTATTATTGGATTGCGGACTTGGGAAAAGTATCATCACTTTGACAGTTATTGATGAGTTAATGCTTGATTATTTTGACGTATCAAAAGTATTGGTCATTGCACCACTTCGAGTAGCCAGTGCGACTTGGCCAAGTGAAATCAATAAATGGTCACACTTAAAGCATTTAACGTATTCAATCGTTGTTGGGAGTGAGAAAGAACGACAACAGGCATTAAAGCAAAAAGCCCATATTTATTTAATCAATCGAGAGAATGTGGATTGGTTGATCAATAAGAGTGGGTATAAATTTGACTTTGATATGGTTGTGATTGACGAAATGAGTTCTTTTAAGTCTTACCAAAGCAAACGAGTGAAAAGTCTACTCAAGGTACGTCCGTATATTAAACGTATTGTTGGTTTGACGGGCACACCAAGCAGTAATGGGTTAATGGATTTATGGGCTCAGTTTCGTATTTTAGATTTTGGTCAAAGACTGGGGCGATACATCAGTCATTATCGCAATACTTACTTCGTACCAGATAAACGTAATGGTGCAATTGTCTATTCTTACAAACCACAAGCCAATGCTGAAGATAGAATTTATCAAGCGATTAGTGATATTACCATTTCGATGAAAGCTAAAGATTATCTTGAAATGCCAGAATGTGTGATGAATGAAGTGGTGGTAAGTCTTGGCGATAGAGAACAAAAGATATACAACACCTTAAAACAAGAAATGATTACGACCGTAAAAGATGTTGAAATTGACGCTATCAATGCAGCCAGTTTATCCAACAAACTGTTACAAATGGCAAATGGTACGGTGTATGACGAGAATAAAGTCACACATACCATTCACGATAAGAAGTTGGATGCATTAGAAGATTTAATTGAATCGGCCAATGGTAAACCTGTGTTAGTGTCTTATTGGTTTCAAAGTGATCGTGATAGAATCATGAAACGCTTGGATGTGCGAGAAATTAAAACTAGCCAAGACATTACGGATTGGAATGACGGTAAAATAGCTGTTGCTTTAATTCATCCAGCAAGTGCAGGACATGGACTTAATTTACAGCAAGGTGGGTCGACATTGATTTGGTATTCACTCACTTGGTCATTGGAGTTGTACCAACAAACGAATGCACGGCTTTATCGCCAAGGGCAACAAGATACAGTCATTATTCATCACATATTGACAAAAGGGACAATTGACTTTGATGTGATGAAAGCATTGAAACAAAAAGATAAAATACAAACGGCACTGATGCATGCAGTTAAAGCAAATCTTGAGTAGGAGTTCTATGGAGAACTTACCTCAGTAACATGGGAGGTAAGCATGAAAGCAAAAGATTTTTTTAAAACAATCAAACAACTTGAAAACCAAATTGAATCAAAACGGTATATGGCACAAACCTATCGTACGTTAGCTGAAGGTGTAAGGTCTCCTGTTTACTCTGACATGCCAAAGAGTCCGAATCGTCAACTAGAACCAATGGCTGAAGCGTTAATAAAGGCAGTAGAGATTGAAGAAGAAATAAAAGCGCTAGAATATGAATTGACTCAAAAGAGAGCAGATGTGATTGATTTGATTTCTAAACTGGAAAAGGACCATCAAATCGTATTGATTAAAAGGTACTTTGAAAAGAAATCATGGGGAGAAATTGCAGCGAGTATGTATTACACAGAGCGATGGATTTATAAGATGCATGGCACTGCATTGAAACAACTTGATGAATTGTTCAGTCGAGTTCAGTTGAGTTCATGTTAGTTCAGTAGTATTCAGTTCTTATGTTGTGGTATTATATAATCAGCAAAAAATATAGAGATTGTCATACAAGCAATAATTTTATAAAATGTAAAGCAGTTACATGGAGGAAAGCTTAATGATAATCATTAGTTTGAAAGCAGCCAGAGTGAATGCTAATCTAACGTTGATTGAGGCATCTAATCAATTAAATATCAATAAAGATACTTTATGTCGACTTGAACGAGATTCGACTGATATTCCAATCTCTCTCGTTCATAAAATGGTTGCGCTCTATAAAATTCCAATGGAAAATTTATATTTTGGTAAGATATCAGAATTCAATAAGACTCGGTAGTTTTATACTACTGGGTCTTTTCTTATGGGAGGAAATAAGATGCCAACAAAACCAAAACGACCGTGTTCGTATCCAATGTGTCCAAGCTTAACACACGGACAATTTTGTCAGGAGCACCAAAGACAAGAAAATAAACGCTACGAGAAGTACGACCGCAATCCAATCTTACGCAAAAGATATAACGGACAGTGGCGAAAGATACGTGCAAGATATGTTAAAGCTCATCCGTACTGTGAATTATGTTTTAAAGAAGGTTATATGAAACAGGTAGAAGAAGTTCATCACATCACCCCTTTATCTGAAGGAGGAACGCATAACAAGGAAAATTTAATTTCTTTATGTCAGTCTTGTCATGCACGCATTCATGCCAAAGATGGGAGTCGATGGCATAAAAACATTAAGGGGTAGGGGGATGAAAATCTCTACGATTGATCCCAAAGGATAACGGGTGCCTCCCGTCACGCACAAAAACGCCTATTCAAACAGGGTATATAAAACTGAAGGAGGAACATATGGCAAGAGATGGTACAAATCGTGGTGGTAGACGTAGAAATACTGGTCCAAAACCACAAACAGCCATAGATAAAATTCAAAAAGGACAAATGGTCAAAGTGATGCCAAACGATATTCTAGAACTTGATGTCCATGAATTGGATGCAGTTGATTTACCAGAAGGAGTCTTACTTGAAGGTAACACAATGCCCAAGCCGAGTGAGTATTTATCAGCGAATCAGAAGAACGGTTTACCACTTGGTGCTGATGTGATTTATGCTGAAATTTGGTTATGGCTTAAAGAACGCAACTGTGACAAGCTAGTGAATAAACGGTTGATTGAATCCTATGCACAAGCATTGGCAAGACATATCCAATGTGAAGAAGCTATGAGCAGTTATGGGTTGCTTGGTAAACATCCCACTACTGGTGCAGTGGTGACATCTCCCTTTGTGCAGATGTCGATTCAATTTCAAAAACAAGCCAACTTATTATGGTATGAAATTTATGATATCGTCAAACAAAATTGTACAGAAGTATTTGAAGATACAGGAAGCGATATGATGGAGCGTTTACTACGTTCTAGGAAAGGATTATAAATATGATTGAAAAAGTAAACCCACAACACCCAGACAAGATTGCTGATCGCATTGCAGGGGCCATTGTGGACTTAGCCTATACAAAGGAAGATAAACCAAAGATTGCGGTTGAGGTATTGATTGGACATGGTAAGTGTCATGTCATTATTGAAACCACAGTCACTTTAAAGAAAAAAGAGATTATCCCAATTATTGAACGCATTGCTGGTCAGATAGCGTGTGATATCACTATTGAAAAACAAGATGAACATTTGGCAAATAATCAAAAAGAAAAAATGCGATGTGGTGATAATGGTATCTTTAAGGGGGTTCCACTCACAGATGAACAGAAACGACTATCAGATATTGCACGAAATATTTATAGACAATACCCCTTTGATGGTAAATACATTTTAGACGGTGAAAAACTGATTATTTGTCAAAGTAATGCTTATACGCAGTTTTTACAAAGTCAATTTCCCAATGCCATCATTAATCCGTTAGGTGATTGGACAGGTGGGACGGATGTAGACACTGGTGCTACTAACCGTAAGCTAGGCAGTGACATGGCAGATTCAGTAACAGGTGGTGGTTTACATGGTAAAGATTTATCGAAAGCAGATGTATCGGTCAATATTTATGCCTTTTTAAGAGCACAACAGGTAAATGAACCTGTGTTTTTCTCATGTGCTATTGGCGATGAAACAATTGACGGTATACCGTATGAGGATATTGTCAACATCGCAAAAGAATATGTAGACGCCATCGGTGGTTTTGAAAAACTAGCCGAATGGGGTCTTTTTTAGAGGTGTGAGATGAACAAAGAAGCAACCTATTATTTAGCTAATATTCATGACCTTATCCCTTATGCGAACAATGCAAGGACGCATTCAGATACTCAAATTGCACAAATTGCTTCCAGCATAAAAGAGTTTGGGTTTCTTAATCCAATTATTGTATCACGTGATCACACAATTCTCTGTGGACACGGTCGTTATTATGCCGCACAAAAGTTAGGTTTGGAAAAGATACCCTGTATCAAAGAGGAACATCTAACGGAAGCACAAAAGAAAGCATATATTATCGCAGATAATAAACTAGCACTTAACGCTGGGTGGGATAATGACCTATTAACCATTGAGTTATCTGAATTACAAGGGTTAGACTTTGATTTAGACTTGCTTGGATTTGATGATAAAGAATTATCCAAACTGTTTGATGACGAAAAAGATATTCAAGAAGATGACTTTGATGTCAATGACGAGTTAACGAAACCAGCGATGACACAAGTCGGTGACATTTGGCATTTAGGCAAACATATGTTAATTTGTGGTGATTCTACGAAAGAAGAAACCTACAAAGCGTTACTGGATGATACAAAAGTGAATCTAGTGGTAACTGATCCACCTTATAATGTGAACTATGAAGGTAGTGCAGGAAAAATTAAAAACGATGATATGGAAGATGGAGTGTTTTATCAGTTCTTGTGTGATGCTTTTACGCAAGCTGAAAAGGTCATGGCGCAAGATGCAAGTATCTATGTCTTCCATGCAGATACGGAAGGTTATAACTTTAGAAAAGCATTTAAAGATGCAGGATTTTATTTATCAGGGACGTGTATTTGGAAAAAACAGTCACTTGTTTTGGGGAGAAGCCCTTATCAGTGGCAACATGAACCCATTTTGTTTGGTTGGAAACAAAAAGGTAAACATCAATGGTATACCGGTAGAAAAGAATCGACGATTTGGGAGTTTGATAAACCAAAGAAAAATGCAGACCATCCAACGATGAAACCCCTCGAGTTGATGGCTTATCCGATTAAAAATTCAAGTATGACCAATAGTGTTGTATTCGATATGTTTGGTGGTAGTGGGTCTACTTTATTGGCGAGTGACCAATTAGATCGCATATGTTACACCATTGAACTGGACGAAAAGTTTTGTGATGTGATTGTTAAGCGCTACATTGAACAAGTAGGGAAAACAGATAGTGTGTATGTCATTCGTGATGATAAGAAAATACCATACGATGACTTAGTAGGTGATGAAAATGCGTAAGTTAACAATGGGAAGTTTATTTTCAGGGTCAGGAGGTTTTGAACTCGCTTCAAAATTGTCTGGTATTACACCGATTTGGAATTCAGAAGTCGAACCGTTTCCTGTGCTTGTCACTAGGAAGAATTTCCCAGAAGTCAAACAATTAGGCAATATTCAACATATCAACGGCAAAAGAATACCACCAGTAGATATCATTACTTTTGGTAGTCCTTGTCAAGATTTATCTATAGCAGGCAAAAGACAAGGGTTGGACGGTAAAAAGTCTAACCTTTTTTATGAAGCTATTCGAGTAATTAAAGAAATGAGGGAGGCAACAAATGGCAACTATCCACGATTTATCATCTGGGAAAATGTCCCAGGTGCCTTCTCAAGCAACAAAGGAGAAGATTTCAGATGTGTCCTTGAAGCCATCTGCCACATCAAAGACATACAGACATCTATCCCTAGACCTTCAAAATGGGCAAATAGTGGCAACATCGTGGGTGGAACATTCTCTCTTGCATGGCGAGTGTTGGACGCTCGGTATTTTGGAGTCCCCCAAAGACGCAAAAGAATCTTTCTTGTCGCAGATTTTAATGGCAGATGTGCCAGTGAAATATTATTTGACGAAAAAAGCGTGCCAAGGGATATTGAAACGAGCAGCACTACGAAACAAGACACTACCAACAATACTAGAACAAGCCCTACGTTATGCCTAAATGACCAAGGTGGAGAGCGTATGGACGTGACAGAAGATTTCACAGCCACACTTCGTGCCAAAGGGAATCGAGCCCCGTATGTGTTTGACAATCACGGACAAGACAGTCGATTTAATGGACCGCTTGACGTATCCCCAACATTGGGGGCAAACCTTGGTTTAGGGGGCAATAATCAACCATTGGTAGTGGATGCCAAAACTTACGACATTCGTTTGACAAGCGAAAACACACGCAATGTCAGGGCGAATGTTTACGAAACAGATACCTCAAGAACGATTGATACTGGTGGAAACAATCCAGACAGAAATCAAGGTGGATTAGCTGTGGTGTATTCCACCAGTAAAAACTCACACCATACAATCGCTAATGTGAATGAAGTTGGGACGCTTGTGGCAAGTGATTATAAAGATCCACCAACCGTCATGGAAAGAAACTTAAAGGTGCGTAGATTAACACCATTAGAGTGTGGTCGATTACAAGGCTTTCCAGATGATTGGTGTAAGGATTTAGCGGTTTTAGCACCAAGTGAGGAAGATTTGATATTTTGGAAAAATGTTTTTGAAGAGCATCGAATCATCAACGGACAGAAGAAAGCGAAATCTGACAAACAATTAGTAAAGTGGTTATCTAATCCATATTCAGATACTGCAGAATATAAGATGTGGGGTAACGGTGTCGCACTACCTTGTGTCATTTATCTGATGAAAAAAATCTTCGAAATAGCGAACAAATGACTTGATAAATAATCGGTTTAGAGTGATATATAGTGTAACGAAAATACAGGAGGTTAATTCTGATGACACAAGCATTAAACGAAAAATTATACGAGGTTGCAGAAAAGCATATTTTTTCTTTAGAAGGTAGAGGCGATTTAGTACCTAGAATGCGAGATAACGATGATTTTTTGGATGTTTATGTGATGAGTTTAGAGAAACTTTTAAAAGAAGTCTATGAGTTGGGAAAAGCAGATGGAAAAAATGAAAAATAACATTGAGAAATTAAGATTGGAGTACCAAAACGGTACTCGAGTGAAACTTGTTAAAATGGATGACAAACAAGCGCCACCTATTGGCACAAAAGGGACTGTGTTAGGAGTAGATGACATTGGCTCTATTATGGTTTCTTGGGATAATGGTAGTCGATTGAGTGTCGTATTGGGTGAAGATTGTTGTATGAAACTTGATGATTAAAAAAATTGAATCATCATGAGAAATAATTAAAAAAGACTTGATATTTATAGTGTTTAGAGTGATATATAGTGTAACGAAACAAAAGGAGAAAACACCATGTACAGACATACACAAGAAGCACTCAACGGATTAAAAACAGAAATAAAAGCCTGCAAAAAATATGTAGATTTAGCTACTCAACAAGCACAAAAAGGAAACGTAGGCAATGCGATTCAATTTTTAGAGATTGCCCAAACGGCAAGGACGTGTGCCAACCAAGCACATGAAGCCTTATGGGATTTATCAAAAGGGCAACTAAGTGATGACGCATTTGATCGTTTTTGCGAAGCAGAAACCCTAAGTCAAGTGATACACAAGGCACATAAAGCCATTCAACAAGCAAGATTTTAAGAAAAATGGATTGGATAGGGGTTTATACAAGTTTGTCACGTTCATTGAAGAAGATAAAAAAGAATGTCGTAAAATCATTCTAAATAGTGAAAAAACACTTGATAAATAGTCGTTTTAGAGTGATATATCGTGTAACAACATGAAAGCGAGGCAATGAACATGACAAGATTTGAAAAACATTTTAACATGATACAAGTTGATCCATTTTCAGCAAGAGAGATTTTAGAAGAAAGACAACAGGAACTGAATCGTTTAAAAAACAAACGAGACTGTTGTAAAAATGGATTTAGATGGCAATGTATCACACAAGAATTAGAACAGCTAGAAAAAGAATATCAATTTTTAGATGCATTGATTTAGGAGCATTGGCTCCTTTTTTTGTTGGGAGGACAGAACATGACCTATAAACCAAGTCCGTTTAAATTAAAGACATCAACCTATAATAAAGAGTTCGCTGACTATGCCGTCAATTTTATTGAATGCCTATCGCATACTAAAGGCACATGGGCAGGGAAGCCATTCAAACTTCTTCAATGGCAAGAACAAATCATCAGAGATTTATTTGGGATAGTCAAGCCAGATGGGTATCGACAGTTTAATACGGCATACATTGAAATCCCTAAAAAGATGGGTAAGAGTGAGTTAGCGGCTGCTGTTGCATTATTGCTTTGTTGCGGAGATTTTGAAGAACGTGCTGAAGTCTATGGTTGTGCAGCAGACCGACAACAAGCGAGTATTGTCTTTGAAGTAGCAGCAGATATGGTAAGAATGTGTCCTGCATTAAATAAGCGAGTTAAGATTCTAGCTTCTCAAAAACGGCTTGTGTATTTACCAACCAACAGTTTTTATCAAGTCTTATCAGCTGAGGCTTACTCCAAGCATGGTTTTAATATTCACGGTGTGGTGTTTGATGAATTGCATACACAGCCCAACAGAAAGCTCTTTGACGTTATGACCAAAGGGAGTGGAGATGCACGCACACAGCCCCTTTATTTTTTAATCACAACGGCTGGTACAGATACCCATTCGATTTGTTTTGAAACGCACCAAAAAGCAAAGGACATCTTAGACGGACGGAAAGTCGACCCTACTTTTTATCCCGTCATATACGGTGCGGATGAAAATGATGATTGGACCGATCCAAAGGTGTGGCATAAAGCCAATCCGTCACTTGGTGTGACCGTACCGATTGAAAAGGTGGAAATGGCATGTGAATCGGCTAAACAAAATCCAGGAGAAGAAAATGCCTTTAGGCAACTGCGACTCAATCAATGGGTTAAACAAGCCATTCGTTGGATGCCAATGGAGAAATGGGATGCGTGTGCGTTTAGTGTGAATGAAGAAGACCTAGAAGGTCGTGTGTGTTATGGAGGCTTAGACTTATCTTCTACAACTGACTTGACTGCGTTTGTATTAGTCTTTCCACCAGAAGATGAAGACGATAAATATGTGATACTACCATACTTTTGGTTGCCAGAAGATACCATTCCATTAAGAGTTAGACGTGACCATGTGCCGTATGATTTATGGGAGAAGCAAGGGCATGTTGAAACGACAGAAGGAAATGTTGTGCATTACGGTCATATTGAAAAATTTATTGAACGATTAGGTCAAATATTTAACATTAAAGAAATTGCCTTTGACCGTTGGGGAGCCGTTCAAATGGTTCAAAATTTAGAAGGCATGGGCTTTACAGTGGTGCCATTTGGTCAAGGATTTAAAGATATGAGCCCACCAACTAAGGAACTTATGAAATTAACCCTAGAGAAGAAAATCGCACATGGGGGGCATCCTGTTTTAAGATGGAATATGGATAACATTTTTATTCGAACAGACCCAGCAGGAAATATCAAAGCAGATAAAGAAAAATCAACAGAAAAGATTGACGGTGCCATTGCGACTATTATGGCATTAGATAGAGCTATTCGTTGTGGGAATGTCAATACGGAAAGTGTGTATGATGGGCGCGGAATTTTGTTTATGTAACCTTAAGCTTGCATTTGTGCGTTATTTATTTTATAATAAAGCACAAAAGGAAGTGCGAAATGATGAATGAAGATAAGATAAGAAAAATGATAGAAAAAAATAATGGTATCATAACAGCTAAAGAAGTATCAGAGAGTGAAGTAGAATCATGGTACCTTACGAATATGGTAAAAAAAGGAAAGCTCGAAAGAGTTGCAAGAGGTATTTATTTTGATTCTAATTATGATAATTACGATGAACTTTATATTTTTCAACTTAAAAACAAAGCATGCATTTATTCCTACCAAACGGCACTATATCTTTATGGTTTGACCGATAGAATCCCCTTTATTAATGAAGTCACTGTGAAACAAGGATATAATGCATGGCGTATCAAAGAAACAGTCTTTGTTCATCAAATAAAAAAAGAATGGTATGAGATAGGATTGACTAAAGTTATGACAGAGATGGGAAATCTTGTATATGCTTATGATATGGAAAGAACTCTTTGTGATTTGGTAAGAGATAGAAAAAACCAAGATGTAGAAATATTTTCAAAAGCTTGGAATTTTTATCTAAAGAAAGGTTCCAGAGACATATGGAAACTTAGAGAGTATGCTAAGGCATTTAATATATCACAGCAGATAGAGGAAATACTGGAGGTAATTGTTCATGAATAAAGATAGTATTACGCAAAAATTAAGAAACAAGGCTAAAGAACTAGAATTAAATTACAATACAGTATTAAGTAAATTTTTCTTTGATGAATTTTTGAAATTACTAGCAAACAGCAATCATAAAGAAAATTTTATGCTCAAGGGAGGAATGCTTTTAACGTATGCATTAGGCATTCAAAATAGATCTACTCAAGACATTGATTTTTTAGTAAAAGGAATAAAATTGAATGCTACAGAAATAAAAAAAGTTTTAGAAGATATTTTAGGAAAAACGAATCAATCGGATATATGGTTTGAATTGATTAGTGATGTGCAAGAAATTCGAGTAGAAGATGAATATGGTGGATTGAAGTTTCATGTAATTGGGCATTTATCAAATATTAGAATTCCTTTTTCTATTGATGTTGCAACAGGTGACCCAATCTTTCCGTATCCAAAAATAGAGAACTATACTACAATTTTAGGCGATAATATTGAATTAAAAATATATCCATTGGAATCTGTGTTATCAGAGAAACTACAGACAGTATTGGCAAGAGCAGAAAATAATAGTAGAAGTAAAGATTTCTATGATATTTATGCTATTTTGAATAATAAATTAGAAATGGTAGATACAGAACAGCTTAAAATAGCCGTTCTCATGACATTTAAATATAGAAAGACAGAAATTACAAAAGATGAAGCGAAACAAATTATTGACAATATTAATAATGATTCTTTAGTTAAAGAAAGATGGATAAGATATCAAAAGAAAAATCCATATGCTAAAGATATTGAATTTAATGAAATCGTTAAGTGTTTAAATGATTTAGTTGAATTGTCCATGTAAGACAAAAACTTAAAATGGTCTTTTTTTAAGGGGAATATCATAATTAAGGGAAAGTATCTACTGAAAAGTAGGTGCTTTTATTATACTTAAAATTGGGAGGCAACAATGAAATTATTTAGTGGGCTATTTCGTTCAAGAGATAAACCAGAAAACAAACTCAGCAATAATAGTTATTCCTTTTTCATTGGGCAATCATCTAGTGGGAAACGAGTCAATGAACGAACGGCGATGACCATGAGTGCGGTGTATTCGTGTGTCCGTATTTTATCGGAGACATTGGCAAGTTTACCCCTTCATGTGTATGAGATAACAGATGTGGGGAGTCAAAAAGCAACGAATCATAGTTTATATAACCTCCTGCACAATGAACCAAATAGTGAAATGACGAGTTTTATCTTTCGAGAAACCTTGATGACACACTTACTCTTGTGGGGGAATGCTTATGCACAAATCATCCGTAATGGCAAAGGGGATGTGGTGGGGTTATACCCACTTATGCCAGATAAAATGACGGTGGATAGAGATGACAACCATACGATTTATTATGAATATCTAAGTACTAATGGGGAACGAGTGAGATTATCCTATCAAGATGTGCTACACATACCAGGTTTAGGTTTTGATGGTTTGGTTGGTTACTCACCGATTGCGATGGCAAAAAATGCGATTGGCATGTCGATTGCCGCAGAAGAATATGGGGCAAAGTTCTTTTCTAATGGGGCAACACCATCGGGTATTTTAGAACATCCAGGGACGGTTAAAAATGCAGAAAGTCTAAGGGAAAGTTGGACAAGGGGCTTTTCAGGGAATAACTCGCATAAGGTGGCGATTTTAGAAGAAGGCATGAAGTACACGCCCATTTCTATATCGCCTAATGAAGCACAGTTTTTAGAAACACGTAAATTTCAACTAAACGAGATCGCTCGCATTTTTAGGATTCCACCCCATATGGTAGGAGATCTTGAAAAGTCGAGCTTTTCTAATATCGAACAACAGTCACTTGAATTTGTGAAATACACCTTAGATCCATGGGTGATTCGGTTTGAACAAGCCTTTAATCGCAGATTACTAAAAGATAAAGAAAAAGCACAGTTTTATGTGAAGTTTAATGTGGATGGTCTGCTTCGTGGCGATTATCAGTCACGTATGAATGGCTATGCGGTAGGTCGTCAAAATGGGTGGATGAGTGCGAATGATATTCGTCTACTAGAAAACCTAGATAGAATACCTACTGAAGAAGGTGGTGACTTATATTTAGTGAATGGGAATATGTTACCACTAAAACACGCAGGAGCATTCGCAAATTTGAATAAGGAGGAAAATGCCAGTGAGGAAGTTTTGGAATTGGAAAACAAACAATAAGGATGAACATCTATTGTTTTTAAATGGCACGATTGCAGAGGAGTCTTGGTTTGATGATGACGTCACGCCAAGACTTTTTAAATCGGAATTAGACAAGCATCAGGGAGATATTACCGTGTGGATTAATTCGCCAGGTGGGGATTGTATCGCGGCTGCTCAAATTTACAACATGTTAATGAACCATAAAGGAGAAGTAGTCATCAAAATTGATGGGATTGCCGCAAGTGCCGCATCGGTGATTGCCATGGCAGGGACAAAGGTGTTGATGAGCCCCGTTTCCATGATGATGATTCATAATCCTATGACGATTGCTTTTGGAGACAAAGAGCATATGAAACAAGCCATTTCTATGTTGGATGAGGTAAAAGAATCCATTATGAATGCCTATGAAATCAAAACAGGTTTAAATCGTCAAAAACTATCCAATATGATGGATGGTGAAACGTGGATGAATGTTCATAAAGCCATTGAATTGGGATTTTGTGATGGGTTACTCGAGCGAGAGGGCAATGAAACAATTGAGGTAGTTGTCGTATCAAACGCATATTCAAAAATGGTGGTTGAAAATTCACTCAAAGAAAAATTGGTTGAAAAATGTCACATTCAGCCAAAAATCAACACAGCACAGTCGCAAGATTTACTAGACAGACTTAACTTAATCAAAAATTGGAGGTAATACATATGAGCAAGTTATTAGACATGATTGAAAAAAGAAATATTGCATGGGAAGGTGCGAAAGCCTTTGTGGAAGCAAACAAAGATAAAGACGGGTTACTTACCGAAGAACAGACCAAACAGTACCAAGAAATGGAACAAAGAGTAATGAACTTCAGTAAAGAAATTGACCGTCTGCAACGTGAAGAACAATTGGATAAATTGATGGAAAAACCCATCAATACACCGATTAAAGAAAAACCAAGACAAGAAGCTATCGAAGAAAAAACAGGACGTGCTAGTCAAGAATACAAAACGAGTATGCTTCAAGCCTTACGTTCCAACTTTAAACAAGTATCGAATGTCCTACAAGAAGGTGTGGATGCCGATGGTGGGTATTTAGTACCAGAAGAGTATGATAGTCGCTTAATTCAAGTGTTAGAGGATGAAAATATTGTTCGTTCTTTAGCCACAGTCATTACAACAGCAGGCAATCATAAAATAAACATCGCCGGTTCAAGTCCAGCAGCGGCTTGGATTGACGAAGGAGCAGCATTATCCTTTGGAGAGGCGACGTTTAGTCAGATGTTATTAGATGCCCACAAACTGCATGTGGCCATTAAAGTGACAGAAGAATTACTGTATGATAGCGCCTTTAACTTGGAAAGTTATATCACTGAACAATTTGGTAAAGCACTGGCTAATGCAGAAGAAGATGCCTTTTTAAATGGTGATGGGAACAACAAGCCAACAGGTATTTTCCATGAAAGCAATGGTGGTACGTTCCTAGATAAAGTGACAGCAATTAAAGCCGATGATGTGATTAATTTGATTCATGCCTTGAAACGTCCATATCGTAAAAATGCGGTGTTCATCACAAACGATAAGACCATCGCTCAAATTCGTAAGTTCAAGGATAGTAACGGCGCCTACATTTGGCAACCAAGCTATCAACAAGGGGAACCGGACAGATTGTTAGGGTATCCGATTTACACCTCTGCTTTTGCACCAGAAAATGCAATCGCCTTTGGGGACTTTAGTTATTACAACATTGGAGATCGTGGTGCTCGTTCCTTTAAAGCCTTAACGGAGTTATTCGCAGGGAATGGGATGATTGGTTATGTGGCAAAAGAACGTGTAGATGGTAAGTTGATTGTCAAAGAAGCTGTTCAGATTTTAAGTACACAAGGGTAACAGGAGGTTTAAGCAGTGGGTTTAACATTAGATGACGTCAAACAGTACTTAAGAATTGATTCGAGCGATGATGACTCACTGCTTGAATCTTTGATGGCAACTGCTAAACATTTATGTATGCACATTTTGAGAGTGGATGATTTGTCGTCTACTCTTTTATTGTCAGAAGAAGTTCATACAGCCATGCTTTATGCCATTGCCTATTTATATGAACACCGAGAAGAAGCCAACCATAAGGACTTAACCTTGACATTAAGAAGTTTATTGTTTGGGCTTAGAAAGGTGGACTTTTAATGAAGGTGAGTTTATTGAATACTAGAATCACCATACAAGTAACAACTATTGAAACAGATGATATTGGCAATCAAACAGAGGTATGGAAAGAGCTGTATTCGTGTTATGCGACCGTCAGTAGTGAAAGTCCACTGGAACAAACGGCAACAGGTGCTGTATGGGATCATACTAAACTTGATTTTACGATTCGGTATGCCTCTGAAGTGGCACAGTTAGACAGTACCCATTTCCGAGTTGTTTTTGATCATCATCTTTATAACATTAAAGGGGTAGACCACATGAATCACAAGAAAAAAGCCATCAAACTGCATTGTCAACGGGTGGAGAGATGAAAGTAAAGTTAGATGATTTAGCTCAAGTGATTCAAAAAGAACTCGAGCAGTATCAAAAGCTAACCAATGAGCAGATTAAAGTAACGGTTAAAGAAGTTGGTCAAGAAACAAAAGCACGTATGCAATCTACTGCCCCTAAAAGAAGTGGTCGGTATCGTAACAGTTGGGTAGTAACCACCACAAAAGAAAATCGTAACAGCATGAATGTTGTGGTGCATTCAAGAAATCAGTATCAACTCACACACTTATTAGAATTTGGTCATGCCAAACGAAATGGGGGGCGAACGACAGCGATACCCCATATTGCACAAGCAGAACAAGAAGCAGTCACGTCTTTTGAAAATAAAGTAAAGGAGATTTTAGAAAATGGTTAGTGTCATAGCACTGATGAAACAAATCGACTTGCCGTTTGCTTACCATCATTTCGCAGAAAGTAACGTACCAAACCCACCGTTTATGCTTTATGTGTTACCTAGCACCAATCATTTTAAAGCGGATGGGAGAATTCATCATAAAATTGTGGTCGTGCATTTGGAGTTGTACACGGATAAAAAAGATGTGGTATCCGAGCGAAAGATTGAATTCGTCTTGGATCAAGCAGAGATTGTTTATCGTAAAAGCGAAGTATGGATAGAGAGTGAAAAACTCTATGAAGTTTTATATACATTTGAAATGGAGGAAGAAAAAATATGGGAAACAAAGTCAAATACAATTTAAAGAATGTTCATGCCGCAAAACTCACGAAAAGCCCTGAAGGGACATTTACTTATGGCACACCTAAGCCCATTTTAGGGGCTGTTAGTATTAGTTTAGAAGCAGAAGGCGAATCCAGTCCATTTTATGCCGATGGGATTGTTTACTTTAGGTCGACATCCAACAATGGATATAGTGGGGATTTGGAAATTGCCTTAATACCTGAGTGGTTTAGAACAGAAATCTTGAATGAAGAATTGGATAAAAATGGTGTTTTGGTTGAAAAAGCAACGGTAAAAGAAACCGAGAAATTTGCCCTGTTATTTGAATTTGATGGGGATGAAAAAGCGATTCGTCACGTTTTATATAATTGTTCAACCTCTCGCCCATCGATTGAATCAGAAACAAAAGAAGAGTCGATTAGTCCAGGGACGGAAAAGTTAACCTTAACAGCAGATCCTAGAGAAGATGGGTTAGTGAAATCACGCACTGGAGATACCACACAGGATACAGCCTATCAAAATTGGTACAAAGCAGTTTATGTACCAACAGCTCAAACAGTAAGTAGTCCATCACGATAGGAGGTTTATATGATACAAAAGATAATCACGATTCAAAATCAAACCGTTACGTTTAAGTCATCGGCTACCATTCCGCGTTTATACCGTTTGACATTTAAGCGTGACATCTTTAAAGACTTAGCGAAACTTGAGAAGTCTTATCAAGGTAATGGGAGCAGTTTCGAGATAGATGACTTGGAGATTTTTGAGAATGTGGCGTATATTATGGCTTATCATGCCGATAATAGTATTCCATCAACCATTGAAGAATGGTTAGACCAATTTGAGATGTTTTCTATTTATGAAATTTTGCCTGAAATATTAGAACTATGGGGGAGTAATCTTCAAACGGATGTGGAAAACAGAAAAAAGTTACATCAAGTAGTCGGGAAATGACGACAGCCTTATTTTTACTTCGATGTGTGGAGGTTGGGATTGCGATAAGAGATCTCGACCTTTTAACCATTGGTTTAGTGCTCGATATTTGGACAGAGAAAGCGAATGACAGTGTAAAGTATAACAGAGTTGCAGGACAAAAAGAGTTTGATAAGTTTTGATTTAAAGATTTGAGTATTTATGGTATAATAAAAAAAGTAATCAAACAAGCAAAAAAACGGAAAAAATATATTTACATTAATATCAGATTAATGTAAAATGATATAACTTATGAGAGGAGGATTAATATGATTTATTCAAATGAAAGAAAATTATCTTTAAGTGGTTGGCTAAAGAAACACAATAATACATCATATGAGACCCCTTTAAAGTTGCAAAAATTTTTGTTGTTTTATGAAGCATTGACGAAAGTATCTGGAGAGACCCCTGATTTTAGTCATTTAAGAGGGTATAAAAAAGGTCCGGTATTCAGTAATGTTTGGGGAGATTATACTAAGGAAAGAGCAAGCTTTAATATGGCGGCTCAGAGTGCGTATGATAAAAATGTTGAATCTATTAATGGTAAAAGAGCTGAAAAATGTGCTTTTATAGTTGGTACTATGACAGAAAAGGAATTATCGGATCTTACACATCAGATGAATCTTTGGAAATCCAAAGAAACTCGCATTATGTCTGGTGAGTATCAAGTGGATTTAGATGAATCGGATTTCAACTATAATGATGAGAAGCTGATTGACACATTAGATGCAATGTATTCAACAAATATGATAGAAAACTCAACAATTATAAATTTAGATAAAAAATATTTTGTATTTTCAAAATCTGATTCGGAATCACTTACAGAGAAACATTTCGATATGTTGCTTACTCTTGCGGAAAATGAAGAACTCCATAACCCGGTATTCGTCGATATTGACGAAGAAGGGAGGCTTCTAATTGATTAACGAAAGAGATGTTGTGAGAATGAAAGTACCTTATCCGTCTATATCGGATGGAATGGCCGTGGCTTCACATATGTATATTTGTCACAAACATTTGGGTACAGATTATGAGTACATTAAATGTCAAACACTAAAACCTTATATGCTTATTAATAATCCAATGGTCCATTATCATGATGAGCAGCCAGACATATCTAGGAATCCATTTACGCGACCAACTAGAATAGATTGTGATAAGTTATTTCTGACAGCTACAGTACATTACGACGATCGATTAAAAACATCCAATCGTCCAGATGTATGTGAAGATTTATTTTGGTCTGTCCAAGTAAAATTATTGAAAGATGGATATTCTAAGATAAATATAAATGAAATAGAACTAAAGAACTTAAATAGATTGATTTACTAATAAATTAATTAGTGATAAGTATTTGTAGCACTTACTAAATAGTAGGTGCTTTTTTCATGTCAATTTTTAGGAAAGGAGGTAATCACATGGCAAATCGTATCAAAGGGATAACTGTTGAAATTGGTGGGGATACAACAGGGTTGGATAAGTCACTTAAGTCTGTAAATAGTACTATTAAAAATACGCAGTCTGCATTAAAGGATGTAAATCGGCTATTAAAAATTGATCCAAAGAATACGGAGTTACTGGCGCAAAAACAAAAACTCCTCCAACAAGCTATTCATGAAACGAGCATCAAATTAAATGCATTAAAAGAAGCAGACAAACAAGCCAAAACGCAACTGGCAAATGGCGAACTAGGGCAAGATAAGTACGATGCTCTGCAACGAGAAATCATTGAAACCGAGCAGTCTTTATCTAAGTTACAAGAAGAGTTTAAGAAAGTGCCGAATGTGGTGGCATTATCGGTAAAAGAAGTAGGGGATAAACTGAAAAATATTGGTGATAAAACACAAGAAATTGGCACAAAGTTATCTACTCACTTAACTTTACCACTTGTTGGCATTGGTGCGGCGTCTATTAGTGCTTTTAATGAAGTAGATGCTGGACTCGATACGATTGTGACTAAAACTGGCGCAAGTGGTGAAGCACTTGAAGACATGCAAGGGATTATGGAACGTATCGCCACCAGTATTCCGACAGACTTTGAGACAGCTGGTGCCGCCATTGGTGAAGTCAATACGCGTTTTGGTGTAACAGGTAAACAACTAGAAGAACTATCTACTCAGTTTATCAAGTTTGCACAACTGAATAATGTAGACGTATCTACCGCAATCGACAACACACAAAAAGTGATTGCAGCCTTTGGTTTAACGACTGAAGATACAGGGGCATTATTGGATACGATGAATGCAGTCGGTCAGAGAACAGGCATCAGTATGGACACTTTATCCAGTGTCATGGTTACCAATGCCGCCTCGCTCCAACAACTCGGCTTTTCAGCCAGTGACGCTGCCAACTTTCTAGGGAATGTGGAAATGTCCGGAGCTGATACGTCACAAGTGATGACCGGATTAACCAAGGCATTAACAAACGCTACTGCAGAAGGTAAGCCACTAAACGATGCCTTATCGGATATTCAAAATAGGATGGTCCATGCCAAAAGTGATACGGAAGGGCTACAAGTGGCGTATGAATTGTTTGGTAAACGAGCAGGAGGGGCGATTTATCAAGCTTGTAAAAATGGGTCACTGAACTTTAGTGAATTAGGGACGTCTTTACAAGATAATATGGGTTCAGTTGAAACGACCTTCGAAAACACCATTGATCCAATTGATAGTTTTCAAACAACGATGAACCAATTAAAAATTGTCGGTGCCGATGTCGGTAATACGTTAATGACGATTCTAAAACCCATGCTTGAAAAATTAGCGACAGTGTTTAAAAATATCAAATCTGGATGGGATAGTTTATCTCCTGGTATGAAAGAAGCGATTACAACCTTTGGTGTGATTGTCGCAACAGTAGGACCAATCCTTGTCGTAGCGGGTAAAATAATCACAGCCATCGGAACGATTACAGGTGTTCTTAGTCCATTGATTGGTTTATTAACTGGAACCAGTGCTGCTACTGCAGCTGTTGGGGTTGCAGGAGGAGCCAGTGCGGCAGGAACAACGGCAGCTGGGGTTGCAGCTGGTGGAGCAGCAACTGGATTTGGTGCATTACATCTTTCTTTATTACCCATTATTGGTATTATTGCAGGTATTGTCGCAGCCATCGCTGGTATTATTTTAGTGATTAAAAACTGGGGAGCGATTACGGAATGGTTTAAGGATGTATGGGGAACCATCACACAAACGGTTACAACAGTTGTGCAGAATATGTCCACCTACTTTATGACGGCTTGGAACGGTATTGTCTCTTTCTTTACGACCACTTGGGAAACGATTAAGGCTATTTTAGATGTTGGCTTACAATTTTTAGTGTCTTTAATACAAGGTGCCTTTGCCCTTATCACTTTACCTTTTCAGTTTATTTGGGAAAACTGTAAAGAGGTGATTCTATCGGTATGGGAGGGCATTAAAGGAATTGTTGATAGTGGTATTCAAGCCGTATCTAGTGTAATCAGTAGTGTTATGAGTGTTATCCAAGAGATTCTATCTTCGATATGGCAATCCATCAGCACAACAATTTCAACGGTCTTATCAATGATTCAAAATGTGGTGTCAACTGTGTTTCAAACGATTAAAGGTGTCACCAGTACGGTATGGAATGGCATCAAGTCTACTGTTGGCACTGCTCTTGATGGTATAAAAACCGCTGTTTCAACGGTATTTCATTCTGTTTCTAGCACAGTAGGCAGT
Organism: Carnobacteriaceae bacterium zg-84; assembly: GCA_013874835.1. Classification (NCBI taxonomy): domain Bacteria; kingdom Bacillati; phylum Bacillota; class Bacilli; order Lactobacillales; family Carnobacteriaceae; species Carnobacteriaceae bacterium zg-84. Next base: position 909,752 of record CP059430.1, on the reverse strand, counting down.
ATTTTTAATGGCATTAAAACAACGGCAACAAATGTATGGAATGGCATCAAATCAGCCATTACCACACCGATTGAAGCTGCCAAGAATACTGTCAAAAAAGCTATTGATGCAGTGGTGGGATTCTTTGCTGGAATGAAGATTAGTTTTCCAAAGATAAAACTGCCACATTTTAGTATTAAGGGAAGTTTTTCAATCCTCCCTCCATCTGTACCGAGCTTATCCATTGATTGGTATAAAGAAGGTGGGATTATGACACGACCAACATTGTTTGGTATGAATGGCACTTCCTTAATGGCAGGAGGCGAAGCAGGGCATGAAGCGATTCTTCCGTTAAAAGGATTTTATTATCACTTGGATAAACTGTTTCAAGAGAAAATGGGAGGCAATGAGATGATTGAAAAATACTTAGCGATTATCGCAGAAAATAGTACACAAGCCATCTACTTAGATGATGGGACATTGGTTGGACGATTACTCCCAAGTATTGATAGTGGACTGGGAAAAATGGCAGTAAGGAGGGCTAGAGGATGATTACACTGTTTATTGATGACACAGACTTATATAAGCAAGGAATTATTTTAGAAGAATTTGATATTGGTATTCCTGAGATGAAAGTACACAAAGTATCTGTTCCGGGCAGAAATGGTGACCTTGATATGAGTAGAGCTTTAACAGGTTATACACATTTTTCAAATCGAACCATCAGTCTGGTTTTAGGCATGACCGGTTCAGAAGAAGAGCGAGAAAGGCTTCGGTCATTATTGTTTGTGCATGTGTATAATAAACAGGTGCATATTCGGTTTTCACATTTAGAGGGTTATTTTGTGGGTACGATGACGTTTCATTCTTATGAGCGAACACCAGCTAAATCGACCATCAAAGCCACGGTAGACTGTTATCCATTTCGATTGATTGGTGATGAAGTGGTATCGAGTACGACACTGACAAGTGCATTTCAGTACATCACCATTGGGTATGCAGGGATGCCAACGCCATTAAGTATTGTGACAACTGGCATGGCGACGATTGAATACAAAGGGAAACGATATACGGTGCAAAAGGGTGAGCATCAATTAGGGATTCTCCTTGAAATGGGGAATAATACGTTAAGGGTGTCAGGCAATGGCACGTTAACGACTCAGTACATCAGGGAGGTGTTATAATGTATCGCATTTATGCCGATAATGATTTAATCTATAATCCCCTCATTCCAGAGTATACCATTATTGAAGGGAGATTGAACAGTTCGTTAAATACGGTCGGGACATTGACCTTTACGATACCTAAAAGCAATCCGTCTTATGGTCAAATCCAGTATATGAAATCCATCATTACGTTATATGACGATGATCGGTTGCTTTTTAGGGGACGTGTTTTCTCACCTAGTGTTGATCTTTTTCAAACAGAAACCGTTGAATGTGAGAGTGACTTAGCCTTCTTCAATGACAGTGTGCTTGAACCGTATGATTTTAGAAATAGACGTGTTGAAGATGTGTTACAGGACGTGTTACTCAGTCATAATGCACAAGTTAGTTCAGATAAACAATTTAAATTAGGATATGTGACGGTCACCAATGATACCGCAAAGGGGAACATCGTCCGTTCATCTAGTGATTACACATCCACTTGGTCTTTTTTAAGGGATAAACTGTTAAAAGAACTGGGTGGCTATTTTTATGTCCGCTATCAAGTAGATGGTGTGTACTTGGATTATGTCAATGATTTGAATGATGTGAATCATCAAACCATAGAACAAACCATCAATTTATTGGATGCCAAACGAGAATGGTTTAGTGACGAACTCGCTACGATTGTGATTCCTTTAGGCAGTAAGATAACAGATGACGATACGGATACGGAACGCTATGTGACGATTGAATCGGTTAATCATGGCGATAAGGCGCTTCGAGATGAGCATGCGATAGCACTTTACGGAGAGATTACTAAAGTGACCCATCATGACTACATCACAGATCCAACGAATTTGCTTAGTGCAGGACGTAAAGACTTAGCGGATTCTGTTCTATTGATTAGTAAGATAACATTAACGGCTGCTGATTTGTCTAAAGCAGGAGAGGCAGTTGATGCCTTTGGCTTAGGGCAAAAGCTAAAAGTAAAGATTCCAAGTCTTAACATTGATGAGCGGATGCTTGTCAGTCAACTATCCCTTGATTTACTTCATCCAGAAAGTAGTACTTTGTCCATTGGGATTGAAGAAAAAACGCTGACCGTGACACAGTTCCATACGGAGCATTCAATTGAAACGATTTATCAGAATTTACAAGAACATATGAAAGAGTTGAATACAGCAGCGATTGTTCGAGCCATTCGTGAAGCCAATTCGTATATTCAACAATCAGCCAATGAAATCAAACTGGACGTATCCGAGAAATACTACAACAAAGAAAAAGCAGATGAACTGTTGAGTGCGGTTCAAACGATGATGACACAAACATCAGATGCCATTTCTTTTCAGTTTTATCAGTATCAACAGTTACAAGAGACCTTATACGGTGCTAATGCGAGACAATTTACAGAACTCAGCCGTTATATTCGCTTTGAAAATGGGCACATTATTTTAGGTGAACAAAATAGTCCCATTGTGCTTCGCATTGAGAATGAGCGCATTGTCTTTTTACAAGGTGGTGTGGAGAGTGCCTATTGGCATAATCGAAAATTCTATGCGGTAGATGGAGAGTATCTGCAAAGTTTAAAATTGGGTAAGTTTGCTTTTATGCCAAGATCAACAGGTAATTTAAGTTTTACAAAGGTGGTGAATTAAGATGGCAAGCAGTGGTTCTTTTCACACGAATGCGTATGACGTTAGGTATTTAACGTTTGAGTGGCATGTTGCCAATCAAAATGTATCCACTAATCAAACAACCATCAATTGGAGCTTAAGAGGAAATGGTGCAAATCCAAACACTTGGTATATGTCGGGAAACTTTAAGGTGGTCATTGAAGGGTCTACTGTTTACCAATCAGCCAGTCGTATTCAATTAACCGGGACTGCCAGTGTTGCGAGTGGGCAATTTACCATTTCACATGACTCAGATGGGCATAAAACCTTTAGTGCCAGTGTGGAAGCTGGCATTTACTATTTTGCGGTGAATGCTAGAGGGAGTGGATCATGGGATTTGCCAACTATTGCCAGAGCCACACAACCGACCTTGAATAAGACAAGTATGTCTTTTGGGGATACGATTACCATTTATACCCCAAGAGCAACAAGCACCTTTACACATACTATTCAAGCAGGTGTGGAGGGAAAATTAAGTTGGACAACCATCGCATCGAATGTCGCAACAAGTGATACATGGACGTTACCCAAATGGTGGGGACGCTATTTAACGCATTCAACGGATAAATTACTATTTAGGGTGCTTACTTACTCAGGAAGTCAACTGATTGGCAGTAAGGATACACCTCCTGTGACCGTCATAGCCACTACTGATATGGCACCTGTTGTCAACATCACCTTAACGGATGTGAACAATTTTTATAACACCTATGGTGGTTTTGTCAGAGGAAAGTCTAGAATCAAAGCAACCGTAACAGAAAGGCTGTATGAACAAGCCGTTGTGACAACACGCAGTTTAGTTTTAAATGGGATAACGTATCAAAGTAGTGATCAAACATCTGAAGTGATTACGTCAACGTCACAACGAGTAGAAGCTAGAGTTGTGGATTCTAGGGGAATGACAGGTACAAAAGTCGTGACCCCTGTTGTGTATGATTGGTATGAACCTAGAATTACGATGGCAAAAGCCAATCGTTGCCAAGCCAATGGGACACTGGATGAGTCTGGAGCGTATATTAAATTGGAGTATGCGTGTGCTGTTGCCCCAGTGAACAATAAAAATCAAAAGGTACTCAGTTACAGTTACAAACGGCAAAACCAAAGTCAATCGACTACGCAGAGTATACCAATGGAAACGTATAGTAAAACAGGGAGTGTCATCTTTCCTGCCAGTGGGGAGAGTTCTTGGGAAGTGACGGTGACACTAAGAGATGCTTTTAATACGAGTCAAGTTGTAGTGAGCGTTGGAACAGCCTTTGTGTTACTCGATTTTCACAGTTCTGGAAAAGGTATCGGTGTTGGTAAGGTTGCAGAATTACAAAACACACTTGATGTATCACCTAACTGGGATTTTAAATATAAAAATGCCGTGATGAGTGATTTTGTGATGGAACAAGGCATGAAGAATAACTGGATTTACCGTAAATGGTATAGTGGTGTGATGGAATTGAGTACGAGAAAGTCGGTAACAGTTGATGTGAAAAATAGATGGGGAAGTTTATTTACTTCTGGACCGATTGCAGCAACGGATTTAGCATACCCTTTTGTTTTTAAAGAGTTACCGACCGTCATTGTGACTTTATCGCCTATTACATGGGCAGGGATGGTGATGGCTGGATCAGGACAGGTAGGTTCTATATCTAAAACAGGCGTCTTTGAAGTTGTCAGAGGCTTAGAAGCATCGAATGCCAATTATATATTTAATTATAATGTGGTTGGCAAATGGAAGTAAAGAATGGAGGATACACTATGAAAGAATTATGGTCAACATGCCAAGTGGTGTTTTCAGTTATTGGAGGCACACTTGGTTATTTTTTAGGAGGATTAGACGGCATGTTATACACATTATTGGTATTTGTGGTTACAGATTATGTAACAGGTGTTTTGTGTGCGATTGCGGATAAACGTTTATCCAGTGACGTTGGGTTTAATGGTATCGCACGAAAAATCATTATTTTTGCATTAGTGGGGATTGCCCACTTACTGGATGTGCAGATTTTGGGGCATGTAGGTGTTTTACGCGCAATGGTTATCTTCTTTTATGTATCAAATGAAGGGATATCGATTATTGAAAATGCCGCCCACTTAGGTTTGCCAATTCCAGAAAAATTAAAATCTATTTTACAACAATTAAAAGAAAGAGGGAATGAACATGAGTAATAGTCCATTAGTCAATTATGTCAAATTAAGCCCAAATCATAGTGGGCAACGCAATCATACCATTGATACGATTACCATTCATCACATGGCAGGTAATCTATCGGTTGAAACGTGTGGGAATGTATTTGCGCCAGTGTCAAGACAAGCAAGTTCGAATTATGGGGTCGATTCCAGTGGTAGAGTCGGTATGTATGTTGAGGAACATAATCGTTCGTGGTGCTCGTCAAGTGCAGCCAATGACAACCGAGCGATTACGATTGAAGTGGCCAATGATGAGTATGGTGGTAACTGGCATGTGAGTGATGTGGCTTTAGAAAAAACTATTCAATTATGTGTGGATATTTGTCAGCGTAACGGCATTCCGTCACTCAATTATACAGGTGATACAAGTGGTAATTTGACGAAGCATGAATGGTTTGCGAATACGAACTGTCCAGGACCTTATCTTGGTAGCAAGTTCCCCTATATTGCGACTGAAGTGAATAAGCGATTAAGTGGGCAGTTATCGACACCTGTTCAACAAACCTATACGAATCTTGATGATGTGGCACGACAAGTCATTAACGGACGTTTTGGAAATGGAGAGGAACGCAAACAAAAGTTACGTGCTTCTGGATATGATCCTTTGCAAGTCCAAGAACGAGTGAATGTCTTGTTGGGCAAACCATCAACATCTAAGCCTACATTGAAATCAATCGATGAAGTGGCAACAGAAGTATTGAACGGTAAGTGGGGGAATGGTGCTAGTCGCAAAACGACATTGACTAATGCGGGGTATGACTATAATCAAGTACAAGCAAAAGTGAATGAATTGTTAAGTGGACAACCAACCCCAAAACTAAAATCTATTGATGAAGTAGCTAGAGAAGTCATTAACGGTCAATGGGGCAACGGACAAGAGAGAAAGAATCGTTTAACGCAAGCTGGATACGATTATCATCAAGTCCAACAAAAAGTAAATGAACTATTATAGTAGAAAGCCTATCTAAGTAGTGATGCTTAGGTAGGTCTTTTTTTTATTTTAAAGGTTAATTTTTTATTTATTTTTGTTGCCTGAGATGTAGACAGGATAAATTTTGGTACTTAGAACCTCGCTTTTTGTCCTTTATCTACTGGAGGTAGAGAAAATGACTCACAAAGATGACATTATACGATTAAGAAGAAATGGATTAGGTTATAAAAAGATTGCGAGTTTACTAGCTATATCTGTCAATACGGTTAAATCAGTATGTAGACGTGAAGGGATTGAGAAAGTTAAGGTAAATGATGGTCATAGATGTAAAGGTTGTGGTGAAGCACTTATTCAAAAACAAGGCAAAAAAGTGAAACAGTTTTGTAGTGATACGTGTCGTATGAAGTGGTGGAATAAGAACTTAGATAAAGTGAATCGGAAATCATACACTACGCATACCTGTAAAAAATGTGGTGAATCATTTAAATCTTACGCCAATAAAAAAAGAGTGTATTGTTCACATCAGTGCTACATAAACGATAGATTTGGAGGACATAATGAATAAAAACAATGAATTAACCTTTCAAATCACAATGACCCTTGTTGATAATTTAATTAAAAATAATCTTATTACAGCGGAAGAATATGAGCTTTTTAAAGAAAAAATGATTAAAAAATATGAGCCAAAACTAGGTAAATTATTGATCCTAATACTTGATAAATAAACGTTTCAGAGTGATATATAGTCATAACAAAAAGGAGGATACAATGAAAGTTATTAAGCAATTATCTGCACTACCAAAACGAGAAAAGTTAAAAGTTGCAGCGTATACACGAGTATCTCATCATCATTTACTAAATTCACTCTCCAATCAAGTATCTTATTACAATCAATTGATTCAAAATCATCCTGATTGGGAGTATGTAGGTGTTTACTCTGATGATGTGGTTAGTGGCAAACAAATAAAAAATCGAAAAAATTATTTAAAGTTACTCGATGATTGTCGGCATGGAAAAGTTGATATGATCCTCACAAAATCTATTTCAAGGTTTGGACGAAACACTATCGAACTATTAGAAACTATAAGGGAATTAAAGCAACTAGGTATTAGTGTTCGATTTGAAAAAGAAAGTATTGATACCTTAACGACAGATGGCGAATTACTGATTACATTATTGGCAACTTTAGCAGAAGAAGAGTCAAATCAAATTAGTAGTAATATCAGATGGAAAGTTAGAAAGAAATTTGAACAAGGAATACCCCATAATCCGCAACCTATTCTAGGTTATAGATGGAAAGACGATCACTATGACATATACGAATCCGAGGCAATGTTAGTTAGAAAAATATATGATGATTATATTTCAGGGATAACGCCATCAAAAATAGCCAATCGATTAAATGAAGATGGTTTTACAACACGAAAAGGAAACTCATTCACACGATCCATCATCCATAACATATTAAATCAAGAAGCTTATACAGGTATTCTCATTTTACAAAAGACGTATAGACGGAGAGGTAAAAGCCGATCTATACCAAATGAAGGAGCTTTAAATAAATATATTGTTGAAGCTGCACACGAACCAATTGTTGCCAAATCTATTTTTGAAAAGGTACAAGAATTAAAACAGAAAAACAATCTAAGGAAAGGAAAAAAGAATGACTAAAAAAATTATTACCATTGAAGCAGATAAACGATTAAGCAATCAGTCTAAATTACCGAGTGTTCATAAACGAAAAGTTGCTGGTTATGCGAGGGTATCAACGGACTTAGAAGACCAAGCATCGTCTTACGAAACACAAATGAATTATTATGAATCGTATATCAACAGTCGGTCAGATTGGGAATTTGTGAAGATGTATTCGGATGAAGGGATTAGCGGAACAACTACTAAAAAACGATTAGGATTTCAAGAAATGGTATCTGACGCAATGGATGGTAAAATTGATTTAATCATTACGAAATCAGTTTCACGATTTGCAAGAAATACCGTTGATTCGTTATCGACAGTTCGTCAATTGAAAGACAAGGGTGTAGAAATTTATTTTGAAAAAGAAAATATATGGACATTTGATTCAAAGGGCGAACTACTGATTACCATTATGTCTTCTATTGCCCAAGAAGAAAGTAGAAGTATTTCAGAAAACGTCAAGTGGGCAAAACGTAAAAATGCAGCAGAAGGAAAAGTGACATTTTCTTATTCAACGGTTTTAGGTTTTAAACAAAGTGAAGATGGTGGGTTTGAAGTCGATAAGGATGAAGCTAGAATTGTAGAATACATCTTCAGTTTATTTTTAAAAGGGAAAAATCCCAATCAAATCGCAAGAGAATTAACTGAAAAAAATATAAAGACTCCAGCTGGTAAAGAGAAATGGTCGTATGGCAGCGTGAAAAGTATTTTACAAAATGAAAAATATAAAGGTGATGCACTTCTTCAAAAATACTATAGCGTTGATTTTCTAAATAAGCAGCAGAAGAAAAATGAAGGAGAGTTGCCACAATATTATGTTGAGAATAGTCATGAAGCCATTATTGATAAAGAAATCTTTGATATGGTGCAAGTACAACTAAGACATAACACAAAGTGGGCAACAGAAAAGAATTATTTTTCAAAAATAGAGTGTGGTTGTTGTGGAAATAAGTATTGTCGATATATATGGCATTCTAATAGTAAGTATAAAAGACACATTTATAGATGTAGCCATAAGTATAAAGATAAGAATAAATGTCAAACACCACATGTAACAGATGAAGACATTCAAGAATGGATTGTTGATGCTTTAAATCAGCAAATTGCGAATAAAGAAGAGATTATTGATAATTTAGGTATTTTAGTTCATCAATTGGAGAGTAATATGACATTAAAAGATGAAATCAATACTTTGAACAATAAATTGACTGTTGTACAAGACGAAGTTGAAAATTTAGTTTACACCAATTCAAAATTAGCACAAGACCAAAGTAATTATCAAAAGATATACGATAAATTGGTTAAAACATATGAAAAACTAGAATTGTTACTTGAAGAGAAAAAGGAAGAGTTGGTCAACTATCATATTCGTATTCAAAACTTAAAATCGTGTATTGACATTATTGGAAAACAGGACACCCTAATTAGGGAGTTCAATCCAACACTGTTTAATATACTAATAGAGAAAATCGTTATCGAAACAGACAAGAGAATCACCATTCACTTTACTGATGGAAAAATTTTGTATCGATGAGAAAATGACATGACTCGCGAATAATGATTCACCCTGCCATGGAGGTAGGGTATTTTTTTATTGGAAGAAAACCAATAAAAAATGTTATAATAATATGGAAAAATCAAATCGTTAAAAGTTGCACACCCCTAGAGCCATTTGCACACCCTTTTGGGCGGTTGCACACCCCTAGCATGAAAAAAGGAGAAATTGTATGATAAAACTAATAGCAATAGATATGGACGGCACACTTTTGAATGAAGCAAAAGAAGTGACTAAACCACAAATTGAAATGCTTCATAAAGCCGTTGAAAAAGGTATAAAAATTGTAATTTGTACAGGACGAGCATTGTCTGGAGTAAAGCCGATTTATGAAAAAATAGGATTGAAACAAGATGAGTATGCCATATTAAACAATGGTTGTTCCACACATCATACATCAGATTGGTCATTGGTGAGTTGGCACCAATTAACAAAAAATGATATGTTGTATTTAAATCGTATCAATCATGAAAATAAAGATGTACAATTTACACTATTTGATGAGGAACATTATTTTTGTGTTGATGAAGAGCCTCAAGAACAAGTGAAAAAAGATGCCTCACTTGTCTTTTTAGAACCTCAATTTTTATCTATTGATGAAGCAATTAGTGGCGAATATACGATGTTCCAAGGCATGTTTCTCGCTGCCCCCGAAAGACTAGATATATTCCAAGAAAAATATGAAAAAGAGTTATCAGAACATTTTAGTGTTGTACGAAGTCAATCTTATATTTTTGAAACAATGCCAAAAGGAGCAACAAAAGCCACGGCGTTAGAGAAATTAGCCAATAGTTTAAATATTAAACGAGAAGAGATTATGGCAATTGGAGATGCAAATAATGATTTAGAAATGCTTGCATATGCAGGAGTGAGTGTTGCTATGGGAAATGCTACAGAAAATGTTAAAGCAATTGCTACACATATTACAGATACAAATGAACAAGACGGCGTTGCCAAAGCGATTGAGCTATACGCTTTGGAACAGGAGGTATAAAATGTTTGATAGGCTACCGTTTTATGCTTCTATTCAAGCAATAACACCAATTCAGAAAGGGTATTCGGTAGACAAAAAATTTTATATCAAAGATAAAGACGGGAAAGAATTTCTTTTGCGCCTTGTCTCTACCGATAAAGTATCTAATCAAATGCCTTTGTTAGAAAAAATAAAGGCTATAAAAAATCCCTATATTTCTCATTTAGTTGATTATGGTTCTTTAACAGATACAACTGATTTTTTACTCTTTGAATGGAAACAAGGTGTTATTTTAAGAAATGTCATACATTCACTACCTATAAAACAGCAATATGCATTAGGGATAGAGTGCGGACAATATTTGACAGAAATACACGGTATATCTGTCGATGTTCAATGTCATTTTTTGGACTATTATCAACAAAAAGTAGATAATAAACTAAAAAATGCGAATAGCATTGATATAAAAGTAAACCATTTTGATACGTTTGTTGATCATCTTCAATCGAATATATTTTTGATGAAGCAACGGCCCATCAAAATTGAACATGGTGATTTTCATGTGGGAAATATGATATATGACGGTCAACATATTCATGTCATTGATTGGGACAGAAGTGAGTATGGAGATCCTTATGATGAGTTTAAACCGTTTGCGTTTAATGTGGAAAAAAGTGCTGCTTTTCAAACAGGTATTATTGATGGGTATTTTCATGGTCGAATTCCTGATGATTTTTTTCCGATTTTAAGTGTGTATGCTGCTGAATCTTGTATTGGTAATTTGTATTGGGCATATCATTTTGGGAAAAAAGAAGATATGACAATGATGTATCAACTAGCCGAAACAATTTATGATTATTTCAAAGGATTTACACAAACAACGCCGACCTGGTACGGAAAATATTGATTTTCAGAAAATGTTTGAAAACATATTAGTTGCTTATTAGGTGATTTGTGTTATACTGTTATAGGAACAAAAGAGAGTTTTAAGTTTTTAGATAAAGGCTTGGTCTGTACCGAGCCATTTTTTTACGTGAAGAGCGTTTCAAACAAGAAAAACTCTCTATTTAAAAAAGAGAGAGGTAATATATGAAATTTTCAGAATTAGGATTAAGTGATATCCTTTTAAAATCCATTAAAAATATGGGATTTGAGGAGGCTACTCCTATCCAAGAACAAACGATTCCGTTGGCATTATCTGGTGCTGATGTTATTGGCCAAGCACAAACAGGAACAGGAAAAACAGCATCATTTGGGTTACCAATGCTTGAAAAAATTGACACTTCTCATCGTGTCATTCAAGGATTAGTCATTGCCCCAACACGTGAATTAGCTATTCAAACACAAGAAGAGTTATTCCGTTTAAGTAAAGACAAACGTGTTAGAGTGAATGTTGTATACGGAGGCAGTGATATTGGTCGTCAGATTAAGCAGTTAAAAGATGTGCCGCATATTTTAGTTGGAACACCTGGACGTTTATTAGACCACATTAAACGCAAAACCATTTCATTAAGTCATATCGAAACATTGGTTTTAGACGAAGCAGATGAAATGTTGAACATGGGATTTTTGGAAGATATTGAAAGCATTATTCAATTAACACCAGAAACTAGACAAACACTATTATTTTCTGCAACAATGCCAGAAGCAATTAAACGTATTGGTGTGACTTTCATGAAGTCTCCAGAACATGTACGCATTAAAACAAAAGAAATGACAGCTAATTTAATTGATCAATATTTTGTGAAATGTAAAGAAAATGAAAAATTTGATATTATGACACGTTTATTTGATGTACAATCTCCAGAATTAACCATTATTTTTGGTCGTACAAAACGCCGTGTTGATGAGTTAGCTAGTGGACTAGAGGCTAGAGGATATAAAGCTGAAGGGATTCATGGAGATTTATCTCAACAAAAACGTATGAGTGTTTTACGTGCATTCAAGAGTGGTAAATTAGATATTTTAGTAGCCACAGACGTTGCAGCGCGTGGACTAGATATTTCAGGTGTCACACATGTGTATAATTATGATGTACCACAAGATCCAGAAAGCTATGTACACCGTATTGGAAGAACAGGACGTGCCGGTAAAGAAGGTATGTCTGTAACACTTGTAACACCACATGAAATGGATTATTTAAGAACGATTGAGGACTTAACAAGAAAACGTATGACACCTTTACGTCCACCAACTAGTCAAGAAGCGTTCGAGGGACAACTACGTGTTGCGTTAGACCAAGTTGATCAAATGATTTCTGATGTTGAATTATCTGATTTTGAATCTGCTGTGAATGTATTGTTGAGTAAATATACACCAACAGAATTGGCAACAGTTTTAATGAAAACATTAGCACGCGATAAAGAAGAAATTCCTGTTAATATTACACCTGAAAAACCATTACCAATGCGTAAACGTCAAACAAGACGTGACGGTGGAAACCGCCGTTACAATGATAGAAACCATGAAAAAGGTGGAAATAGACGTTACCGTGATAGACGTGATGATAAAGGTGGCAGTCGATACAATGATCGTAAACAAGATAGAACAGACCGCTACGACAGAAAATCAAAAGACGGCAGACGCGACAAAGGATTTACAATTCGTAAAAAATAAATAAGTCTATAAAAATAAAGTTAAAAAAGCTTTAAATCAACATGCCTAACAAGTTGATTTAAAGCTTTTTTGATTGTCTGTTCAATCGTGTTGATGGCTTACTCCCACCAACACGATTGAACGAAGAGCTAGTGAATATGTTTATATTTACTTTTAATGAAAAAAGGATTAGAATTTAGAAAAAAGGAGGAAATACTATGTTTGAACATTTTGTGAAAATGGAAACATTTATGTACGAAACAATGCCATTTCTCATTTGTATCATGTCTGCTGTACTATTGATATGGATACCATGTTTAATATATATTAGAGAAAAGCGGTGGGCTAAGTATTTAAATCTTGTTACTTTATTGTTTTTAATTGGAACAAGTGTGTATATTTATACAGGTTTCAAAACATACGAAGAGATTTCTAAAAAAGAAAAATATGTTAACGCAGCTGTGCGTGAATACAAATTATTGCTTTTTTCTGGAGAAGCATATAGTTATCCAGAATTAAAACAAGCTTCACAAGAATATATGAAAGATACATTCGAAAATATTGGCTTGTATGATGCGAATACAGTAGAAGAAGTTGTTGAGTATTTAGGAAAAGATGATCTATTTTATTATTTTGATATAGCTGGACAACAACTCTCTGTGACGCATCATTATGGTGCCATAGATGATAATATACAAGAGGCAAAACGTGAGGGGATACAATACACGTTGACGGATAAAAATTTTGAAAATATCGGCTTTATCAATCAATCTAGTATTTTTTTCATCAAATATCACATTCCAAAATCTATGGAAGATAAAATAGTTGAAAAAGAGGTTGAAACAACAGCAAAATATCAAAAAAAGGTCGTTAAAAAATGGATAATACCATAATTAAAAGTTGACAAAAAGTAAACTTTTAATGTATGATGTTAGTGAGGTGACATTATGCAAATTGGTGTTTTATCTTTTAATCATTTTCATCATGATGTATCAAGAAAAATTATTCATATTGATATGGATGCATTTTATGCGTCTGTTGAGATTCGAGAAAATCCTAGTTTAAAAAATAAACCTGTTGTTATTGCTCAGCATCCAAAAGAAACAAATGGTAGAGGGATTGTTTCCACGTGTAATTATATCGCTAGACAATATGGTATTCATTCCGCCATGTCTTCTCAAAAAGCTTATGAATTATGTCCAAACGCTGTTTTTATTAAAGGGAATATGACATTATATGCCTCTGTTTCTCAACAAATTCGAGAGATTTTTAAACGATATACCGACAAAATAGAACCGCTTTCTCTTGATGAGGCGTTTTTAGACGTAACAGAGAATAAAAAAGGGTATAAAAGTGCGATATATATTGCTAAGTGTATTCAAAAAGATATATGGGAAGAATTACATTTGACTTGTTCAGCAGGTGTTTCGTATAACAAATTTTTAGCAAAAATTGCTAGTGACTATCAAAAACCGTCAGGGTTAACAACCATTACACCTGAGGAAGCACAAAGTTTTTTAAATGAGTTACCCATTGAAAAATTTTATGGTGTTGGAAAAAAATCTGTTGAAAAACTGCATGAACAAGGTATTTTTAAAGGAAAAGATATTTTAGAAATAGATGCTACACGTTTATTACAGCAATTTGGGAAATCAGGATTTTCATTATTGCAACGTGCAAATGGTATCGATAATAGTCCCGTTAAATCAAATAGAAAGCGTAAATCATTAGGTAGAGAGAACACTTTTTATCCAGAAATTTCAACAGAAAATGAAGTCCAAATAGCTATTCGCAAACTAGCCAAGTCTGTTAGTAAGCAACTACAAGTAAAAGACTTACGTGGAAACATTGTAACACTTAAAATTCGGTATACAGATTTTGAAACCATTACACGTCAACAAAAATTAGATAAAATGGTAGAAAATGAGGACTTTTTATTTCAAAAAGCAATAGAATTATGGGAAGAATATGGAGATTTGGATAAAAACATTCGATTGATTGGCGTTTCTGTCAGTGGTTTGGAACAAAAGAAAATTGAAAGAATTGTTTTAGATATATAATTGTTTGTATTACACTATATTTTCTCGTATAATAAAAGAATATTCCAAGTTTTAGGAGATTATAAAACATGAAAAAACGTATATTTTCTGGCGTCCAACCAACTGGTATTCCAACCATTGGTAACTATGTTGGCGCAATGAAACATTTTGTGGATTTACAAGATGAGTACGACTGTATCTATTGTGTTGTCGATCAACATGCCATCACTGTTCCACAAAATCCAACCGTATTAAAAGAACAAACTCGATCATTAGCCGCTTTATATATTGCTTTAGGAATCGATCCTAAAAAATCAACATTATTTATTCAATCAGAAGTTCCTGCACATTCACAAGCTGCTTGGATTGCTTTGTGTAATGTCGGTATTGGAGAGTTAGAGCGTATGACGCAATATAAAGATAAATCGGCTAAACAAGAAACGGTTTCTGCTGGCTTATTGTGTTATCCGCCTTTAATGGCTGTCGATATTGCTTTGTATGACACGCATGTTGTACCTGTTGGAGATGATCAAAAGCAACATATTGAGTTGACACGTGACTTTGTAAATCGTTTTAATAGCCGTTATGGTCAAGGTCAAGACTTACTTGTTTTACCAGAACCGCTTATTCAATCATCGGGTGCTCGTGTTATGAGTTTACAAGATCCAACGAAAAAAATGTCTAAATCAGACAGCAATCAAAAATCTTACGTGCTTTTGTTAGATGAACCAAGTGTTATTCGTAAAAAAATAAAAAGTGCCGTAACAGATTCAAGCGGTTTAGTATATTATGATAAAGAAAATAAACCGGGTGTATCTAATTTGTTAACAATCTTTTCTGTTTTTTCTGGACGTTCTATTCAAGATTTGGAGCAAGAATATCGTGAAGCAGGATATGGTAAATTTAAAACAGATTTAGCCGAAACAATTATTTCTGTTTTAGAACCTATTCAAGAACGCTATAATGCTTTACTTCACTCACAAGAATTAGATCGTATTTTAGATGAAGGTGCAAAACGTGCCAATGACATTGCCAATGAAACATTAAAAAGAATGGAAAAAGCTATAGGCTTAGGAAGATAAAAGGTTGATATAAAATGGATATTTTTAAAAGATTAGATCAATTCATGAAAAAAAATGCGCATTTATATACCACGGAAGATGAAGCAATTCAAAGCTTTTTAAATCAAATTGAGAAAGAAGATATTAATCCATATTTTTCAGAAGCATTTGAAAGTGATGAGATGGATACGATAGACGAGATTTATGATTTATTAGAGCAATTAGAGTTTGAACCAAATAGAAGTAAAAAACGAAAAATATGTGACAAAATCTTGGCGTTAGACCCAGATAATATTGATGCACAAATAATGTTGTTATCTCAAGAAAATATCATTGATTTTCTTCAAGGACTAAAAAAACTTGAAGAATCTGAAAAACAAAAGTGGTTAAAAACAAATCAAGCTGGTTGGATATATTTTGAAGAAAGACCTTATTTAAGAATGAAATATATTTTAGGTCAAGAATATTTGAAGCAATTTATGGTTAAAAAAGCAAAAGAGTGTTTTGAAGAATTATATTTTCAACTAGATAAAAATGATCATCAAGGTGCTCGTTATGAATTGATGTATATTTATTGTCTACTTTCAGATTGGGAAAAAGCGAGTAATCTTTTTTATAGTCAATCTTATTTTAAAAACGATGATATGATGATTTTTCCATTATTAGTGATGGCTATTTTAGAAGATAGACAATCAGAAGCACAAGAATTATTGACATTACTAAGTAAAGCTAATAGAGATGTAAAACACATGGTGACTTTTTCAGATGATTTTTCAGAGGCTTTAGCAGATCTTGAATTATTTAATTTTGATACATATATACCGAATAGCATTCAGTCACTAGCGATTTTATATGATAAATATGCGATGCGTGTGTTTAGTATAGATGATTATGTTCTTGAGTGGATAGAAAAACATTTTTCTAAAAGGTCAAGTGTCAAACCTTTAACTCTATTAGAGAAAAAGACAGTAGATGAATCGATTTTTTCTGATTTATCGGCAAATGTGGCTCGGCAATTTATTGAAAAAAAACTTTTCACAAAAAAAGATTTTCAAAAAGTAACAGAAAAAGAATTACTTGAATTAAAAGGTGTTGGAGCAAAAACAATCGAAAAACTGAAAAGTAAAGGAATTGTTTTAAAGAAATAATTTGGCCGAGTTGTAAAATAAAGTGCAAAAGCAAAATAGTGTTATAAAAACAAAAAAAGACAGATAATTAACTTACTAAGATTCACCACAAAATTAGAAAGGTCATTATCATGTCTAAAACAAATTATAACACAAAAAAACAATATAAACAGCTATCATTGGTTGAACGTACAAAAATTGAAACGTTATTAAACGAAAAAAAGCCAATACGATATATCGCTGAACGACTCGGAAGAAATGTATCCACAATTTATAGAGAAATTAAACGAGGAAGCGTTAATCAAATTGTTAATCGAAATGGTATCCAACGTGACGAATTAAAATATTACGCTGAAACAAGCCATTACATCTATAAAGCTAAGCAACAAAATAAATATCATCATGATTTAACTGAAAAATTTAGTCAACAATTTTTCAAAGACTTACAACAGGTAGTTACTGAAAAATATAGAACCCATAGTATTGATACCTTTGTACATTGGTATCGGCAAAATCATCCTAATGAAAAAGTCCCTTGTACGAAAACGGTTTATACGTTTGTTCATCAAGGTATTATCCCTATCAAACCAATTGATTTACCCAAAATGGTAAGCATTAGAAAACGACCGAAAAAAGAGAACACCAAAACATACAAGAAAAATATGGGTACATCTATCGAAAATCGACCAGACGTAGCGAATAATCGTACAGAATTTGGACATTGGGAAATTGATTTAGTCTTATTTAAGAAGACAAAAAATGAAGCACTATTATTAACGTTAGTAGAACGACAAACACGTTATACAATTATACGTAAAATGAATGATAAAACAGCACAATGTGTCTTACGGACATTAAAGAATATTTTTAAACAATATAGGAAATCAACCTTCAAGAGTATTACATCTGATAATGGGTCAGAATTCGCCTCGTTATCTGAATTAGAATCGACATATTTAAGCATTTACTATGCACACCCTTATTCATCTTATGAGCGTGGTACTAACGAAAATCATAACGGACAGATACGGGAGTTTTTACCTAAGGGTAAATCTATCAATACCGTTAAAAAGTCAACTATTCGTAAAATAGAATCCTGCTTAAATCAGAAAATACGGCGTAAATTAGGTTATCGTACACCTGCAGAGTTATTTTTATTGCGGGTAGATTAATAGTTTAATAAAAACAGGTTTCCCGTCAAGGCACACTTTGTTTTTCGCCTTGACTAGAAAACCTTTGTTTTTATTGTTTGGTTATTAACCCCGCAAAAGAGAAAGTAATTATCTGTTTTTTTGCACTTTACTTTACAATTGGAGAAGAAATAATTTGACAAGAATAGCCAATATGCTATATACTTTTGTCATACATTAAAAATTTATGAAAGAAACAAGTAGTTTTATAGTTTATATTTTAAGAGATGCTTTGGTTGGTGCAAAAAGCAAGTGGCTATAAAATCAAGACATTCTGGAAATTGGTAATGCAAAGTTACTACGGATAGCGTCCGTTATACGCTCGAGAAAAGCACATGCTTTTAAATAAAGGTGGTACCACGTTTTCTAACGTCCTTACTAGTTCAACTAGTAAGGACGTTTTTATTACAGCCGTAGGAGCAAAGCGACGTACAGATGTAATATGGGACGGAACGAGGCATTAATGTATTTCGATAGAAATACGCCCGCCGAGAGAGTACCAATCCTTGAAAAAGCCGTAGGAGCAAAGCGACGTACGTTGAGTAAGGAAACTACGGAGCGAAGCTCCCTAGTACGACATTCGTAGCCAGCAAGCTGTAACGACTGTCGCATATGGGACGGAACGAGGCAACAATGTATTTCGATAGAAATACGCCCGCCGAGAGAGTACCAATCCTTGAAAAAGCCGTAGGAGCAAAGCGACGTACGTTAAGTAAGGAAACTACGGAGCGAAGCTCCCTAGTACGACATTCGTAGCCAGCAAGCTGTAACGACTGTCGCATATGGGACGGAACGAGGCAACAATGTATTTCGATAGAAATACGCCCGCCGAGAGAGTACCAATCCTTGAAAAAGCCGTAGGAGCAAAGCGACGTACGTTAAGTAAGGAAACTACGGAGCGAAGCTCCCTAGTACGACATTCGTAGCCAGCAAGCTATAACGACTGGCACAATAGACAATCTATTGTAAGTCAGTACACTATTTATATTTGTAAAGTAGAAAAGAAAGGAAGTAGATAAAATATGATACAAAAACCAAAAGGAACGGCAGATTTATTACCAGTTAATAATCCTTTGTGGCACTATTTAGAAGAAACAACACGTATTTTAATGTCTGATTATCAATTTTCTGAAATGAGAACACCATTATTTGAAAATTATGAGTTATTTGCTAGAAGTTCTGGAGAAACGAGTGATATTGTATCAAAAGAAATGTATGATTTTTACGATAAGGGAGATAGACACATCGCACTACGTCCAGAGGGGACAGCACCGGTTGTGCGTGCTTATATTGAAAATAAATTATATGGGAATGAGCATGCAAAACCATTAAAAGTGTTCTATATGGCACCGATGTTTCGATATGAACGTCCACAGGGTGGACGTATGCGTCAATTTCATCAAATTGGGACTGAAGTTTTTGGAAGTACCAATCCAGCAACAGATGTCGAAACGATTGCATTGGCGTGGGATTTATTTAAAGAATTGGGTATTCAAGATGTGAAATTGGTTATCAATTCTTTAGGTAAAACGGAGGATAGACAACGCTATCGTCAAGCGTTAATTGATTATTTAACACCGTTAAAAGATCAATTAAGTCATGATTCACAAACTCGCTTAGAAAAAAATCCATTACGTATTTTAGATAGCAAAGACGAAAAAGATAAAGCTATTGTAGCAAATGCTCCAAGTATTTTAGACTTTTTATCTCCAGAAGCACAAGAGCATTTTGATAAAGTACAAGCTCTACTCAATGGTCTAAATATTCCGTTTGAAATTGATGCAAATATGGTACGTGGATTGGACTACTATCAAGATACAATTTTTGAAATGATGACAAATTCAGCTGTTTTTGGAGCACAAACAACCATTTGTGGAGGCGGTCGTTATGACGGATTAGTAGAAGCTCTAGGTGGTCCACAAACATCAAGTTTTGGCTTTGGTATTGGCATGGAGCGTCTTGTATTGTTGATGGAAAGTCAAAAAGTTGAGGTACCCAACTTACAAGAATTAGATATTTTTGTGATTGGTATGGGAGAAGAAACATCTGTTGAAACATTGAAATTAACACAAGCGGCAAGACAAGCAGGATATTCAGCAGATAGAGATTATTTAGATAGAAAATTTAAAGCACAGTTTAAACTTGCAGATAAATTAGGTGCAAAAGTTGTTCTTATTGTTGGAGAAGAAGAATTACAAAAAGGAACAGCAAAACTTAAAGTGTTTAAAACAGGTAAAGAAGTAGAAGTACCATTGACTGATTTATACGATAATTTTGAAACAGTGTATCGTATGAATACAATGGATACGTCGGTTTTAGATGAATATTTTAATCAATAGGAGAGGTATATGAGAACAAATTATTGTGGCATGATAACAGAAAAGTACGTCAACCAAACAGTAACCGTACAAGGTTGGGTTGCTAGACGTAGAGATTTTGGTGGTCTATTATTTATCCATTTACGTGATAGAGAGGGGATTGTACAAGTTGTGTTTAATGCTGAAACACAACCAGAGATATTTAAACTTGCAGAAAAATTACGTTCAGAATATGTTGTGGAAATTACAGGAGAAGTTGTTTTACGTGAAGAACAACAAATCAACGATAAAATGAATACCGGTAAAATTGATATACATGCACATGCTCTAACAATTTTATCAACAGCAACAACACCGGCTATTCCAGTAGAGGACGGCTATAACACATCAGATGAATTACGAATGCAATATCGTTATTTAGATTTACGCCGTACAAGTATGTTGCATAATTTACGTTTACGTCATCAAGTGACAAAATCTATTCGTGAGTCATTGGATAATGCAGGATTTATTGATGTTGAAACACCGTATTTAACAAAATCAACACCAGAAGGAGCAAGAGATTATCTTGTACCATCTCGTGTGAATAGCGGTTCATTTTATGCGTTACCGCAATCTCCTCAGTTGTTTAAACAGCTATTGATGGGTGCAGGATTAGATAAATATTATCAAATTGCACGTTGTTTCCGTGATGAAGATTTAAGGGGAGATAGACAACCAGAGTTTACACAAGTCGACTTAGAAACAAGCTTTTTATCAGCAGAGGAGATTCAACAAACTGTTGAAAATATGTTGCAAAAAGTGATGAAAGATACATTGAATATTGATGTAACAACATCATTTCCACGTATGTCGTATGCAGAGGCAATGAACAGATACGGAAATGACAAACCGGATACACGCTTTGCATTAGAATTGATTGATATTGCTTCAGTTGCTCAAAAAGTTGAGTTTGGTGTTTTCCAAAATGCCCTAGCAAATGGAGGACAAGTAAAAGCATTGAACTTAAAAGGTCAAGCAAGTGCCTATTCACGTAAAGACGTTGATAAATTGGGTGAGTTTGTTGCAAGATATGGAGCAAAAGGCTTGGCATGGACAAAAGTTGAAAATGGTGAATTTACAGGTGGTATTGCCAAATTTATCAATGATGTAAAAGAGGAATTATTATCTGTTGTGAATGGAGAAGACGGTGACATTTTATTCTTCTGTGCTGATAAACCGAGTGTGGTGGCACAATCATTAAGTGAATTACGTTTGAAATTAGGACGTGACCATGATTTGATTGATACATCAGCGTTTCATTTCTTGTGGATCGTGGATTGGCCTTTATTGGAATACGATGAAGATAATCAACGTTATGTTGCGATGCATCATCCATTTACAAGACCAAAAGCAAGTGATATGGATAAATTGATAACAAATCCTGCAGATGTGATGGCAGAGGCGTATGATATTGTTTTGAATGGATACGAAATTGGCGGTGGCTCATTGCGTATTTATACACGGGAAATGCAAGAAAAAATGTTTGATGTATTAGGATTTACAAAAGAAGAAGCAGAACAACAATTTGGTTTCTTATTGGGAGCTTTAGATTCAGGATTTCCTCCTCATGGTGGATTGGCACTTGGCTTGGACAGATTGGTTATGTTATTGGCAAAAGAGAATAATATTCGTGAAGTAATTGCTTTCCCTAAAAATGGTAAAGCGATTGATCCAATGACAGAGGCACCAAGTGAAGTAAGTACAGCTCAATTACAAGAATTATCGCTATCTATTTTAGAAAAATAATATTGTGAAAATCATGTTGATAAACGTATTTGTCAACATGATTTTTTTATTTTTGACGTAAGCATTTTTATTTACCAACTATTTTGATTGTGGTATGCTAATAAAAAATAAGAAAAGAAAGAGTGAAAAAAATGGTTTTATCATTAACAGATGCAACATTTGAAAAAGAAACAGAAAAAGGTCTTGTTTTAGTTGATTTTTGGGCAACATGGTGTGGTCCTTGTCGTATGCAAGCACCAATTATTGATGCTTTAGATGAAGAATTGGGTGATAAAGTAACATTTGCAAAAATGGATATTGACGAAAATCCAGAAACAGCAAAAGAATTACGTATTATGAGTATTCCAACACTTCTCATCAAAAAAGACGGTGTGATTGTTGACCAACTTGTTGGTTTACATCAAAAAGGACACTTAGAAGAAATTTTAGAAAAATATATGTAAGATATATAACCCCCCGTTAAGCACCTTATGTGCTTAGCGGGGGGTTAATAAATTGATAAAATAAGAAATACCGATATAAATACGGTTAACTGGATTTCTAATATAAAATCTTATTTAAATATCATATACATCAAAATAAATCTCACGTTGTCTATCCAATAAATATTTTGATGATAGTGGTTCACCAGTTGCATTTAAAATCAATTCATTTGGTTTTTTAGATGAACCGTATTGATGAATGTGATGCGTTAACCATTCTCGAATTGGTAAATAAACATCTTGTTTAAAGACGTCTTTCATACATAAATCTTTTTCCATTGCATGACGTAATTGTGCAGCGTACATGTATCCTAAAGCATAGGACGGGAAGTAACCGAATAGTCCACCGCTCCAATGAACGTCCTGTAAGACACCTTCTAAATCATCTTTTGGTATAATACCTAGATACTCTTCGTATTTTTCATTCCATACACGTGGCAATTCACTCACAGGAAGATTGTCATTAAACAACATTTTTTCAATTTCATAGCGAATAATAATGTGTAGAGGATAAGTTAATGTATCGGCTTCAATGCGAATAAAGGAAGATTGTGAATGATGTAGTCCTTTATAGAAAGTATCAAAGTCAATATCATCAAAAGTTCCCTCTGTAATGCTTTGGAATAGAGAATAGTTTTCTCTCCAAAAATCTTTGTCGCTACCAATCATCATTTCATAAAAGAGAGATTGTGATTCGTGTATTCCTGTACTCGTTCCATTAGTTAGTGGTGTATAGTCGAATTTAGCATCAATATTTTGTTCATAAATGCCATGTCCAGCTTCGTGGATAACACCAAATACAGCCATTTTAAAATCATGTTCGTTCCAACGTGTTGTGATGCGAACATCATTTCTGTTTAATTCTTGCATAAATGGGTGCGTTGTATCATCTAAACGTCCTTTGTTGAAATCATATCCAATTTTACGAGCAATTTCTCGAACAAATTTATCTTGTTGGTATTTTGGTACATGACGTGTTAAAAAGTCTGTTCTAGGTGGTGTTCCTTTTTCTTCTAATGTTTTACGAATATCAATTAAACCATTTCTTAATTCTGAAAATAAAATGTCTAATTTTTCAGTTGTCATACCTGGCTCGTGTTTATTTAATAAAACGTCATAAGGTGTTTTTTCATCTTTTTGCCATAGTGGAATAAATGAACGAATCATAGAGATACATTGTTCTAATACTGGTTCAAAGCGTTTAAAATCTTTGGCAAGACGTCCTTGATGCCAAGCATCTTCTGCTTTTGTGATGAGTTTTGCATATTCTGTATATTGTTCAACAGGAATCTTGTTGTTCAATTCATAATTTTCTTTGACTTTTTCAAAGAGTAACAAACCGTCTTTAGATAATTCATCTGTATGTTCTTCAAAATAAGTTAAGAATGACACTAGTTTTTCTGATATACTCATTTCAAAGGCTTTACCCGATATATAACCTTTAACCTCTGATCGAAATGATGTTGCTTCTTTTGGCATACCAGTGGATGTATCCCAGCCAAGTAATGATAATACTTCATTTAATAGGGCAATTTCCTTTAAATAATCACGAAATTCTTTTTCTTTTTGGTGCATACGTTATCTCCTTTTCTTTTTATGTTTATTATAGCGTAATTTAGACAGTGAATAAAGTCATTGATAATGATGTTCAAAATAAGAAGAGTAGTTTATAATAAGAGTGTCTTTATTGTAAACAAAGGAGAATATAATCATGAAATTAAAACAATTATGGTTTATCATGCTCGCATTTTTTTGTGTTGGTTGCCAAGTACAAACAAGCACACCAATACAAAACCAAGAACAAGTAACCTTAAAACGAGTGGTAGACGGAGATACTGTTATTTTCAATATTGATGGAAAAGAAACAAAAGTGCGTGTATTATTAGTCGATACGCCTGAAAGTGTAAAGCCAGATACACCGATTTATCCTTTTGGGAAAGAGGCGAGTGAACGAACAAAAGAATTGTTAAAAAAAGCCAAAATTATTTCTTTGGAATATGAAGAAACAGGCAAAAAAGAAGATAAGTACGACAGAGCGTTAGCGTATGTCTTTGTCGACGGGAAATTATTAGAAGAAATTCTTGTTGAAGAGGGTTTAGCACGAGTTGCTTTTTATAAAGGACAAGAAAAATATTTATCATTATTGAAAACAAAGCAAGAAGCGGCTAAGAAAAAGAAAATAGGAATATGGTCTATTGAGGGTTATGTAACAGAAAGAGGATATGTGTTAGATACAAAATAAAAAGAAAAGGGGGCGTATATATGATGTTGCTGACGACAACCGAACACGTAGTAGGATATACCATTCAAAAGTATTGTGATGTTGTATTTGGAGAAATGATGGGATTTGTTGAAGGCTTAGTCGATGTGGCAATGGACGAAACAGAATTATCAGATATTCGAGAAGCCGCGTATTTGGAAATGTGTATGAAAGCTAGTGATCTTGATGCGAATGGTATTATTGGTATTCGTGTCCATTATCAATTATTAGCGTGTGGAAAAGTGTTTGTGTCGTGCTGTGGCACGGCTGTGAAAATCGAAAAGGCTTAAAATCCTCGGATTTTAAGCCTTTTAAGCTATTGTTCCGTATTTTTTTTTGGTCTTAAACCCCAAAATTGAAAATAGTCTGTACGAATAGCTCCATTATATAATTTACGTTTTTTAGTTGCTTGTTGACCATAGTAAGTTTCGAAAGCTAAATCACTTGTTAAAATATACTTACTCCAAGTTGGTATGTGTGCATACGTTTGTCCCATTTGTTGATACAAGTGATGTACTTTATCTTCATCTAACAATCTATCACCATAAGGAGGATTTGAAATTAAAATACCGAACTCTTTTTTTGTTTTGAAATCTGATAATTGCATTTGTTTAAACTGAATATGCTCTGACACACCTGCTTTTTCAGCATTTCGTTTGGCAATCTCAATCATTGAGCCGTCAATATCAGTACCTGTAATATCAAGTGTGACATCTTTTTTGATTTGATTTTTGGCATCTTGTCGAACTTGTTCAAAAATATCATTATCAAAAATATCCCATGTTTCACACGCAAAATGACGATTTAATCCAGGAGCAATATTCAATCCTATTAGGGCTGCTTCAATCGGAATAGTACCTGATCCACATGTTGGGTCGTATAAAGGTCTGTCAGGGAACCATGTTGTTAATTGGATTAGTGCAGCTGCCATGTTTTCTTTTAAAGGGGCACCACCTTTTTCAGTACGATACCCACGTTTAAATAAACTAGATCCGGTTGTGTCTAATGTTAATGTGACGACATCTTTTAAAACAGATACTTCAATAGGGTAGACAGCACCTGTTTCGGCTAGTTTTGTTTTGCGATGATAGTAGTTAGAAAGTCTTGTAACAATCGCTTTTTTTGTAATAGATTGACAGCTAGGTACATGATGAAGTGTTGATTTAACAGATTTTCCAGAAACAGGAAAATTAGCGTCTAAAGGTAACATATCTTCCCAAGGAAGTGCTTTTGTTTTTTCAAATAATTCATCAAATGTACGTGCTTTAAATGTTCCAAAAATAATTTTAATACGGTCAGCCGTACGTAGCCATAGATTTGTTTTGGCAATATCATAAGCTGTTCCTTCAAATAGCACTTTACCATTTTCAACTTGGCAAGTGTATCCCATATCTTTTAATTCTTTACCAACGAGTGCTTCAATACCAGCCGCACACGTCGCCATCAATTTGAATGTTTTCATGACATATTATCTCCATAATAATACAGTGCTAAAAAGATTTAGCACTGTGCGTAATGTTTATATAACCTGAATTGTAAACTTCTATAAGCCATGTTCTGTACTATTTATCTGTCAGGAGCAGAGTAAATAGCGATTATTATCTGTCTGTGTATCATTGATACACCTCTTTTTTCGTTGTTATTCCTATAAAGAGTGCCCCTACCATACGTTTGGGTTGCTCGCTCGAGGGGTTTACCGCGTTCCACCAATCTGTTTCCAGTATTGCTTCGTCACTGTGGCACTTTCAAGAATACTTTGACATAGCCTAAGCCTTAGCCATTTTTTCTGCCGTCAACTAATAGTTGCCTTAGCTTATTGTTTCGCTAAGCACGAACACTACAAGCATTTCAGCTTGTGCGAGCATGGACTTTCCTCAGCTTAGATACTAAACCGCAATAATCCGAAGTCTACAAAGACATCTTATTGAACATTGTCCAATTTTGAACCAAAAACGTGTTTTTCTAAGTTTGATATACGTCTTAAAATATCGTAGTTTGTTGTGCCGGCACTTGATGTTTGAGGTTTTGCATCAGAACCACCATTTTTTTCTGATAATTCGCCAATTTTGTTGATTAAGCGAATATTTTCTTGTTTTAATTTTGCTAGTTCTGTTTCAAACATGTCGTAATCTTGCATGATTAAATCTAAAAATTCATCTACTTCAACAGTGTTGTATCCTCTCATGCTTGTTTTAAATGCTTGATCATAAATATCTTGTGGGGTTAAGTTTCTTTTTGCCATATCGTTCATCCTTTCAGTATCGTACCTTTCTATTTTACAATGAATATGTTTTTTTTTAAAGTCAAAAACAACAATTCATTAAAAAAATTGTGTTTTATAATGAAACATTTGTTTCAATAGTGTGTATCAAGGAAAAAATGTATTTAAAATAGAATAATATCAATAGTTTACTGATTTACGGTTTATCATTTGATAATGACGATGAAAAAAGATAAATTCAAAGAAATACTCGTTAAATCATGAATTGCAAAAAAGTCAGCATATAGATTTGTTATCTATATTATTTTAGACAACAATACTTTACTACAAGTCCAAAAAATGATACTTTAGTGTAGAGTAAAAATGAAAAGGAGATTGCTATGTCATTTGATGAAGAACGTTTTATGTCTAGTCATGTTAGAACAGAACAAGAAGAACAAGCAGAGATGTCTTTACGTCCAAAAACATTAGCACAGTATATTGGGCAAGACCGTGTAAAGCATGAGCTAGCAATTTATATAAAAGCTGCAAAAGAACGTCAAGAAGCATTAGACCACGTTTTATTATATGGTCCTCCAGGATTAGGAAAAACAACAATGGCAATGGTCATTGCGAATGAAATCGGTGTAGGCATTCGTACAACGAGTGGTCCGGCAATCGAAAGACCGGGTGATTTAGTTGCTTTATTAAGTGATTTAAATCCGGGTGATATTTTGTTTATTGATGAAATTCATCGTTTGCCACGACAAGTGGAAGAAATGTTATATTCTGCTATGGAAGATTTTTATATTGATATTATTTCTGGTCAAGGAGCTACGGCACAGCCCATTCATTTTCCATTGCCACCGTTCACACTCGTTGGTGCAACAACAAAAGCAGGTTCTTTATCAGCACCATTAAGAGATAGATTTGGTATCGTTTCTCACATGGAATATTATGATGTAGAAGCTCTTTCTGAAATTGTCAAACGTTCGGCATCTATTTTTGATATGGAGATTGATGAGGCAGGAGCGTATGAAATTGGGTTACGTTCACGTGGGACACCGCGTATTGCCAATCGTTTATTAAAACGTGTTCGAGATTACACACAAGTTTTTGGACAAGGTGTGATAACAAAGGAATTATCGGATAAAGCATTATCCTTATTACGTGTTGATGAAAAAGGTTTAGATCATGTGGATAGAAATTTATTAGAAACGATGATACAACTTTACAATGGTGGCCCAGTCGGACTAAGTACAATCGCCGCAAACATTAGTGAAGATACCGATACAATAGAAGATATGTATGAACCGTACTTACTTCAAATGGGCTTTTTACAAAGAACCCCAAGAGGTAGGGTTGTGACTGAATATGCCTATAAGCATTTAGGTATTGCATATAAAAAAGATGAATAGGAGAGTAAAATGTTAACGACAAAAGACTTTGATTTTGATTTGCCGGAGGAGCTGATTGCACAGACACCTTTAAAAGAACGGAGTAAATCAAGATTACTTGCCTTAAATGCCACAAGTGGTGCGTATCAAGATGAAACATTTATCAATGTTGTCAATCATCTGCATGAGGGAGATGTATTAGTTTTAAATGATACACGTGTTTTACCCGCAAGATTGCATGGAGAAAAAGAAGATACGGGTGCTCATGTTGAATTGTTATTATTGACGAATATAGAGGGAGATAAATGGGAAGCTCTTGTGAAACCTGCTAAGCGTGTTAAAGTAGGAACAGTTATTTCATTTGGAGATGGACGCTTAAAAGCAAAAGTTATCGAAGAACAAGAGCACGGAGGACGCATTGTTGAATTTATGTATCAAGGTGTCTTTTTAGAAGTCTTAGATTCTTTAGGGGAAATGCCTTTACCACCATATATTAAAGAGCATTTGGATGATAAAGAACGCTATCAAACCGTTTATGCAAAAGAAGTTGGTTCTGCGGCTGCCCCAACAGCAGGTTTGCATTTCACACCAGAATTATTAGAACAAATTGAAGCAAAGGGTGTAGACATTGCTTATTTGACATTGCATGTCGGATTAGGCACATTTAGACCGGTTTCTGTTGAAAATTTAAGTGAGCATAAAATGCATTCAGAATTTTATCAGTTAAATCAAGAAACAGCTAATAAAATCAATGCAGCGAAAAAAAGAGGAAATCGTGTCATAGCTGTTGGAACAACGTCTATTCGTACACTAGAAACTATTGCCACAGCGAACCAAGGTACGATGATAGCATCAAGTGGGTGGACAGATATATTTATTTCCCCTGGGTATACGTTTAAAATTGTCGACGGTTTTATTACGAATTTTCATTTACCAAAATCTACTTTAGTTATGCTTGTATCAGCATTTGCAGGACGAGAAAATGTGTTAAATGCTTATCAACATGCCATTTCTAAAAAATATCGTTTCTTTAGTTTTGGCGATGCAATGATTGTTGAAAAATTTGTATAATAAAAAGACTTGACATCAACATTTTTAATGAGTTGATGTCAAGTCTTTTTGAGTAGATTTTCTTAGATAAAAAAGCATTTTAACATGATTAATATGTAAGTAATGTATTTTTATGGCTGAGAAACAAAGCAAAAATGTGTGTCGCTTGATTTTTCAGCGCAGTAAGAAAAACCATTAAACTGTAATAATTTTATATCTTGAATATCCGTAATATGCTTAGTTATCAAGGTATTGACTAAGCCTCCACGTCCTTTTTTAGATGTTGTAGAATGTGTTTTATGTTTATGATTTAAAAAAGAGCATGTATAAAATTGTTGTGATATCTCTTTAGAAAAAATCTGTTCAAATTCACTGGATAATAGCGATAAAATAGGTTGATGTGATGATGCAAATCCGTCAAAATGTTCTTTCCATAGTTGTTTTAGCGTTTTACCATTGACTTGTAAGGCGTGTGCAAAATCAAAACGATGCTCAACAATAGGTGCTGTAGCAGGAATGATACCATATAAAGCGGATGTTATATACACATGTTTATCAAGATACGCTATTTCTTTTTCTGATAAGTTCTGACGATTGATTTGGCGATACATCAATCCGTTAAATAAGGTAATAGCACGATAACAAGGTGCTGTATGAAATGATTGAATTCGATTATGCTCAACAACGGCACGATCATAGGATATGTGAAAAAATGTTGCCAGTTCTTCCACTGTTTTTTCTTGTAAGACAGATAAAATGTCTTGTGTTTGATTAGAAAGTGGAGGTCTTTGTGTACTTGGTAAAGTAGGTAATAATTCTTTAGCCGTTGGAATAAGTATTTTCATAAAAACTCCTTTAACATCTTAGTATAAAAAGTATAGTGTTTTTTTCATTTTATTGCAATCTTTATAAGCGATTTACTTGAATGACACATCAAGATTTGTTACTATTTGTCTATATATTTTCATGAAAAGAGGAATGAATTTTGACTAAGCAACAAATCGGTGTTGTCGGCATGGCCGTCATGGGAAAAAATTTAGCATTAAACATTGAAAGTAGAGGATATACGGTATCTATTTTTAACCGTACAACGTCCAAAACAGACGCTGTTATTGCTGAACATCCAGATAAAAAATTAGTACCAACTTATTCGATTGAAGAATTTGTTGATTCATTGGAAAAGCCAAGACGTATTTTGTTAATGGTACAAGCAGGAAAACCAACAGATTTAACCATTCAATCATTATTACCACATTTAGATAAAGGCGATATTTTAATTGACGGAGGAAATACATTCTTTAAAGATACAATGCGTCGCAATGAAGAATTGGCAAGCTCTGGTATTAACTTTATCGGAACAGGTGTTTCTGGAGGAGAAGAAGGTGCTTTGAAAGGACCTGCGATTATGCCAGGAGGACAAAAAGAAGCATATGATTTAGTAGCACCTATTTTACGAGAAATTGCAGCAAAAGCCAAAGACGGAGAGCCTTGTGTCACATATATTGGCGAAAATGGAGCAGGTCATTATGTGAAAATGGTTCATAATGGTATCGAATATGGCGATATGCAGTTAATTGCTGAATCCTATGATTTATTACGTCATTTATTAGGTTTATCTATCGAAGAGATTGCCTCTATTTTTAAAGAATGGAATCAAGGCGAGTTAGATAGTTATTTAATGGAAATTACAGCCGATATTTTAACAAAATACGATGCTCAAACAGGAAAACCAATGGTTGATGTGATTGTAGATAGTGCCGGTAATAAAGGAACAGGTAAATGGACATCACAAAATGCATTAGATTTAGGTGTGCCATTATCCTTAATCACAGAATCTGTTTTTGCTAGATATATTTCAACATTTAAAGAAGAACGTGAAACAGCATCAACTCTTTTACCGACTGTTGAAAAAGAAAGTATTTCTAAAGAAGATAAAGAAAAATGGATTGAAAGCATTCGCCGTGCCTTATACTTTAGTAAAATTATGAGCTATGCACAAGGATTTGCCCAAATGCGTATTGCCAGTGATGAGTTTGGCTGGAGCTTACAATATGGTGATATTGCCAAAATCTTTAGAGCAGGTTGTATCATTCGTGCACAATTTTTACAAAAAATTACAGATGCCTACACAAAAAATCCTGATTTAACGAACTTATTATTAGATGATTATTTCTTAAACATTACAAAAGAATATCATCAATCTGTTCGTGATGTTGTTTCTTTAGCTGTTAGAAACGGTATACCAGTACCAACATTCTCAGCAGCGATTACATATTTTGATGCATATCGTACACCAGTATTACCTGCTAATTTAATTCAAGCACAACGTGACTACTTCGGTGCACATACATATAAACGTGTTGATAAAGACGGCACATTCCACTATGAGTGGTTAAAAGATAATGAATTAGAAGTATAATCCAAAAACAACCGACTTCTCTGTCGGTTGTTTTTGATTATATAAAACGACATCTTGTCTTAAAATATTGTAGTTCTATAACGTTCGTAAAATTGATAGAGTAAGTCAACGAGTACTTGCGTATCTTGATTGACTAAAGGTTCTATGGTATAAAATATATTTTTCTTTAGAGAAAATAATCGTTCTTTTCATTATTTCTTTAAGCATTAGTATATGTTACTATATTCTACAAAAGAAGATGATTTCAATTGTTTAATCACGTGTTTTTCTATATAATAAGCAAGATGATAAGACGAGAAAGGATGTATCACATGTCAGAACATTATTATAGCCACACACCTACAAGTAAGACCGATGAACAAAAACATACGATTGTTGTGGCAAATCAAACATTATCTATATGGACAGATCACGGTGTGTTTTCAAAAACAGGTTTAGACTTTGGTTCTCGTACACTACTTGAAACCATTAAACAAGATATGATACTGCCTAAAAATCCCGCTATTTTAGATGTTGGTTGTGGATATGGTCCCATTGGATTAACACTAGCAAAAGCCTATTCAGATGCTTTTGTGACAATGGTGGACATAAACGAACGTGCGGTTCATCTAACAGAAAAAAATATACATGAAAATAAAGTCAATCATGCAAAAGTACTACAATCTAATGTGTACGAAGCGATAACAGAGCAATTTGATATGATTGTTTCTAATCCACCTATTCGTGCAGGAAAAAAAGTTGTGCATCATATTCTTGAAGAAAGTATATCGTATTTAAAACCTAATGGTTATATTGTAATTGTCATTCAAAAAAAACAAGGAGCACCTAGTGCACAGAAAAAAATGGAAGATGTTTTTGGCAATGTGACATTATTAAACCGTGATAAAGGGTATTGGATTTTGTGTAGTCAATTAAAGGGATAACTACTATATATGGTATGTATTCTTTTTAGCATGTTGATATGTTGTTTATTTTCCTTGCAAAAAAGAACCAATCATAGTAGAGTATTAGCATAGGTATTTAGGAGGAAGTATGAATGAATCCATATATTGCAATTAACTGGAATAGTATTGAAGATATGATTGATAAATTAACGTGGGAGAAATTAACCGAGCAATTTTGGTTAGATACACGTATTCCATTATCAAATGATTTAGACGATTGGCGTACGTTAACTGACGCAGAAAGAGATATGGTTGCGAAAGTGTTTGGTGGATTGACTTTATTAGATACGCTACAATCACAAGACGGTGTGGAATCTTTGAAAAAAGATGTTCGTACACAACACGAAGAAGCCGTTTATAACAATATTCAATTTATGGAGTCTGTTCATGCGAAAAGTTATTCGTCAATCTTTAGTACGTTGAATACAAAAGCAGAAATTGAAGAAATTTTTGCTTGGACAAACTCAAATGAATTTTTACAAAAGAAAGCAGAAATTATTAACGGTATTTATCAAAATGGTTCTCCGTTAGAGAGAAAAGTAGCGAGTGTGTTACTAGAATCTTTCTTATTTTATTCAGGTTTCTTTGCACCATTATATTATTTAGGAAACAATAAACTAGCGAATGTCGCAGAAATCATTAAGCTGATTATTCGTGATGAATCTGTTCATGGAACATATATTGGCTATAAATTCCAATTAGCGTATAATGAATTAAGTGAAGAAGAACAAGAAACATTGAAAAATTGGGTATTCCAATTAACATATCAGTTGTATTCAAATGAAATTAAATACACACAAATGTTATACGATCAAATTGGTTGGACAGAAAAAGTAAAAGTCTTTATTCGTTATAATGCCAACAAAGCATTACAAAATCTAGGATTTGATCCACTGTTTCCAGATACAGCAGAAGATGTTGATCCGATTGTCATGAATGGTATCTCAACAGGAACAAGTAATCACGACTTCTTCTCACAAGTTGGAAATGGCTATTTATTAGGTGAAGTAGAAGCGATGGAAGATGAAGATTATATAAATTGGTAATCCAAATATTAAAACGGTAAGTTGACAGGTATTGTCGACTTACCGTTTTGTTTATGTTATAGTGAACGTATCACAAGATTAAAGGAAAGAATAGAATGACAAATCAATATTTACAAGCCTTTATGGACGATATTGATAGGATAACAGTGGTATGTGATACACCCCAAGTCGATATTTTGGAAATAAGTTTATCATGTGATGTGATGATAACACTCGTATCACAAACATCAACTTCTTATACCTATCAAACAAATCTTCCTCTACCATTGGATACACCTATTTTTGCTATCGTAAATGGAGAAAAAATACCTGTTTTATTTCGTCATATTGCACGTTTACCTTTATTTGATGACTATTTTTATTATGACGGAATATTAGGATATACGTATACACCCGAGCAAACAGAATTTAAACTATGGGCACCTGGAGCAACACAAGTATATTTATTATTAGATGATGTCCCGTATGAGATGATAAACCAAGAAAGAGGAGTATACACATACACATTCCTTGGAAATTGTTTACATCAAACGTATATGTATGGTATTTATCGACACACAGATTATCATGAAGTAGTTGACCCCTATACAAAAGCCGTAACTGTGAATGGCGAACGAGGTGTTATTGTAACAGTACCAACAGCAAGCAAGTTGCCTTTACCACCTGTTGATGTACCTATCATTTATGAAATGCACGTAAGAGATATGAGCAGCCATATAGATAGTGGTATACAGCATAAAGGCATGTTTCTTGGACTGACAGAGCACAATACGCATACAAGTCATTTACAAAAAACAGGTATTGATTACATGACATCATTAGGTGTCACACATGTTCAAATGATGCCTATGGCTGATTATAGTGCACAATCCGTTGATGAAACACAACCGTGGCGTTCATATAATTGGGGATATGACCCGCTGCATTTTAATGTACCCGAGGGAAGTTATAGTACTAATCCGTATGATCCTATGACACGAATTTTAGAGTGTCAAGCGTTTATTGATAAGTGTCATCAAGAGGGGTTACGTGTCATTATGGATGTGGTTTATAATCATGTGTATCACATCAAAGAACATAGTTTTGAAAAAATCGTACCATTTTATTTTTTTAGACGTGATGAATATGGTGTGTTAACCGACGGGACAGGTGTTGGCAATGATTTTGCCAGTGAGAGAAAAATGGCTAGAAAGTATATCGTTGATAGTGTATCTTATTGGGCACAAACTTATCAAATAGATGGGTTTAGGTTTGACTTAATGGGGATGTTAGATATTCAAACGATGCAAGACGTATCAAGACGGTTAAAAGCAATCAATCCTCATATCATCATTTTAGGTGAAGGGTGGGATATGGGTACTTTGCCTACCCCTCAAAAAGCAATGCAAGCTAATGCACATTTGATTTCAGATATTGCTTTTTTTAACGATAAATTTCGAGATAATGTAAAATCTTTTGTATCAGGGCAACTGGGATTTGAGGGGATTATCTTCAATCAGATTTTGGGAACAGCACCTTATACACACATGAAGCAAATGGTACAATACGTCGAAGTACATGATAATTACACGCTGTGGGATTATTTAACGTTGCACAATACATCAGAAAACGATACCATTCGCCTCAAGCGACATCGTCTTGCGACAAGCATGGTTTTATTAACATTTGGGATACCATTTTTACATGCAGGACAAGAGTTTATGCGTACCAAATCGGGCATTGAAAATTCGTATTGTTCGCCAGATATTATTAATCAAATGGATTGGGATAGAGCGTTTGTTTATCAAGATAATATCGAGTATGTAACCTCCTTAGTACACTTTAGAAAAGAGCATCCTTTTTTTGCCACAACAGACTTTGATACAATAAAAGAAATGGTTAAGGTGATTAAAAGTGATGAGCAAATCATTGCGTATTGTGTCAAAGATTTATTTATTATTCATAGTGCTAATTTTTATGGAAAAGACTTATATTTACCACATGGAACATATACATTGTTGATAAGCAGTGAATCCATTTCTGTGAGAAAATGGATTGTTGGCTCTAAAGGCATTACAGTGCCACCATTGAGCACGCTTGTGTTAAAAAAAGAAAGATAGAGCGATATGATGGCGTCATCATATCGCTCCATTTTACATTATTTTTTATAAATAGTTCCTGTATTGTCTTTAAATGATGTATCATCAATGCGTTCTATAATCAAAATCTGACGTTCATCGTTTTCTTCTACATGCAATTGCACAACCCAGTCGGTATCATTTCCATGTGCTTTTGTAACAGTTGGATGTGAAAATTCAAGATACATATTTCCATATTTTGCTTGATAATTTGGTAAATCTTGTTCGTAGTAAGCACGTAGTGTAGGTGCTTTTGGTTCTTGTTTTAAATCATCTGTTATCGTTGCTTTTTTATTTAGTTTTCCATTTTTATCAAGTATTTGACTAAATTGATTACGAATATTTGTTGAAATATTGCTTCTAATCACATCGTTTTTAGAAGCATGATTGTTCATATCAAGTGATAGAATCATTTTGTCATTTTCAAAATGAATAGCCGATAGGGTACTTTTTGATGTTGTTGCTTTATAGGTTCCAGTATAAGGAAATCCTTCTGCAAGAGGTTTGATGTTTGTACTATCTTGTTTTGGTGAACAAGCAGTGATGATACAAATGACGATAAATGTGAAGAAGATTGATGTGATATATTTATATTTTTTCATAATAATACTCCTTTTTTATGATATGAAATAACTTTCTTTAAAATACAATGGAATCACCTTCTTAAAAATTTATAATTGTATTATAACAGAATTTTAAGAAGAGATAAAGTTTTATCTATTTATAAAAATAAAAGTTTTAGTTAGCTGTTTTATGGAGCTATTATAGTCTGTATTATAACAATTCATAATAGGCAAAAATATTGAAAAAACATCAAAAAAAATCACCAGATGAAGTAAAAATATGGTATAATAATATCAAACATAAAGCGTTTTCTTTCTTTGGTTTAAACAAATTTATCTCGAAGATAGAAACTTTATTAAATTGATGAATATGCACTCTAATGATGAAGGAGGGAAATATTACGAAAAATTTATATCAAGAATGGAAAGATGATATTTATTTATTTAATATTGGACAACAATATGCAAGTTATCGTTTTTTAGGGAATCATTTTGTGAAAAGAAATGAAACCGTTTACGTTTCTTTTGCTGTATGGGCTCCACATGCCAAACATGTTTATTTAGTAGGGGATTTTAATGATTGGACTTATGAGCGTATGACGTGTTTAGAAGAAACGGGTATATGGTTATCTTTATCTGAAAAAGCAAAATCGGGAGATTGTTATAAATATGTGATTGAAGATGAGCAAGGAAATACTATTTACAAAATTGATCCATTTGCTAAAAAATTTGAAAGACCACCAAAAGATGCGTCTATTGTATATGATGTTGCACCTAAAAAATGGAAAGATGGTCTATGGCAGGCAAATAAAAAAAGGAAAGATATTTTAGAAAAACCTTTGAATATATATGAGATACATGCAGGTTCTTGGAAACGGCATTTAGACGGTACTTTATATTCATTTGATGACTTCAAAAAATATCTTGTGCCTTACGTCAAAGACATGGGATATACGCATATTGAGTTTATGCCACTTATGGAGCATCCGCTTGAAGAAAGTTGGGGATATCAAGTTACGGGGTATTATGCTGTGGCATCAATCTTTGGAGATTTAGATGCATTTAGAGATTTTGTAGAATATGCACATCAACAAGGTATTGGTATTATTATGGATTGGGTTCCGGGACATTTTTGTCGAAATGCTTATGCACTTGCCTATTATGACGGGACACCAACGTATGAATATAGTGATGAAGATAGGGCAAATAATCAAGGGTGGGGAACGCTTAATTTTGATTTAGGTAAACCACAAGTACAAAGTTTTTTAATTTCTAATGCGCTATTTTGGTTAGATGTGTGCCACGTCGATGGTATTCGTGTAGATGCTGTATCAAATATTCTTTATTTAGATTTTGATAATTTAAGTTGGAAACCAAATAAATATGGAGATAATCGTAATTTAGAAGGCATTGACTTTTTAAAACAACTAAATACGATTATTTATCGTTATTATCCAACAACATTGATGATTGCCGAAGAAAGTACATCATTTGATGGAGTAACACGACCTGTATATCACGGAGGTCTAGGATTTTTATTTAAGTGGAATATGGGTTGGATGAATGATACATTAGCCTATATTGAAACAGATACGTATGTTAGAAAAGATTATTATCGCTTGATGACTTTTTCATTTATGTATATGTTTCATGATCAGTTTATATTGCCATTATCACATGACGAAGTCGTCCATGGAAAAAATTCAATGTTAGGTAAAATAAAAGGCGATAGGTACAAACAATTTGCGACATTAAGACTTTTACAAGCCTATATGATAGCTCATCCAGGTAAAAAATTGAATTTTATGGGATATGAACTAGGTCAATTTTTAGAATGGCGTTTCTATTCTCAATTAGAATGGATTGATTTACAACGTCCGTTTAATCAAGAGTATCAATATTTTATTAAAACAATTAATCATTTGTATCAATCACAAAAGGCATTGTATGAAGTAGATACTAAATCGGACGGTATAACGGTTTTAGATGCAGATAATATAGACGAGTCCATTATTAGTTTTATTAGACATGGAAAACAAAAACGAGATTTTCTAATTATGATTGCTAACTTCTTGCCAATAGAACGATTAACATATCGTGTAGGTGTTCCTTATGAGGGACAGTATGAAATATTATTGAATACAGAAGCAAAAGAGTATGGTGGTACTTGGACGCATACAAAATCCATTTATCAAACAGAAAAAATCCCTTATCAAAATCAACCGTATTCTTTTGAATGTGTCGTACCGAGTTTAGCGGCACTATATATTAAACCTAAAAGAGTATATATAAAAAAAGAAATGAAGGAGTTAACTGTATGAAAAAAGAAATGATTGCGATGATATTAGCCGGAGGACAAGGTACAAGACTTGGTAAACTAACGGCACATATTGCTAAACCAGCTGTACCATTTGGAGGGCGTTATCGTATTATTGACTTTGCGATGAGTAATTGTGCTAATTCAGATATTGATAATGTTGGTGTCATTACCCAATATCAACCTTTATCACTAAATGAACATATCGGTAGCGGAAAAGCTTGGGGAATGGAAGGACGTTACGGTGGAGCAACCATTTTACAACCGTATTCTAGCTCAAAAGGAACACAATTTTTCGCTGGAACGGCACATGCGATTGTTCAAAATATTGACTATATTGACCAACTCAATCCAGAGTATATTTTGATTTTATCCGGTGATCATATTTATAAAATGAATTATCAAAAAATGCTTGAATTTCATAAAGCCAATAATGCTAGCTTAACAGTTGCCGTTATTCCAGTACCATTAGAAGAAGCCTCACGTTTTGGGATTATGAATACCGATTCAGATAGTCGTATTATCGAATTTGAAGAAAAACCAAAAGAACCAAAAAGCAATTTAGCATCTATGGGTATTTATATTTTCGATTGGAAAAAACTTCGTCAATTATTGCTAAATGATGAACAAGGAGAAATGGAAGATTTTGGAAAAAATGTTATTCCTCAATATTTAATCAATCATGAGAATGTATTTGCTTATCGCTTTAATGGTTATTGGAAAGACGTTGGTACCATTGAATCATTATGGGAAGCCAATATGGAATTTTTAGAAGAAAATCATGAATTAAATATTCGAGATAGAGAATGGCGTATCTTTTCAAATAATATCAATGCTCTGCCACATTTTATTGGAGAGCACGCTAAAGTAAAAAATGCCATGATTTCTGACGGTTGTATTATAGAGGGAAATGTGAATCATTCGATTTTATCGAATAATGTCACTATTAGTGAGGGGGCAACGGTCAATAATAGTTTAATTATGGGAAATGTAAAAATCGGTAAAAATGTTGTGATTGACTATGCGATTATTGGAGAAAATGCGGTTATTTCAGATAATGCAAGAGTTGTTGGAACACAATCAAATATTGCCGTTATTGGATATGATGAAAAAATTGGAGGATTAAACTAATGAGAAAAAATGATATTTGTGCCGTTCTATCATTAACCGAACAGTCTGATTCACTACGTGCGTTGACCTTAAAAAGACCGATTGCAGCATTACCTTTTGCCAGCCGTTTTCGTATTATTGATTTTCCTTTATCTTCTGTAAGTGAAGCTGGTGTTAAATCTGTTGCTTTATTTATCGGAAAATCTGGTCGTTCTATTTATGACCATGTGAGAAGCGGTAGTTCATGGGGATTCGATTCACATGTTAATGGTGGTATTTTTACTTTTTCACAACAATTTTATAAATATTCACTAGGAGAAGAAGTTGGATACGAAGATTTTTATGAAGATTTAATTGAATTTGTGAAACGTTCACATGTAGGATATGTGTTTATTTCAGGAAGTAAAGTGATTGCCAATGTAAATTTAGAAGATGTGAAACAAGAGCATATCGAATCTGGCTGCGATATTACACAAATTTTTGATGAAGGACACCGTAATTTAAATAAATATTTGTTATCAACACCAAAATTATATGAAATGATTAGTCTGGCGGTGAAAGAAAAATTATTTGTAGAAGTAGATGAGCTAATTCGTCATTATTCAGCAAAAGAAACTGTCAATACATACATTCATTTAGGCTATACAGCCATTATCAATGACTTGTCAGATTATTTCTATGCCAATATGGATATGCTGGATAGCCAAAAATTTAAATCACTATTTTATGCATCTAATCCAGTTGTCACAAAAACAAGAAATGGAGCACCGTCATTTTTTACAGACGATGCCATTGTATTAAATAGTTTGATTGCCACAGATTGTGTGGTACGTGGACATGTTGAACGTAGTTTACTGTCTAGACGTGTTGAAGTTGAAAAAGATGCTCATGTGAAAAACACAATTATTTTACAAGGATGTCATATTGGAAAAGGTGCCTCTATTGAATATGCTATTTTAGATAAAGGTGTTCAAGTTGGGAAAGGCGCAGTGATTAAAGGGACACCGGACAATATTTTATTGATTACTAAAAATGATATTATTGGTGAAAATGAAGAACGTCGTGTATAGGAGGAGAATATGAAGATATTATTTGCCAGTTCAGAAGTTGTGCCATTTTCAAAATCAGGTGGATTAGCAGATGTTGCGTATGCTTTGCCAAAAGAGCTTGCAAAACAAGGAATTGACATTCGTGTTGTCACACCATTTTATACACATATAAAACAAGTTTATAAAGATAAGATAAAAGACTTATTATGGTTTACAATAAAAGTTGGGCAAAAAGATTGCTATGTTGGTGTTAAAACCTTATACATGGATGGCGTTACCTATTATTTTATTGATAATTTAGATTATTTTGATCGTGGTATACTATATGGAGAGTGGGATGACGGAGAGCGCTTTGGTTATTTTTCACTAGCTGTTATTGAAATGATGCAAAAAATTGATTTTATACCTGATGTTTTACATGTTAATGATTGGCATACAGCTATGATACCTGCTTTATTAGTGGATAAATACCATTGGGTAGATGCATTTAAAGACATCAAAAAAGTATTAACCATTCATAATTTAAGATTCCAAGGTATTTATGATCCGATTGTGTTAGAAAGTATCTTTGATACATACTATACAATGTTGACAGATGATGGTGGAAAATACTATGATAATCTCAACTATTTAAAAGCAGGCATTAACTTTTCTGATGTTGTCACAACAGTTAGTCCAACTTATGCTAAAGAAATCATGACAAGTGAATTTGGCGAAGGGCTAGATGATGTGTTACGCCATAATTCTTGGAAAGTTACCGGTATTTTAAATGGGATTGACTATGAACTAAACAATCCTGAAACGGATACACATATTCCGTATCATTTTTCAAGTCAATCATTGGAAAATAAAACAAAAAATAAAACGAGTTTACAACAAGAACTAGGCTTACCTATTCGAGAAGATGCTCCTTTATTGAGTGCTGTTTCACGTTTAACCGATCAAAAAGGATTTCAACTTGTTGCACAAACATTAGAAGAAGTCTTACAACAAGATGTACAAGTCGTCATTTTAGGTACTGGAGATGCCGTTTTTGAAGAGGCGTTTATTCATCTTGCAAATAAATATCCACACAAATGTAGAGCATTGATTACATTTGATGTAAGTTTAGCACAGCGTATTTATGCAGGAAGCGATATATTTTTAATGCCGTCTGCTTTTGAGCCTTGTGGCTTATCTCAACTGATTGCATTAAGATATGGTACATTACCTCTTGTACATGAAACCGGTGGATTAAAAGATACAGTGATACCATATAATCAATTTACAGGTGAAGGTACTGGATTTAGTTTTTATGATTTTTCCGAGTACGTTTTATTAGATGTCATTTATCAAGCACTTTCTCTTTATTTTAATGAACCAGATAAATGGCAACAGTTAGTCAAACAAGCTATGTCACAAACATTTGATTGGGTCTTTCCTGCAAAAGCCTATATTGAGTTGTATCAAAAACATTAAAAAGGAGTAGAGAATGAATATCGAACAATTTGTTACTTTATACAAAAAAAGGTTCATTGATGTGTATGCCTATGATTACACACAAGGATCTAATGTAGAGCAATTATATATTTTATCGGATATTGTAAAGTCTATTATTAATGAAAATTGGGTGAAAACAAATCAACGTTATGAAAAAAATAAACAAAAACAAGTTTATTATTTTTCTATGGAATTTTTACCAGGACGTATGCTAAAAAATAATTTATTGAATTTAGGTTTATTAAAAACGGTAGAAAAAGGATTGCAAGATTTAAACTTAAATTTAGATGATTTAGCAAAAGCAGAAGTAGACCCAGCTTTAGGAAATGGAGGCTTAGGAAGACTAGCATCTTGTTTTATGGATTCGATTGCCTCAACAGGTTCGCCAGGACACGGCTGTGGTATTCGCTATCGTTATGGCTTGTTTAAACAAAAATTTGTTGACGGATATCAAGTAGAATTACCTGAAAACTGGTTACGTAATGGGAATTTATGGGAAGTTAGAAAAGAAAATAAATCGGTTATTGTTCGATTTGGTGGACGAGTAAATCTTGTACCAAATCATCAAGGACAATTAGAACCTCAGTATGAAGATACGTTAAATATTTTAGCTGTACCGTATGATGTTGCACAAGTCGGGTATCAAAATGGTGTGGTGAATAATTTACGTTTGTGGTCTGCTGAAATTCCTTATGGCGAAGAAGAGCATTTTAACTTAGAAAAAGAACGAGAAGAAATTAAGAAAATTACTGAAGTATTGTACCCAGATGATTCGAATTATGACGGTCAATTATTGCGTTTAAAACAAGAATATTTCTTCTCAAGTGCTGGTGTACAAAG
Organism: Carnobacteriaceae bacterium zg-84; assembly: GCA_013874835.1. Classification (NCBI taxonomy): domain Bacteria; kingdom Bacillati; phylum Bacillota; class Bacilli; order Lactobacillales; family Carnobacteriaceae; species Carnobacteriaceae bacterium zg-84. The sequence goes on along the minus strand of CP059430.1, from coordinate 866,226 downwards.
CATTGTACGTTATTTTAAACACTTGAATTTACCATGGCGTGCTTTTCCAGATAAAATTGCCATTCATATCAATGATACACATCCAACGTTATGTATTCCAGAATTGATGCGTATTTTATTAGATGAAGAGCATTTATCCTGGGAACAAGCGTGGGAAATTACGAAAAATACAATTAGTTACACGAACCATACAATTTTACAAGAAGCCATGGAACGTTGGTCTTGTGATATGGTTGAAACATTATTGCCACGTATTTATCAAATTATTTTAGAAATTAATCGTCGTCATTTTGAAAAGAAAACAGCTATTTATGGCATTGAATTAACAACACGCACAGCTATTGTTTTAGACGGCCAAATTAAAATGGCAAATTTAGCTATTATTGGTAGCCATAGTGTCAATGGTGTAGCAAAACTACATACGGATATTTTAAAAAATGCTACATTAAAAGATTTTTATGAAATGTACCCATGGAAGTTTAACAATAAAACAAATGGTATTACACAAAGACGTTGGTTGCAACTTGCCAATCCAGATTTGACAGAATTACTTGATAAAACCATTGGTACCCAGTGGCATTTTAATCATACCGAATTAAAATTATTAAAAGCATACCAAGATGATAATGATGTATTGTATGCCTTACAAGATGTTAAACGTTTAAATAAAGAACGTTTTGCTAAATATGTTCTTGAGGAAAAAGGTATTGAATTACCAATAGATGCTATTTTTGATGTACAAATTAAACGTCTACATGCGTACAAACGTCAATTATTAAATGCTCTGCATATTTTATTACGTTATTTAACGATTAAAGAAAATCCAAATATTGATTATGTACCTAGAGTCTTTATTTTTGGGGCAAAAGCAGCACCAAGTTATACGTATGCTAAATCTATTATTAAATTTATCAATGCTCTGGCAGATCTTGTTAATAATGACATAGATGTGAATCATTTATTAAAAATTGTCTTTGTTGAAAATTATGGTGTTTCACTAGCAGAATTGATTATTCCAGCGGCAGATTTATCTGAGCAAATTTCATTAGCCGGAAAAGAAGCATCTGGAACAAGTAATATGAAATTGATGTTAAATGGTGCCGTAACGATTGGTACATTGGATGGAGCCAATGTCGAAATTCGTGACTATGTAGGTGCGGAAAACTTCTTTACATTTGGTATGTCTAATCGTGAAGTTGAAGCCTTTTATGAAAATGGCTCGTATAATGCACGTCATATTTATGAAACCAATCCAAAAGTTCACCGTGTCCTAAACGCCTTATTGGACGGTACAGTGCCACATACAGCACATGAAGGTCAAGAGATTTTTGACTCGCTTGTCACTTACAATGATGAGTATTTTGTCCTACAAGACTTTGAAAGTTATGTCATGACACAAGAAGAAGTGGATAGAGCCTACAAAGATAAAGAACGTTGGACAAGAATGTCCTTGCAAAATGTTGCTAATGCGGGGCCATTCTCATCTGACTATACGATTTTACGTTATGTTGATGAAATTTGGAATTTAAAGCCATACAAACGCCAACGTTAAACATATAGTGTTAGTGAAAAGAAATAAGTAATATTTTTGGAACTAGCCTAAAAGTCAATATCTATTTAAATGAACAGATTTGATTATACTCAAAAAGGCATGAAATCAACTCTTTAAACAGATTGATTTCATGCCTTTTTAGAAAAACAACCCTGACACAACTCTTTAAAAGTGTTGTGTCAGGGTTGTTCATTAGTCAATAATTGTCATATTTTCTAATTCTTTAAATGGTTCTGTTTCATTGATACGGTCATAAAACATAATCCCATTTAAGTGGTCGATTTCGTGTTGTACGACAATGGCAGGAAATCCTTTTAGTACCATGCTTTGCTTATTACCGTCTATATCAAAATACTCTAGTGTGATTTTTGAAAAGCGAGGGACATAACCGGGTACTTCACGGTCAACAGATAGGCAACCTTCTCCAGTTTTTAAACATGTTTGTTGGACAGAGTGTTTTATAATTTTAGGGTTAATCATAACCATATCTAAAATAAACGGATCATCTTCGTATTCTCCTGGAACAAGAAGTGCAATCATTTGTTTAGATACATTGATTTGTGGTGCTGCTAGTCCAACACCTGCACGTAATTCATATTTTTCAGCAATTTCTTCATTTTGGCTATTGTGTAAAAACTCAAGCATTTCTTTTGCGATGTCTTTTTCTTCTTGTGTTAGTGGAAAAGAAAGAGGTGCTGCTTTTTCTCTTAACGTTGGATGTCCTTCACGGATAATATCTTTCATTAGTAACATTCTATTCGCTCATTTCTAATTTATATTGATAGTATTATCATATTAAAAAATAAAAAATTTGTCTATTATTTTGCCATACAAGAAAATAGTCATTCTATGGATTGTATGATAAGATGTTACTGAATAAAGATAAGTTAGGAGAGAAGAAATGAGTGAGCATGTTTTTGAAGTAGTTTCTCCCTACCAACCAAGTGGCGATCAGCCACAAGCGATTAAAGAATTAGTCGCAGGTATCCAACAAGGGAAAATGGCACAAACACTATTAGGTGCCACAGGAACAGGAAAAACATTTACGATTGCTAATGTTATTAAAGAAGTAAATAAGCCAACTTTAGTATTGGCACATAATAAAACATTAGCGGGACAGTTATATAGTGAATTAAAAGAATTTTTTCCAAATAATGCAGTTGAATATTTTGTGAGTTATTATGATTATTATCAACCAGAAGCGTATGTTCCTTCTAGTGATACATATATTGAAAAAGAATCGAGCGTCAATGATGAAATCAATAAACTACGTCATTCGGCAACAAGTGCTTTAGTTGAGCGGAAAGACGTTATTATTGTTGCGTCTGTATCGTGTATTTATGGATTGGTTAATCCAGAAGAATATAAAAAATTCGTATTGTCGTTGCGTGAGGGACAAATTATTGAACGCGATGACGTATTACATCGTTTGATTGACATGCAATTTACACGTAATGATTTTGACTTTAGGCCCGGAACATTTCGTGTAAGAGGTGACAGTGTCGATATTTTTATGGCATCAAGAGATTCTCAAGCCATTCGTGTGTCCTTTTTTGGAGATGAAATTGATCGTATTCAAGAAATAGACGTGCTAACAGGAGATGTCAAAGCGACACGTTCTCATGTTGCCATTTTTCCAGCGGCGCATTTTGTTTCAAGTGAAGAACAAACCTTAAAAGCGATTGACTCTATTCGAGAAGAGTTAGAGGAACGCTTGAGTGAACTTCGTGCCGACAATAAATTATTAGAAGCACAACGATTGGAACAACGTACAAACTATGATATTGAAATGTTGCTTGAAATGGGTTATTGCAATGGTATTGAAAATTATTCCAGACATATGGATGGTCGTCAACCGGGAGAACCTCCTTATACATTATTAGACTTTTTCCCAGATGATTATTTGATTGTTATTGATGAATCACACATTACAATGTCGCAAGTTCGAGGTATGTATAATGGTGATAGAGCCAGAAAAGAACGCTTAGTTGAATATGGATTCCGATTGCCAAGTGCAGTTGATAATCGTCCACTGCGATTAGAGGAATTTGAAGACAGAGTAAATCAAATTATCTATATTTCAGCAACACCAGGGCCGTATGAATTGGCACAAACACCGACTGTTACCGAACAGATTATTCGTCCAACAGGATTACTAGATCCACCAGTCGAAGTGAGAAAAATCAAAGGACAAATTGATGATTTAGTGAGTGAAATTAACGAACAAATCGAAAAAGGTGGACGTGTTTTTATTACGACATTAACAAAAAAAATGTCAGAAGATTTAACGGATTATTTAAAAGATATTGGTATTAAAGTGAAATATTTGCATAGTGATATTCATACACTAGAACGAACAGAAATTATTCGAGATTTGCGTGTTGGAACATTTGATGTTTTAGTTGGTATTAACTTGTTGCGTGAGGGATTAGATGTACCCGAAGTGACCTTAGTAGCGATTTTAGATGCCGATAAAGAAGGATTTTTAAGAAGTGAACGTTCCCTTGTGCAAACGATTGGACGTGCTGCACGTAACGCTGAAGGAAAGGTGATTATGTATGCAGATAAAATAACGGATTCGATGCAACGTGCCATTGATGAAACGAATCGTCGACGAAGCATTCAACAAGCTTACAATCAAGAGCACGGTATTGTGCCAAAAACGATTAAAAAAGACATCCGCGACTTAATTGCGATTACGCAAGTGGCTGAAAAAGAAGTGGAGCATACGAAGTCTTACAAAGAAATGACTAAAGCAGAAAGAAAAGAGAGCATTCATCACTTAGAATTAGAAATGAAACAAGCTGCAAAAGAATTGAACTTTGAAAAAGCAGCAACATTGAGAGATATTATTTTAGAATTGCAAGCGGAGTATAAAATATGAGGGAAAACATCGTTAATTTTTTACTAACGATTCTATCAGTTGTGTTTTTAGGAATAGGAGTTAGTTTCAGCGTTAAAGCAGATATTGGATTAGGGAGTATTGATGCTTTTAATTTATCATGGTCGTATTTGACTGGTTATGATATAGGAACAATGACAACGGTGACAAATATGATGTGTGTTTTTTTACAAATTCTCATTTTAAGAAAAAATTTTAGGGTACGTCAGTTTTTACAAATTCCGGTATCTTTTGTATTAGGCATATCTATTTCCATGATATTAACCTATGTGCTGTCCCATATAACGATAACACATTATCCTTTTCAACTAATACTGGCAGTTATTGGTTACATCATTGCTGCAATTTCTGTTGGATGTATGATTGCTTTAAATTGTGTGAGTTCACCGATTGAAGCATTAGGATTAGTGTTGTGTGAGAAAGGGAATTTTAATTTTCGTCGTTTTAGACAGTGGTATGACGTCTGTTTAGTTGGTTTTGCTATTATTGTGTGTTCTATATTACAAGAGGCATTACCCATTCGAGAAGGCACAATTATCTCGATTTTGATGTATGCAAAAATTGCAAGTTGGGTAAGATATAAACTTGAACAAACTCATTTTATAAAACGTATTAGAATACAGTAAACACAATATTTAGTATATGTGAATATCATTTAGTTGCATATTTTGATAATTTCATGTATGATGTAACAGTATCGAAGAAAGATTGGAGAATTATAATGGGTAAATCTATTATTGTTTATTCAAAACCAAATTGCATGCAATGTCAATTTACAAAACAGTTTTTAGAAGAACATCAAGTTGATTTTATCGTGAAAGATGTTATGGAAAGTGACGAAGCAATGGCAGAAGTAAAAGATCTTGGATTTTCGTCATTACCAGTTGTCGTAATTGACGGAGAAGAGCCTTTTTCAGGATTTAGACCAGACCGATTAGAACAGGTTGTGTAAATAGTTATAAAAAGAGTTTAATCATTTATTTTTTGATTAAACTCTTTTTATTTGTTCAAAAAATATTTGACAAATTTACTATATTATATAATATAATAATATAGAGAATAAAAATTGTGTTTTTTAACATAAAAGGAGGGGGTTTATGAATTATTGTTTTTGAAAGTGTAAACGTTTAAAAAGGAGGGAAAAATATGGTGAACACTTTAAAAACTAAAAAGTATACTCGAACACTTTTTACTCTTAGTTTATGTTCTATGGTTTTAGCATCGGTAACGCTAATACAAAATTATCAAGCAGTGGGAGTTGAAATGACACAACCAACTACAACCTCTAATGAGGAGAATCACTATTTAGAATGGGTTTCTACATCTGCAATTAAAGGAAAAGCAACTGTAAAAGAACAGGAAGGTATTCGTTACAATGTATTGGAAGCGGTTAATGGGAACGATAACGGTACGAATATGGCTGTTTTTGAAAAACAAGGGTTGCAAGTTGATGAAGAGGGAAACGTTACAGTGGGGCTAACTTTTGTTGAAGAATCAGAAACAGGTCATGGTCGTTTTGGTGTGTTATTACGCCATAAAGATGCTAATAATCATATTTTTGTTGGATATGATAAAGAAGGATGGTTTTGGCAGTATAAAGCACCTGGCGTTGATAGATGGTATCAAGGTTCAAGGATTGCAGCACCTGCTAAAAATTCAAGAAATGAATTAGTTGTCAGCTTAAAACATGATGGACAATTAAATGCAACTGTAAATGGAAACGCTGTTATTAACACAGAAGTTGTGCCACAGAATGTGTTAGATGCTTTACAAGATAGTCGAAAAGTGGCGTTAAAAGTCGGTAAATTTGGTGATCAAGTGACTAAGGTAGCCATTGTAACAGACAATCAAGAAAATGTATCTACACAATCAGATAATGGAAATGTCCCAGTAGGAACATCTATTACTGAAGTGGATAATCAAGCAAATTATGATACATTAACATCTGGTACGCTTGATGTAAAAGTAGATCAAGCATTTCCACGTATTCGTGAATATAAATTGGGAGATGAGCGATTACAAGGACAAGTAACAGCAACAAATACAGTACGTATCAACGGGCATGACATAACACCACAAGTAGCTTATTCTAAAGTGGATAATGACAAAGCTATTTATACGATGACACTGAAATCAGAAGCAGATTTGATTGATGCTGTTATTAAAGTTCAAATAAAAGTAGAGAATAATATTGTTCACTATGATGTGATTGATATTGAGAATCATTATGAAGTTGTTCCAGAGCAACAAATAGATGATGTTAGAAAACTTATTCAAACGATTGATATACCGGGGTACTTTGTTTCTGTATCAAGTGAGAATGCACAATCTAGTTTCTCAGGAGCTAGAATGTCTGTCAATACACATGAAAAAGGTGATGTGTACTATCGTCCATCAGAATTAAAAACAGCAGAAGATTTTGAAAGAGGATTTATGTATGGTTTTGTATCAGACAATCATTTAGCTGCTGGTGTATGGAGTAATTCACAATATAGTTCTGGTGGTGGCGGTAATGATTATACACGTTTGCGTGTTTCAAAACATAATGCTGACTCACAAGCATATATCGGTATTGGTAGTTCACCATTCATTTATCAAAAAGCACATGATAACAAAGTATATCATGAACGTACTTTTGTGTTGCCAAGTGCAAAAATAGTTGTCACAAAAGATAGAAATAACGACCAAGTTGTTGATTGGCAAGATGGAGCCATTGCTTATCGTGATATTATGAATAATCCAGTAGGATATGAAAGTGTGCCAGATTTGGTAGCATATCGTATCGCTATGAACTTTGGATCTCAAGCACAAAATCCATTTTTAATGACACTGGATGGTATTAAAAAAATTGCTTTACATACAGACGGTTTAGGACAATCTATTTTATTAAAAGGATATGGTAGTGAAGGTCATGACTCAGGTCATTTGAATTATGCAGATATTGGAAAACGTATTGGTGGAGCAGAAGATTTTAAAACATTGATTGCCGAAGCAAAACCATTTGGTGCGAAATTAGGGATACACGTCAATGCATCAGAAACATATCCAGAATCTCTTTACTTTTCAGAAGATAGATTGATGAAAACAGCTAGCGGTGAATATAGTTATGGCTGGAACTGGCTAGATCAAGGTATCAATATCAACGCTGCTTATGATATGGCAAATGGACGTGCTAATCGTTTCAAAGATTTGAAAAATGTTCTTGGAGAAGGTCTAGATTTTATTTATGTGGATGTTTGGGGTAATGGACAATCTGGAGATAATAATGCATGGGCAACACATATGTTGGCAAAAGAAATCAATGAATTAGGTTGGAGAGCTAGTTTTGAATGGGGTTATGCAGGTGAATATGACTCAACATTTCAACATTGGGCAGCCGACTTAACGTATGGTGGATATCGCTTGAAAGGTATCAATAGTGATATTGTAAGATTTATTCGTAATCATCAAAAAGATTCATGGGTAGGAGATTATCCTTCTTATGGTGGTGCTGCCAACTATCCATTACTTGGTGGATACAGCATGAAAGATTTTGAAGGTTGGCAAGGAAGAAGTGATTATAGAGGATATATTACAAACTTATTTGCCAATGATGTCATGACAAAATATTTCCAACATTTTACTGTATCGAATATGACTTTAGGACAACCTGTGTCCATGACTGATAATGGCTCTACCTATTCTTATACACCAGAAATGTCTGTAACATTAACGGATCCACAAAATAATCAGCTCGTTATTAACAGAAAATCAAATAATGTTTCTAGTGCTGAGTATAGACAACGTACCGTTTCATTAAATGGACGTATGATTCAAGATGGTTCTGCATATTTGGTACCTTGGAATTGGGACGCAAATGGGCAACCATTGCCACAAGAAAAACAAAAAATGTACTACTTCAATACACAATCAGGTGCAACACAGTGGCAATTACCAGATGATTGGCAAGTAAGTCATGTTTATTTATATAAACTAACAGACTTAGGAAAAGTAGAAGAAAAACAAATTCCTGTACAAAATGGTGCTATTCAATTAGATGAATTATCAAATCAACCGTATGTACTATATCGTACGCCACAACAAAATATAGACGTTTCTTGGAGTAGTGGCATGCATCTTGTCGATCAAGGGTTTAATAGTGGTTCATTAAGTCAATGGACAATTTCTGGAGATACAGCATCTGCTGAAATTGTACGTTCTCAAGGAGATAATCCAATGTTACGCTTGTCAGGAAATCAAGAATCAGTTTCTTTAACACAACGTTTAACAGGACTAAAACCAAATACAACTTATGCGGCATATGTAGGCGTAGACAATAGAAGTGATGCTAAAGCCTTTATTCGTGTGAATACAGGAGAAAAAGAAATTGAAAATTATACGAAACATTCTATTGCTTCTAACTATGTTAAAGCTTACGCACACAATACATTGTCACAAAATGCAACAATAGATAATAAAAGTTTATTCCAAAATATGTATGTTTACTTTACAACTGGAGATAATGTCGATAATGTGACATTAACATTATCAAAAGAAACTGGAGATGGGGCAACTTATTTTGATGATATTCGTATTTTTGAAAATCAATCCGCTATGTATAATGAATCACATGATTCAACATCAAAAACCGTCTTTAAACAAGATTTTGAAAATGTTGCACAAGGTATTTTCCCATTTGTCATTGGCGGTGTCGAAAATGTTGAAGATAATCGTACACACTTATCTGAAAAACATGAACCATATACACAAAGAGGTTGGAATGATAAAAAAATCTCTGATGTTATTGAGGGAAATTGGTCATTAAAAACAAATGGGTTGAGTGGACGGAATAAATTGGTATATCAAACCATTCCACAAAACTTTAGATTTGAAGCTGGTAAAACATATCGTGTGTCATTTGACTATGAAAGTGGTAGCGATAATACGTATGCCTTTGTTGTAGGAAATAGAGCTTATGAAAATCCAAATACGTTAGAAAAACAAACACCACTGGAGAATACATGGGTAAATAGTGATACCGCAAAACATGCATCATTCCTTGTAACAGGAGATGAATCTGAAAACACATGGATTGGTATTTTATCAACAAGTACAGCAGGAGATACAAGAGGCGACGCAGGAAAAGCTGTTAACTTTAAAGGATATAATGACTTTATGTTAGATAATTTGATGATTGAAGAAATCGAATTAACTGGAAAAATGCTCATTGATAATTATCTGAAAGAACATTTACCAATTCCAGAAGGTTATACAGTAGAAACATTAAATGCTTATAAAGAAGCGTTATTTGCATTGAATTTAGTGCCTGAAACAATTACGCTTGATGAGGCACGTGCTGTTATTGCAAAAGTGGATGATGTGTACAATGCTCTTGAACCGGAAGAAACAGTGATTACACCAGAAGATATTGAAAGTGCAGATGCTCCTTCACAAAGTGGCGAAGACATTATGCGTGCATTTGACGGAGATTTATCAACAATATGGCATACGCCATGGAGTGAAGTGGCGATCAATAGACCTGTGACGATTGTATTAAAAGAACCTAAAGATATTACAGGTTTTGTTTATACTCCACGTCAATCAGGAAGTAATGGTAATTTAAGAAATGCGACACTTGTTGTGACAGATGATAAAGGTCAAGAGCATACTTACTCAGCAGAGAATTGGGCGAATAATGCTGAAGAAAAATGGTTAGAATTTGGTGAAACCATTAAAGCGAAAAAAATTGTTTTAACGGGGACATCATCTTATGGAGATTCTGAAAATACATTCCAATCAGCAGCAGAACTGTACTTCTTACTTCCTGAAAAAGAAAAACCAATACTTGATGAAACACCTTATACAGAAGCACTTGAAAAAGCGGGAACCTTATATGGTGTAGAAGATAAAGTGAATCGTATTAAAGAAGTATTTGCTTATGCGAAAGAACATCAGTTATTAACACCAGCAACATTGAATTACTTAGTTGAAGCATTAACGAAATTAGAATCTATTCCTGATTTTGTGACGAATGGTATGCATGTGACAGTAAAAGAAGATACCGACGGAAAAAAAGTCGCCATATTTGAAGATGATGACAAAGATACAGAGGCAACTGTTCGTATTCCTGTATCTGGTTTAGCAAATGATGTATATGCATTTGTTGTGAAACATTTGGCAAGTGAAGTCGTTGACTTAAAACCAGAAGATCATGATCTTTATGACATGTATTTTGTCGATAAAAATGGAGAGAAAAAACAAATTAAAGAATCAGCAGATGTAACTATTCCAGTAACAAGAGAAGTTGAGCATGTGTATCATGTTTCAGAAACCGATAAACGCACACTTGAAGAAGTACCGTTTACGATGAATGAAGAAAAAACAAGTGTTACTTTCCATGTTGAACACTTTAGTCATTATGCAATTGCATATAAACCAATACCAAAAGATGAAAGTTCAACAACGACAACGACAATGACGAGCACGTCATCCACAACTGAGACGACTACGGAAACAACAACACAAACAAATACAGAAACAACAAGTTCTCAGGTATCAGCAACACAAACAGAAAAAGTGACGACAACAACACAAAAACGTCCAAGTGAAAATGCTGATGCTGAATCTAGTGTTAGACAAGAAAAACCTCGTATTTCTATTTCTATTCGTCACACAACAGCATCTGATAAAGAATCACCAAGTCAACAAGGGGAAAAACCAGTAGGGAAACATTTACCGAATACAGGGGATGCGTCTACTTCAATGATTACTATTGGACTTATTGGCACTATTGTCGGTACAGTAATGAGTATCGTATCTAAAAAACGAAAAGCAGAATAGTAGTAAAGAATATCAATCACACAAGATAGCGTCTTGTGTGATTGGTTATCTCTTTTGATATAGAGCGCATATGAAAGAAACATTATATAGAATTAGAAATGGTATTGTTCATAGTGTTACCTCATGTATTATCTCATATCGGATACATTATAAAAACAACGATAAAAATACAAACAAATTCTTTAGCGATTTAAATCAAAATAAACAATATAACAAAAATATGTAACCGTATACAATTAAAGCGATTAGTATTTTATTAAGGAATATAGCTAATATATAAATCAATCAATAAAATTTAAATATCTTTTATTGACTAAAGAAATCATTCACTTAGAACGAATAATATCATTCATACAGAATAACCGTTAGTATTACAGTCTTTAAATAGGACACGTCAATGATACACATGTAATAACCATTTACCAAATACGTTTCAACGCAACACTTTTTATGTGTTTGTCGGAATGCGTTTTATCATATTTGGATTGGGAGCATGGTGGTATAAAAGGGAGGAAAAAATGAATAAAATCATAAAATGGATAAGTGCCATGTGTGTGATGTTCCTTTGCATCATTGGAGCAACAACAATACATGCAACAGAAAACGCATATCAATTCTATCCAACAGTACAAGACATCACTTATCAAGAAGAAAATTTATCATTAAGTAATCAGACGATTTCGCTTTATTTTGGGAATGGAATTGATGAAGAAACGAAAGCTTATGCACGTCAGTTATTGACAGCACATCATATTGTTTTTCAAGAAGTAACTCAAAAAGTAGACAATGGTATATCATTAAATGTTGAAATAACGGATACACAAGAAAACTTGTTTAGTCATTGGGATGCTTATTCATTAAACATTAACGCAACAGGTGTTCATATTATTGGAAAACATAAAGATGCAGCGTATTTTGGTTTGACAACATTACATCAAATATTAACACAAGCAACAAACCAAACGCTTCGTTATCTTACAATTTCCGATTATGCAGATGTGAAATATCGTGGGTTTATTGAGGGGTATTACGGTATTCCATGGTCTCATGAAAATCGTCAATCTTTAATGCAATTTGCAGGTCAATTTAAGGCTAATACATATATTTTTGCACCAAAAGATGATATTTATCATAGTCAACAATGGAAAACTCTATATCCAGAAGAAAAATTAGCACAAATACGTGAATTAGTAGAAGTGGGTAAATTAACAAAAACACGGTTTGTTTGGACAATTCATCCATTTATGAGTGGGGCTCGCTTTAATTTTTCACAGTATGAAGAGAATTATGGTTATTTAATCAATAAATTTGAACAACTGTATACAACGGGGGTACGTCAATTTGGTATTTTAGCCGATGATGTTGGTTCTATTGATCGCAATCAATTATTACGTTTATTAAATGATATTAGTCAATGGGCAAAAGATAAAGGAGATGTAGAAGATATTCTATTTTGTCCGGCTGGCTATAATACATCTTTCCAAGGAAATTTTTCAGAAATGAAAAAACTGAATGAAGCACCGGATAATATTCAATTTTTCTGGACAGGTGAAACAGTTGTTAATAGAGTAACGAATCAAACAATCAATCGTTTTAAAACATCTTCTACAACAGATGGACACCCAGGTAGAGCACCGTATTTTTGGTTGAACTGGCCTGTAAATGATTATAAAAAAAGTCGTTTACTAATGGGCCCAGCTGGCACATTATTAGAAACAGGTGTTACTGATTTAGCTGGTTTAGTGACCAATCCAATGCAACAAGCACAAGCAAGTAAAGTTGGAATTTTTGCTACAATTAACTACGGTTGGAATACACACCATTTTTCTTCTGATGATGTGTGGCATGACGGTATGGCATATATTGAGAAAAACCAAACAGATGCTTTATTAGAAATTACAAGACATTTACAAGATGTATCTCCAAGTGGACATGGTTTAGTCATGGAGGAATCAGAAGCATTTAAAGATTTGATTGCATCTTATCAACAAGCAGTAGAAAATGGAACATCTATCAAAGAAGTAGGTACATCTTTGATACAAAAATATCAAGTATTGTATCAAGCAACACAAGATTTTTTAAATGGTGCTGAAAATGAAGGATTAAAAGAAGAAATGACACCATGGGTAAACACACTCGCCAATATTGCACAAGCAAGTCAGTCTTTTATTGAAAGTGCGATTGCTTTAGAAGATAACGATACAGAAAAAGCATGGTTGGCATATTCTAAAGCTGCAACACAAGAAGAATTATCAAAAACACATACTGTACAAAATATTAGTAGTGTAGATAAAGTAGAAGCAGGTGCAAAACGTTTAACGCCATTTATGCAGTTTTTAAAAGAGAAAATGGCAGATAAAGTGAAACGAATTGTATTGCCACAACATGATGACACACAATCTGCTCCAGAAACACCTACGCTAGTTAAATCATCTCATTTCAATAGTATTTATAGTGGTAGTGAAGCAAATATGCTTGATAATAATCCAAATACATTCGTTTGGTACAGTGTTGCGGGAGATTCATTACCTCGTGATGCCTATTTAGGCGTTGATTTACATGAGGTGTACCGTATTGGTGACATTGCCTTTTTACAAGGAACAACATCTAATGACGATATTTTTAAAAATGCGGTACTTGAATATTCAGTTGATGGTGTGACGTATCAACCTTTTACAGATACGCTTTACAATCAAAAAGATGTTCGATACGATGCTACACAACAAAATATAAAAGCACGTTATATTCGTTTGAGAAATGGTGATAGTACAGAAAAATGGGCTGCCATGAGAGAAATTAGTGTGACAACATTAGCCAATCAACAGCTTATTGAAACGAATGTTGATAGTTTAAAAGAATTACCGGCAAAACAAACACCACAAACATTTATATTAAATCCAACAACACAAGTGACATTACAACCAAATGAATACATTGGATTGGATTTACAACGTATTCGCTCTTTAAAACGAGTGTCTATTGAACACACTAGTCAATTACCAATTTATGCAGGAACAAATAGAGATGATTTAAAACCATATACATTGGAAACTGTTCCAAATGCACGTTATATTGTGATAAAAAATACAACAGATAATCCAGTAACATTTGATATTCAACAATTTAACGTCGAAACAAATGATGTTCTACCATTGAAAGTGAAAGATACAAACTTTACGGATATGGAAAATCCTTTAGCTGCATTTGACGGAGATTGGAATACTAAAGCATGGTTTAAAAATAGTCAATTAGCAGGGAAATACGTTGTGTACGATTTAGGTCAAACGATTACTTTAGACAAAATCAAACAAATTGTATCTGACTCAGAACATGACTATATTCGCCATGGTAAAATTTCAGTTTCTGAAAATGGTACAGATTTTACAGATGTTTTAACATTAGGAGATACTGAAAATGATTTAGAAATAGAAGGTGTTTATCCAGATAGAGAAGTCCAAGTTTTAGGTAAATCTGCTAATGTCAATCATTTACCTGTTCGTTACATTAAAGTGATGTTAACGAAAAATAAAAGTGGTGATGATAAATGGGTACGTTTTAATGAGATTGTGTTAAATGACCGTGAAGAATTAAAAGTATCCAATAATCCGACTTTTGACGTAACACCGGCTGTAAGAAATGCCGATAGACCAGAAAATATGGTAGACAATCGTTTAAATACAGCTTTTAGAGGTTCACAAGATGGAGGAGAGTTACTCTATCATTTATCAGAAACAGCTTTCCATAATGCTTTAACTGTTATTCAAAATGACGAAGTATCTCATGCGAAAGTAAGTGCTCAAAATCGTGCGGGTGACTGGCAAGAGATTGGCGAATTAACAGGTGGTATCAATACATTTAACTTAAAAGATAAAGGTGATATTGTTACTGTAAAACTAACATGGCAGGAAAATAATCGACCAGTCATTTATGAAATGTATACCACTAATGGCATCAATCGTTTACCATTACAAAACTTGTTAAAAGAAATTGCGACTTTAAACGAAAACGATTATGCAGAGGGGTTCCCTGCCTTAAAAGAAAAAGTGACAGAGGCAAATCGTGTGTTGCAAGATGATGAGGCAACAGCAGAACAAATTGCACAAATGGTACAAGCATTACAAGATAAAGTCAATCAATTAAAAAAATATCATCTATTTATCTCAGAAGATGTGACAGTGAAAATGGCAGATGCAGATACTATCAAAGACTTAGAGATGAAGGTTGTACCAACGACAAGTCCTACTTTAGATCAAACGAATAAAGAGTACGATTTATATGACATTTATTTCGTGAAAAAAGGAACGACTGAAAAAGTGGAAGTTACACAACCAGCTAAAGTCATATTAAATATAAACGAAAATAAAACAGTGGCAGAAATCGTATATATCAATGAGCAAGACGAAAAAGAAAGTTTATCATTTGACATAATGCGTGAAGAAAACAAAGTTGTATTCCTAGCAACACACTTTAGTAAATACGGTGTGGTGTATACATCATCTAAACCGGCTGAACCAGAAGAAAATAAACCGGACGAAAATAAACCAGATGAGAATAAACCGGACGAAGTACCTGTGGAACAACCAAAAGATGAAGCAACAACGACCACAACAACAAGTCAAACTGAAACAAGTCAGACAGAAACAACCACACTCACAACAACGACAAAACAAGAAAAAACAGAAAACACAAGCACATCTGTAAGTACAAGTGTTGTACCAAAAGAAATTGCAGATGCAACAATGACAAAACAAAGAGTACACTTTATTAGTGGCTCTTCACAACAAGTAACAGATAAAAACAGTACACAAAATAACCGTCAAAAAGAACAATCAAAAGGATTACCGAATACAGGGGAACAAAACCACTGGTTACAAGTAGGTTTAGGTGCTGGTTTATTATTACTAGGTATTGGACTATGGATACTTTATACACGTCGTAAAAAGTAAGGGGCGAAAAAATATGCAAATGAAAAAAGGTTTAAGCATTTTGTCTATGGTAGCATTTTTAGTCGGGATTAGTGGTTATCACGCTATGGCAACAGAAACAATCACACAAAAAGTTAATATTGCACTAAATGCACAGGCGACGACAAATGATTCAGAAACAAACTATTGGGGTGCTGATAAAGCTGTTGACGGTATTATCAATAGAGAAGAAAGCGTCAAGGCTAATCAATCTCGTTGGTCAACAAATAGAGGGACAACAGATAAAATATTAACAGTTGATTTAGGTCAAGAAAGAGCATTTCAAGAATGTCGTATCGCTTGGGAAAGACAAAATGTAAAAGGATTTCGTATCGAAGCATCTCATAACGGAACAGATTATACACCGGTTTATGAAAAAAATGATGATACTTATGTTGAATTAGACACAACTGTTCGATTAAATACAGAGCAAACAGCACGCTATGTACGATTGGTTGTGACCAATTATGACGGAGGAGAAATAAATTGGGCGTCTGTTTCTGCGTACGAATTTCAAGTGATTTCAGAAATGACATTGCCGAATTTAGCATTGCACAAAGAAGCTACATCAAATGGGAATGAAGCTAATAGTTTAGCAGCAAATAAAGCAACAGACGGTAATGTGGATACAAGATGGGCGAGTACCGTTGGACAAAACCAAAAATGGTTACAAGTCGATTTAGGTGACGTCAAAACAGTAGGTTCAGTCGTGTTAGAATGGGAGCGTAAAAATGCTCAAGATTACACAATACTTGTTTCTGAAAATGGACAAGATTGGACAGAAGCCAAACATATTACAACGGCACCAGACTCCTTTAGAGAAACGATAAATTTGGATCAAAAACATCAAGCACGCTATATTAAAGTTCAAATCAATCAATTCAATCCAAGTGCTCCAAATCGAACAAGTGATTCACCAATTAACTGGGCAACTGTTTCGATTATGGAACTAGAGGCATATAGTGAACGTATTATACCTGAAAAACAAGTAACACTCCAAGATGTTGCCAACGGCTTACAAATACCCGACATTACTTCAGACATGACAACGTGGACATTACCAGAAGTACCAAATGGATATACAGTTTCCTTTATTGGTGCAGATTTGGAACAAGTTATTGACAGAGATTTAACGATACACAAACCATTAGTTGATACACCTGTTGTGGTAAACTACAAAATCTCTAATGGTACAGACAGTATTGAAACAGCAGCTATTCCTGTTACGGTACCGGGACAATATACAGTTGAAGAAACAGATAATGCAAAACCAACTGTTGTTCCTGCGATTGCAGAATGGAAAGGTCACACAGGTGAGTTTTCTGCAACGGATAGCACGCGTATTGTTGTAAATCCTACTGATAGACAAGCCTTACAAGAGATTGTAAATAGTTTTAAAGAAAGTTATACAGAATTGACTGGCAAACCTATTGATATTGTGGAAGGGACAGATACCCAAGCAGGAGATATTTATTTCTCTTTAAATCCACAAAATAGTGGCTTAAAAGAAGAAGGCTATTTCATGAATATTGATGATGCTATTCGTGTAGAAGCTAGTCATGTCAAAGGTGCTTTTTGGTCTACACAAACGCTTTTACAACTTTTGAAACAATCTACACAAATACCAAAAGGACTTGCTAGAGATTATCCAAAATACGCTGTTCGTGGATTTGTATTAGATGTTGGTCGCAAAATGATTAGTATGGAGCATTTAAGAAATACATTAAAACTTATGGCTTGGTACAAAATGAATGACTTACACGTGCATTTAAATGATAATTTCATCAATGTCGAACGTTACCAAACAACAGATAACCCTTACGGTGCGTATTCAGCATTCCGTTTAGAGTCTAATATTAAAGAAGGCGGTAATAACGGGCTGAACAAACAAGACTTAACGAGTAAAGATTTATTCTATACAAAAGCAGAATTTAAAGCGTTTATCCAAGAAGCAAAACGCAAAGGTATACAAGTTGTTCCAGAATTTGATACACCTGCCCATGCCTTAGCTTTTACAAAAGTAAGACCTGATTTAACAATGACCAATCATGCCGTTAGACGTTGGGTAGACCACTTAGAAGTAAGCAATCCGGCTGCTTTACAATTCGTAAAAGATGTTTGGAATGAATATTTAGACGGAGATAATGCCACATTTGGAGATACAGACGTGATACATGTTGGGGTAGATGAATTTGAAGGAAATAACGAAAGTTTTAGAAAATTCACAGACGATTTACTTGCCTTTGCACATGAAAAACATAAAACACCAAGATTATGGGGTAGTTTAACAGCCAAATCAGGACAAACACCTGTTCGTTCTGAAAATGTTCAAATGAATATTTGGAATACAGGCTGGGCAAATCCTAGTGCGATGTATAAAGCAGGCTATCAACTTATCAACACATTAGACGGCCCTTTATATATTGTTCCGGGTGCAGGCTATTATAATGACTTCTTAAATACACAAAACTTATATCAAACATGGGAACCAAATAAAATGGGTTCTGTTACCATTCCAGCAGGATCTGAGCAAATGTTAGGTGGTGCCTTTGCGATTTGGAATGATAAAATTGACTTAGAAGCGAACGGTATTACAGAATACGATGTCTATAAACGTTTCCAAGCAGCTTTACCAACGCTTGCTACAAAATTGTGGGGAAACAGAGATATTGGCAACTACAATACTTTTACACAAGCACTTACACAAATAGGCGAGCCTGCAAACCATAATCCGTATTATGATGTTGCATCAAAAACAGATACGATTGAAAAATATACATTCAATAAACAAAATTTAAATGATACATCAGGAAATGCGTATCATGGAACAGATGCAGAAAATGTGGAGTACGCAGACGGCAAAAAAGGAAAAGCTTTAAAATTAAATGGTGGTACAAGTTACTTTAATACACCAATTCAACATATCGGTCCAAACAATGTTGTGTCATTTTGGGTAAAAGTAAACCCTGATGCAGAGGGTGAACAAATTGTATTAGAATCTGATAAAGTAGCCATAAAAGCAGTTCAAAAAGAAACTGGTAAAATGGGTATTTCACTTGAAGGATATGATCATTCATTCGAGTATACCTTACCAAAAAATGAATGGGTACATGTCATGATAAAAGGATACCAAAACAAAACGGAACTTTATGTAAATGATGTGCTAACAGATACTTTAGGAAGAGGACAAACTGGCAATAAATTTACGACACTTGTTGTTCCTGCTTCAAGAGTAGGTAGTAAAACACATGCTTTAAACGGTTTATTAGATGATTTAATTATTTCAAAAGCAACACCTGAGGAAGATGATCCGATTGATCCAACGAACTTTACGGTGTCTTCTGATAATGAAAATGAAGACGGACGTATTCAAAATGCATTTGACAATGATTTAAATACCATTTGGCATACAAAATGGAGTCCAGCTAAACAAGACTTACCAGCAACTATTTTAATAGATATGCAAAAAGAAATAGAGATTGATAAACTTGGTTATGTAGCTAGACAAAATGGTACAAACGGTGATATTAAACACTTTAGATTATCTGTGAAAACAAATGAATCTGATGACTATACAACTATATACGAAGGTAGATTTAGTCCAGATAAAGCAAAACAATTTGCCTCATTTGCACCTTCTCTTGCACGATATATCAAACTTGAAGTATTAGAGGGTGAAGCTGGATTTGGTTCAGCAGCTGAATTTTCTTTATACGAGCATGATATGAAAAAAGTGCTACGTGACTTAGTTGCAGATGTTAATGATAGTTATGTACAAGAAGATTATACTGATTCATCTTGGCAAGACCTAGTGGCACGTAAACAAGAAGCACAAACTGTATTAGATGATGAGCAGGCAACAAGAGAACAAATTGATGCAGCAGTTGAGGCGTTAAACACGGCTGTTAATCATCTTATCTTAAAAGATGAAAGCCCAACAGAACAACCAACGCCACCTGCGACAACATCAACGACATCAACAACATCAACAACATCAGATAGTACAAGCACAGAAACGACAACGACTCAAAGTACTGAAAGTAGTCAAACGACAACTCAAACAACAACGACCCAAACGACTACTCAAACAACAACAGAAACAACAACGCAAAGCACAACCACTCAAACAACGACGACAACAGAAACAAGCCGTCCAAATGATGAAACGACAACGACCCGTCCAGCTGGTGAGGTGACCACAAGTACAACGACTCAAACAACACAAAGTGAAAGTCCTGTCACAACAACAATAACAAGTCAAGATGTCACAACATCACAATCTGGACAAAGTACGCAACCAACATCAACGACAACACGCCGTACGAGAGTAGTACGTCCGTTGCCAAGTGAGTTTGACAAAGGGAAACAAAATGAACATGTGTTGATTGATGAAAAAACAGGTATTCAAGCCATTAATCTTCAATATGATAGAGCAAAACATGTTTTAGTCGTAAAAGAAAGAGAAGCTATCTCTGCTTTAAGTTCTCAACCACATATTGCTTATGACATATATGTATTCAACAAAAAAACACAACAAATTGAACAGATTACTGGAGAAACAAAAGTCTTTGTCCCAACGCGTCATCACATTCAAAAAGTACATTATATTAAAGATAATCAAGTGAAAGAAGATGTACCTTTTGAAGATGTATCAGGCGGTATTGTTTTCTATACAACGCATTTCTCTGTTTATGCTCTTGTATACGATAAACACGATTTACCAAATACAGGAACAAGTCATGACTTTGTATGGCAAACAATTGGTTTGATGCTATGTTTAAGTGCTAGTGTTTATCTATTACGTAAAAAAACAAAATAGTTTAATGTCATAAAAAAGAGGCGAATCTACATTTTTGTAGGTTTGCCTTTTTTTATTCTCATAATAGAGAATTTCATAGTGTTTTCCTATGCTTTCACACTTTTTTAAAGTACAATAGAATAAGAACATAGAATAGGAGTAGAATATGTTATATACAACAACAGCAACGAATACGGACGGTATTAACGGATTAGTTTTTCTATCTGATTTCCCTGAAAAAATAAAAGTGTCACACCCACTTGACAATGACTTGGGGTTTAATCCAGAACAGTTGATAGCTCTGTCTTGGTCAACATGTTTAAATGCTACAATACAATCTTTATTGAAAGCACGAGGGTATGCACATATAAATTCTAAAGTAGATGTGACTGTTGATTTACAAAGAGAATCAAATGGTGTTGGTTTTTTCTTTGATATAAAAGCCGTTGCAACGATTTGGACATTACCACTTGATATAGCTACTGATATTGTTGAATCGGCACATCAACGATGTCCTGTATCCAAGTTAATCAAAGATGCAAAAACCGTTCAATTAAGTGTTCAAATTGCTGAATGAACATTAAAAAATTCTCATTTTAACTCTGTTTCTTCCTATTTATAACACATCATATACATAGGGGATAACAGTCTAGGAAATGTAAAAAGAGAATGTTATAATGCACGTAATGGAGGTGTAGGATATGAGTAATCTTTCAGAACAAGCAATTCAAAGTGTCGAAAATGACGTTGCAAGTTTAGTGTCTGAATACAAAGTGAAAATGGAAGATATATCTCGTGATATTGATGCTAAGATTTTTGATTTTAAAGAAAGCATTGAACAAGAGATTTCTGATTATCAGCAACATGTTTCAGCACACTATCAAGAAAAACTAACACAAAAACGCATTGAAACAGAAAAAGAAATAGAACAAGAGATACATGAGTTGCAAGAAAAAATTCATCATCATAAAGACATGTTCGTACAACGTATTTTAGAGGAGGTTCAAACACGCTATGGCAGTATCTAAAATGCAAAAATGGACCATTTTAGTTGAAGATGAATATCGGTCTTTACTGTTAAAAACAGTACAAGAATTACAACATTTTGAACCTATTGATACAAATTTTGTCACAAAAACAGTAAATGATGACGAACATCAATACGAACAACTTTTAACACATATTCGTCATGCTCAATCAGTATTAGGACCATTTGTGCCTAAAAAAATAAAAAAGACACGTTTTTCACTTACATTATCTGAACTTGAACAACAAATGGTTGATGTAGACAAACGAGATATTTTGACACAAATACTAAACATTGATGAAAAAGAAAAATTGTTACAAAAGCAAATGGGGGATAACAAAGATAAGCATGACTTATTAAAAAAATGGCAATCTTTGCCATTATTGCCTAAGGACATGAGAAAATTAACGTATATACATACATTTGTTGGTGTTATTCCACAAACAAAAACAAATGATTTTTTAGACACATTATTACATCATGAGCATTTATTTGTTGATGTGTTGTATCGTGATACGCATGATATTGGTCTGATTGCCTATATTGATAAAACGTTGGTGAATGAAGCGAATGATGTGCTATCAAGTGTCCAATTTGAAAAATTTGATTATCCATTTGAACAATTACCAAAAGATATGTTGATAGAAACAGAACTTTTGCAAGAAGCAATAAATGAAAAACGGTATCGACTGATTGCGGAAAAAGAAGCATTAAGTCAATTTTATGCTGATTTATTACTGTTAGAAGAATATACCTATACAAAATATTTATGCCAAAAAGCATCTGCTTATTTTTCGACAAGTCAACATATTAGTGGATTAACTGGCTGGATTTCAGAAGAAAAAAGTTCTCTACTTCAATCTCTTATAGCCAAAACATTGCCACAAGGAGCGTATGTCTTTTTAGAAAATACAGAAAGTGTAGACGAAAAAGAGATTCCTATTGTGTTAAAAAATCATCCTTTAGTCGAACCATTTGAATTATTGACAGAAATGTACAGTGTTCCAAAATATTCAGAAATTGACCCTACACCATTACTAGCACCATTTTACGCTGTCTTTTTTGGTATGATGGTGGCAGATATTGGCTATGGATTAGTGATGTTTTTAGGCACACTATATGCTTTAATAAAACTTTCTTTACCTAAATCAACGAAAAAAAATATTAAATTATTTCATATTTTGTCGTATCCAACGATGTTGTGGGGACTGATTTTTGGGTCATTTTTCGGACTAGAATTACCATTTCATCTTTTATCGGCGTCATCAGATCCTATTACGATATTGATCATATCCGTTGTGTTTGGTGTCATTCAACTGATTTTTGGTCTTTTAGTAAACACACGCACCCAATTAAAAGCAAAACAATATAGTGCTGCTTTTTCTGATGGATTGTGTTGGGTAGGGTTACTCCTTGGTTTAGTGATGTATGCATTAAGTCAAACGACATCACTCACATGGTTAGCAACAATCGGACAGTATACTTTGTTAATAAATGCTATTGGGATTGTTTTGAGTACAGCTTTAGGAACAAAAAATAAAATTTTAGGTATCGGTTCAGGTGTTTATAAATTATATGGAGCAAGTAGCTATATTGGTGATTTATCAAGTTATACACGTTTAATGGCACTTTGTGCTGCCGGAGCAAGTATCGGTTCAGCGTTTAATTTAATTATTTCGTTACTACCAGTTCCTGCTCGTTTTACAATCGGCATTGTTTTGTTTGTTTTACTACATGCCCTTAACTTTGGGTTATCCTTATTAGGTGCTTATGTACATGGCATACGTTTACAGTTTGTCGAATTTTTTGGAAAATTTTATGAAGGTGGCGGTCGTGCCATTAAACCTTTAAAAACCTATGAAAAATATAATGATTTAAAAGAAAGATATTCGGAGGAAAAATAATATGGACGCATTTTTAACATTTATGCAATCACAAGCGGGAAGTTTTACATTAGCATGTTTAGGGATTGCTTTAGCTATCATTTTTAGTGGGACAGGATCTGCTAAAGGTGTTGGGATGACAGGTGAAGCTGCTGCAGCTTTATCAAAAGAACAACCAGAAAAATTCGGTAAATCAATGGTATTACAGTTATTACCCGGTACGCAAGGATTTTATGGATTTGTTATTGGTTTAATGATTTATTTCAGATTAGGAACACTTACTTACGATTCAGCATTTAAATTATTGATTGCAGGTGCTGTTGTTGGCTTTACCGGTTTAACATCTGCTATTGCTCAAGGACGTGTGGCAACTGCTGGTATTCAAATTTTAGCGAAAAATGAAGAACATTTCATGAAAGGTGCTATTTATGCCGGAATGGTTGAAATGTACGCTATTTTAGGATTTGTTATTGCTATGTTTTTAGTAATATAAATTGGTGCAATATGATGAATGATATAAAACAATTTACACAGCATATCTTACAGAGAAAAGAAAAAGAATTATTAAAACAGTTATCAGAGCATCAAGTATCAGAAAATAATCGCTTTGAGAAAGAACATGATATGTATGTATCAAAAAAAGACAAAGCAATGCAAGAGATTGATGCAAAAGAAACACTTACTTATAGCATAGAGGAACAAAAAATCATCAATCATAAACGAAATATGATTTTAAAAGCAAAACAAGAGGCGTTACTATCTTTATTTGAAAAAGCCGAAAATGTTATGGCTAATTGGTCATCTACACACTATCAGCAATTTTTTGATAGCGTCATTCAAACACTTGATTCAACAAAACAATATCGATTATCTTTAGGAGAACGTGTAGCACATGATTTTGTATTACCTGATTTTATTAAAAAATCAGATGAAACAATTAAAAATGCATATGGTTTTGTATTAGAATCGGAAGGCATTGTCTATAATTATTTATCTCATCAACTATTATCTGATTTAAAACAAGATTATGTAGGACAGTTAGCTACATTACTAGATGATAAAAAATAGAGTAGGGGGAGATAGGATGAATGATACAGTATACGCAAGTTTAAATACTTTTGTTCGTATAAAAGAAAATCAATTATTGTCTAAGGAAACCTTCGATACTTTATTAAAAGCTCAATCGTTGAATCATGCATTCAATCAATTAAAATCAACGATTTATAGTGAATTAACAGAACAGTTTGAAGAACAGTTAATGTCAATTTTAACGGATACGTATGCTCAGTTAAAACAAGAAACACCTAAACAAGAAGTGCTTGACGTGTTTACATTGGTATATACGTACCACAATTTAAAAATTTTGTTAAAAACCCATATTGCCAATATGTCGTTAATGCCATTGTTAATACCTATTGGGCGTTATGAAAAAGATGCTTTAGAGCAATTGGCAAAAACAGGTACGTCAGATGTATTACCAAAAATAATGGTAGACGAAGTGTATCATGCGATTGCTCATTACAAAGAATACGGACAAATTCAAGCTTTGGATATTTTAATGGATAGAGCTTACTTTATTCATTTAAAACATATTGTTGATGATTTGGAACAACCTGAAGTCAAAAAAATTGTAACGGCTTGGGCGGATTTATACAATTTGAATTGTGTATTAAGAACACTTCATAAAAAAGTGAGCCGTAGTTTTTTGCTGTCGATTTTATCTCAAACAGGTAGTATGGATATAAACATCATTGTCGAGTTAGCGATGAGTAATCGATTAAGTGATTTATTTGCTATGTATCGTGAAAAAGATTTTTCGACTGTTTTACCAGATATTTTTTCAGTCGATACGTGTTCATCTATTGATGTCGAAAAAGCAAGAGATAGTATTGCACATTACTATTTATCAAATGCACCTTATCAAGCATTTGGTATGTTACCTGTTTTATCTTATATGTATTACAAAGAAATGGAAATTAAAAATTTACGTCTAATTCTAACAGGAAAAGATAATGACATGGACGAAGCCGTGTTAAAAGAAAGGATGCGACCAATCTATTATGGCTTATAAAATTGCAGTAGTTGGTGATAAAGATTCTATTATGCCGTTTAAAATGATTGGTTTTGATACATTCTTTTGCAGACAACCACAAGAAGCTAGAGAAACCATTCAAACATTGGCCAATCAACATTACGGCATTATCTATGTAACAGAACAAATTGCGCAAATAATTCCAGAAGTTATTGCTTATTACCGAAACAAATCTATCCCAGCGGTTATTTTAATACCGAATTACAAAGGCAGCTTAAACATCGGATTAAACAATATACAAGAAAACGTAGAAAAAGCTATCGGACAGAATATCTTGTAGCCGTAGGAAGCAACGCTGACGTACGGATACAAGATGGGACGGACGAGTGCAACAAAAAAATCTCGAAGAGATTTAACAAGCACTCGGAGTACCAAACCATAGAAAGCCGTAGGAAGCAACGCTAAGGAAGCTGCGGAGCAAAGCTCCCTAGTACGATATTCGTAACTAGCAAAGCTAGAACGACTATCGCAATGGGACGGACGAGTGTAACAAAAAAATCTCGAAGAGATTTAACAAGCACTCGGAGTACTAAACCATAGAAAGCCGTAGGAAGCAACGCTAAGGAAGCTACGGAGCAAAGCTCCCTAGTACGATATTCGTAACTAGCAAAGCTAGAACGACTATCGCAATGGGACGGAGCGAAACAAAAATGTAAGGAAATCACGGAGCGAAGCTCCCTGATACGACATTCGTAAAACAGCAAAGCTGTAACGACTGTCGCTATTAAGAAAGAAAGGACTAATGTTGTGAAATCAGGAACAATTATAAAAGTGTCAGGGCCATTAGTCATGGCGTCTGGTATGGAAGATGCAAATATCCAAGATATTTGTAAAGTAGGACATATTGGATTGATTGGCGAGATTATTGAAATGAGAAAAGACGTTGCTTCTATCCAAGTTTATGAAGAAACGTCAGGAATAGGTCCGGGTGAACCTGTTGAAACAACAGGAGAGGCATTATCTGTTGAATTAGGACCTGGAATATTGTCACAAATGTTTGACGGTATTCAACGTCCTTTAGATACATATCATGAAAAAACACAAAGTGATTTTTTACTTCGTGGTGTAGACATTAAACCATTAAGTCGTGAAAAGAAATGGGTCTTTTCACCTAGTGTATCTGTTGGAGATACTGTTGAATCAGGAGATATTATCGGAACGGTTCAAGAAACAGAAGTGATTGAACATCGTATTATGGTTCCATATGGGAAAAAGGGTGTTATCACATCTGTTGAATCAGGAGAAGTTACATTAAACGATACAGTGTACACATTACGAACAGAAAAAGGGATTGAAAGTTTTACAATGTTACAAAAATGGCCTGTTCGACGTGGTAGACCATTTAAACGTAAAATGAATCCAAATGAACCGATGTTAACTGGACAACGTGTCATAGATACATTTTTCCCTGTTACAAAAGGAGGAGGAGCAGCCGTTCCAGGACCTTTTGGAGCAGGAAAAACAGTTGTACAGCACCAAATCGCCAAATGGGCAAATGTTGATATTGTCGTTTATGTTGGATGTGGTGAACGTGGAAATGAAATGACAGACGTTTTGAATGAATTCCCAGAATTGATTGACCCAAATACAGAAAAGTCTATTATGAATCGTACTATTTTGATTGCCAATACATCTAATATGCCTGTGGCAGCACGTGAAGCATCCATTTATACAGGTATTACCATTGCAGAATATTTTAGAGATATGGGGTATAATGTAGCGATTATGGCAGACTCAACATCACGTTGGGCAGAAGCATTACGTGAAATGTCGGGACGATTAGAAGAAATGCCCGGAGATGAAGGGTATCCTGCTTATTTAGGTAGCCGTATTGCCGAATACTATGAACGTGCAGGGAAAGTCGTGACGTTAGGTGGAAAAGAACGTATAGGTTCCGTCACAGCGATTGGTGCCGTGTCACCTCCTGGAGGAGATATTTCTGAACCGGTCACCCAAAATACATTACGTATCGTGAAAGTCTTTTGGGGATTAGATGCCTTACTAGCACAAAAACGACATTTTCCGTCAATGAACTGGTTAACATCTTATTCACTATATTTGGATGAAGTTGGGCATTATTTAGACAGTGCATTATCATTAAATTGGTCAGAGCACGTTATACATGCCATGAAAGTATTGCAAGAAGAATCAGAGTTGGAAGAAATTGTAAGGTTGGTCGGATTAGATTCATTAGCAGACAAAGATAAAATTACTATGTTAATTGCTCGTATGATTAGAGAAGACTATCTACAACAAAATGCTTTTGATGAAGTAGACACATTTACTTCTTATAGAAAGCAAGCAACTATGCTAGATTTAATCATTACATTTGAAAAAGAAGCACGTAAAGCATTGTCATTAGGTGCCTACTACGATGAAATTGTAGATGGCACGGTACACGTTCGTGATAGAATTGCACGTGCAAAATATGTACCAGAAACTGAACTAAAGACACTACATGTATTAAAAGAAAATATTCCACAAACACTACAAGACGTAATGGCTAAAGGAGGTATGACAGAGCGTGATTAAAGAATATAAAACAGTTAGCGAAGTCGTAGGACCTTTAATGGCTGTTGAACACGTAGAAGGTGTTAAATTTGATGAATTAGTAGATATTCAGCTACAAGATGGCACCGTTAGACGTGGACAAGTCTTAGAAGTACACTATGACAAAGCGTTAGTCCAGTTATTCGACAGTCCAAGTGGTATTAACTTGCGAGATACAAAAGTTAGATTTAAAGGAAAACCATTAGAACTTGCTGTATCAGAAGATATGGTTGGCCGTATTTTTGATGGAATGGGTCAAGTGAAAGATGGTGGTCCAAATATTATTCCTGAAAAATTTTTAGATATTAACGGACAAGCAATTAATCCGATTTGCCGTGATTATCCGGATGAATTTATTCAAACAGGAATTTCGTCTATTGACCACTTAAATACACTAGTACGTGGACAAAAATTACCCGTCTTTTCCGGATCGGGTTTGCCTCATAAAGAACTTGCCGCACAAATCGCTCGTCAAGCGACTGTCCTAAATTCCGATGAAAAATTTGCGGTAGTTTTTGCTGCTATGGGTATTACTTTTGAAGAAGCAGAATACTTTATGGAAGATTTTAGAAAAACAGGTGCTATTGAGCGTTCTGTTATGTTTATCAATTTAGCCAATGACCCTGCTATTGAACGTATTGCAACACCAAAAATGGCATTAACAGCAGCAGAATATTTAGCTTTTGAAAAAGATATGCACGTATTAGTTATCATGACAGATATGACCAATTATTGTGAAGCATTACGTGAAGTGTCTGCTGCACGCCGTGAAGTACCTGGACGAAGAGGGTATCCTGGTTATTTGTATACTAATTTATCCACTTTATACGAAAGAGCAGGACGCCTTATTGGAAAAAAAGGTTCTGTTACCCAAATTCCAATTTTAACAATGCCTGAAGACGATATTACACACCCAATTCCAGACTTGACGGGATATATTACAGAGGGACAGATTATTTTATCCAGAGATTTATACAATGCAGGTATAAAACCTCCAATCAATGTTTTACCGTCTTTATCACGTTTAAAGGATAAAGGAACCGGAGAAGGAAAAACAAGAGAAGATCATGCCGCAACAATGAACCAATTATTTGCTGCCTATGCTCAAGGAAAACAAGTAAAAGAGTTAGCTGTTGTATTAGGTGAATCAGCTTTATCTAAAACGGATAAATTATACGTTGAATTTACAACACGTTTTGAGGAAGAATATGTCAATCAAGGATTTTATAAAAACCGTTCTATTTTTGATACATTATCACTTGGTTGGGAATTACTATCTATTTTACCTAGAACAGAGTTAAAACGTATTAAAGATAATATGTTAGATAAGTATCTTTCCGAGGAGTGATGACATGACACGTTTAAACGTTAAACCAACCCGTATGGAATTGTCTGTCTTGAAAAAAAGATTAAAAACATCTACTCGTGGACATAAATTATTAAAAGATAAACAAGATGAACTTATGCGTCGTTTTATCCTTCTCATCAAAGAAAATCATACATTAAGACAAGATGTTGAAATGCGTTTAACAAAGGGAATGCAATCTTTTGTTTTAGCTAAATCATTATTACACGAAGCTTTTATTGAAGAAGCGTTTGCTTTACCAACACAAGAAGTATCCTTACAAATAGATGAGCAAAATATTATGAGCGTTACAGTACCTAAGTTACATGTACAATTTCCTGAAGATGTTCATCAAAAAAATACATTTCAATATGGTTTATTAAACTCAAATAGTGATATGGATAAAGCGATTGATGAGTTAACAGATACAACAAAAGCATTATTACGTTTAACAGAAGTTGAAAAAACATGTCAGCTACTCGCAGATGAAATCGAAAAGACACGCCGTCGTGTAAATGCATTAGAACATTTAATTATTCCACAACTTGAAGAAACTATTGCATATATTCAAATGAAACTTGAAGAAAATGAACGTAGTAATATCATTCGTATGATGAAAGTAAAAGATAAATAAAAAATCATCAGGCACTTTTTAGTGTCTGATGACTTTTTATTTAATAAGTTGATACTAAACGGATAACTCATGATAAATATCTTTTCTATGTCCAAATTCAAGTGCTAAAATAATCAAAGTATTTTCTTGAATATCACAAATCAATCGATAATATCCAATACGATAGTGCCATTCCCGTGACTTATCTCCAGTTAAACCTTTCCCGTGTTGTCTAGGATTATTTGTACCTTCTAAATGCTTATCAATCCATGCAAATAAAAGTCGTTGAATCTGTCTATCTATTTTTTTGATTTGATTTTGTGCTTTTTTTGAATAGTGAATATGATACATTATTCAAATCCTAATTCTTTCTTGAAATCAGCATGTGATAATGTTTCAGAGTTTTCCAAATATTCTTGGAATGATTGTTTATATAATTTTAAATCATATTCATCTTCAATCACTGTTTCTAAAGCTCTCTTAAACAAGCTAGACAAACTTTGTCCTTGAATTTGTGCATAATTTTTAAAAAATGTTTCCTCTTCTTTATTTAATCGAACGGTAATTGTACTCATGTTATCTCCTCCGTATATGTGTTACATTGTAACACATTATTTTTAGGAATGTCATTTTTCTTATTCTAGTTACGCCGAACAAGAAATAAAATATCTTAATATTTTTATGAAAACAATAGATAACTTTGCTAATTTATGTTATATTAGAAAGAAGATTATAATATTAGGTGGAAATAAAATATGGCAGAACGTGGATTGTTGATTGTTCTTTCTGGACCGTCAGGTGTTGGAAAAGGAACTGTTCGACAAAAAATATTTGAACAAACTCAAAACGATGCACTGATTTACTCTATTTCAGCGACAACAAGACAGTGTCGTGAGGGAGAAGTAGACGGTGTTGATTATTTATTTAGAACAAAAGAAGAGTTTGAACAAATGATTAAAGATGGCAAAATGTTAGAATATGCCGAATACGTTGGGAACTATTATGGGACTCCCGTTGATTATGTAGAAGAAATGTTAGAAAAAGGCAAAGATGTCTTTTTAGAAATAGAAGTCAATGGTGCTATACAAGTAAGAAGTAAAATGCCAGAAGGTGTATTTATTTTTTTAACACCACCTGATTTAGAAGAGTTAGAACGACGTTTAATTGGTAGAGGAACAGATGATGCTCCTATTATTGAAAAACGTATTAAAAAAGCAAAAGAAGAACTTGCTTTAATGAAACATTATGATTATGCTGTTATCAACGATGATGTTCAATCAGCTGTTGATAAAGTGAAAGCAATTATTCAAAGTGAACATTTAAAAGTGACTCGTGTTTTTGACGAGTGGCATAGTAAATAAGTAGGAGGCAAATCATTATGATGTTATATCCATCTATTGATAAATTATTAGATAAAATTGATTCAAAATACTCACTAGTTATCGTTTCTAGTAAACGAGCTCATGAACTAGACCGTCATGAAGAAGGTGCTTTAGAAGATTACGATTCATATAAAAATGTAGGTCGTGCTTTAGAAGAAGTTGTAGCAGGTGAGTTAACGATTGACCCGCTGACAACACCAGAAGAAGTTTAATAGTCTTAAAAGTAGCGAGGAAACGATTCTGTTATACTCGCTTTCTTTTTGTGAATTTTTAAAAAATATGCTAGAGTAATAGTGCGTATTATGAGGTAGAGGAGGAATACAATGTCCATGTTTTTAGATTATGCAAAAGTCTTTGTAAAAGCTGGAAAAGGCGGAGATGGTATGGTGGCGTTTCGTCGTGAAAAATATGTTCCAGACGGTGGACCAGCTGGTGGAGATGGTGGAAATGGCGGTAGTGTTATTTTTCGTGTCGACGAAGGACTTAGAACATTGATGGATTTTAGATATAATCGTATTTTTAAAGGTAAAAATGGCGAAAATGGAATGAGTAAAAGCATGTTTGGTAAAGGTGCAAAAGATACTTATGTCAATGTTCCAGCGGGAACCATTGTTAGAAATGCACAAACAAATGCTGTCATTGCAGATATGACTGAAAAAAATCAAGAAGTTGTCATTGCCAAAGGTGGACGTGGTGGACGTGGAAATAAACGTTTTGCAACACATAAAAATCCCGCTCCAGAAGTTGCTGAAAATGGTGAATCAGGAGAAGAATTAGAAGTTATTTTAGAGTTAAAAGTGCTAGCTGATGTTGGGTTGGTAGGTTTTCCATCAGTTGGGAAATCGACTTTATTATCTGTTGTAAGTAGTGCTAAACCTAAAATAGCCGAATATCATTTTACGACAATTGTACCAAACTTAGGTATGGTTAGTGTTCCACATACATCAGAACAATTTGTTATGGCAGATTTACCCGGATTGATTGAGGGAGCTTCATCTGGGGTTGGGTTAGGTATTCAATTTTTAAAACATATTGAACGTACACGTGTTATTTTACATGTGATTGATATGGCAAGTATTGAAGGAAGAGATCCTTTTGATGATTATGAAAAGATTAACCATGAGCTGTCTACTTATCAATTACGTTTATTAGAACGTCCAACAATTATCGTGGCAAATAAAATGGATATGCCACAAGCACAAGAAAATTTAATCGTCTTTAAACAAAAACTAAATGAAATATATTCTGATAAGCAGATTGATATTGTGGAAATTTCTGCATGGCAATCAAAAGGTGTTGAGGAATTATTACTTAAAACATACAGCTTGTTAGAAGAAACAGATCCATTCCCATTATTTGAAGATGAGGTTGTGCTTGAAGAAAATATTGTTTATACATTGGAACAAGAACAACCGTTTACGATTACACGAGATGATGACGCAATCTGGGTATTAAGTGGAGAAAAATTAGAAAAATTATTTGATATGACTAATTTTTCACATGATGAAAGTATTATGCGTTTTGCACGTCAGTTGAGAAGTATGGGGATTGATGAAGCATTACGTGAAAAAGGTGCAGTAAGTGGAGATACCGTACGTATTAAATCTTTTGAGTTTGAGTTTGTCGATTAAGGTCATACAGTTAGAAAGGAGTTGGTCATATGTATTTACAGTTTTTAGGAACTGGTGCAGGCGTCCCTTCAAAAAGTAGAAATGTATCATCTATCGCTTTAAAAATGTTAGATGAACGAAATGAAGTATGGTTATTTGATTGTGGAGAAGCTACCCAACATACTATTTTACATACGAGTATTCGTCCTAGAAAAATTACTAAAATATTTGTTACACATTTACATGGAGATCACATTTATGGATTACCTGGATTATTAAGTAGTCGTGCGTTTCAAGGAGGAGAAGAATCTTTAACGATTTATGGACCAGTCGGTATTAAAGATTTTGTCTTAACCTCTTTAAAAATTTCACATTGTCATTTGAAGTATCCATTACATTTTGTTGAGCTCGAGCAAGAAGGAGTTGCTTATCAAGATGATAAAATTGCTGTAAAGTATATGACATTACAACATGGAATACAGTCTTATGGCTATCGTGTTATTGAAGCTGATTATCCTGGTGAATTACAAATTGAGAAATTGAAACAGTACAATATTCCTAATGGGCCTATTTTTGGTCGTATTAAAAAAGGTGAAATTGTAACATTAGAGGACGGTACAGTGATCAATGGTAAGGACTTTATTGGTGAGCAAAAAAAAGGAAGAGAAGTCGTTATTTTTGGAGATACACGTTTTGTGTCATCCCATATTTCATTTTGTCAACATGCTGATGTTTTAGTACATGAATCGACATTTGGAAAAGGCGAAGAAAAATTAGCTCATAATTATTTCCATGCCACTTGTCAACAGGCAGCAGAAATTGCTGTAAAAGCAAATGTAAAACAACTTTATTTAACACATATTAGTTCAAGATATTTAGGACAAGATGTTAAAAAACTTCAAAAA
Source organism: Carnobacteriaceae bacterium zg-84 (assembly GCA_013874835.1). Lineage (NCBI taxonomy): Bacteria > Bacillati > Bacillota > Bacilli > Lactobacillales > Carnobacteriaceae > Carnobacteriaceae bacterium zg-84. The sequence continues at coordinate 831,784 of CP059430.1, read as the reverse complement.
GATGCACAAGCCATTTTTGCAAATACAAAAGTTGTCCATGATTTATTAGAAATTGAGGTGCCTTTTAATCATGACTAGAACGATTTTATTAACAGGAGCAACTGGTGGATTAGGACAGGCGCTGGTTGAAGAATTAACACAAGAACCAACACATTTTATACTAGTTGGTCGAAAAGAACCAATATTAAAAGAATTAAAAGATACGTTTACAAGTGATACAGTAACTGTTGATTACATTGTTTGTGATTTATCGAAAGAACAAGATAGACAAATGTGTTTAAATGCGTTACCAGAACAAATTGACATCATCATTCATAATGCGGGTTATGGTATATTTGAAGAAGCTCATTTATTTACAGATAATACAGTAGAGCATATGTTTTCTGTAAATATTTTGTCACCGATTGTATTGACGAATGCTTTATTACCTAAATTATATAAACAAGGTAAAGGACATATTATTTTTGTTGCTTCTCAAGCGAGTAAAATGGCAACACCCAAGTCATCTATTTATTCAGCAACGAAATTTGGACTAAGAGGATATGCGAATGCTCTTCGATTAGAAGCAAAAAAACATGGTATTTTTGTGACGACGGTTAATCCCGGACCTATTGATACAGGATTTTTTGATATTGCAGATAAAACAGGACAATATCAAAAAGCAGTAGCAAATACCATGCTCACAGCAAAAGATGTTGCTCGGAAGATAAGTCGAAGAATTTTTAGACCTACACGAGAAATCAATTTACCATTTAGTATGGCGGTAGCAGCGGTTCTTTATGAAGTATTGCCAACAGTGTCGGATAGATTAGTTTTGAAATTGTTCAATAAAAAATGACAATCATTTCAATTTATTATATAATAAATTGAACAATAAAAACGATGAAGGAGTTTATTATGGCTAAAGAAATGACACATTTAAAATTTTATTTTAGAAATGGTGAAACTTGGACAGTCGAAAGAAGAACGATTGGAGATTTATGGATTAAACAAATCACAACAAGTTTTGGACGTATTGGCGAAAGTGATTTCCAAAAAATTCATCCATGTGGTTCTTTTAGAATTGAAGTATATCCAGAAGCTGATCATGTTAATACAAAAGATATCAATCTTGGCGGATTAGAACAAGGTATGTTTGGACGTGTACGTACATATCAAGATATTGAAAAAATGGATATTGTATTTGATACAAATGATGCAGACACTGTTTATTTCCCTTATAAAGCATTAGATGAAGATGGTATGGATAATAAATATCAATCATCAGTAGTTGCATCTAACGGACATTTATACATTGTTGTAGATTCTGAAAAAACAGTAAACGATATTTATCATGTATAAAAAGAAAGGTGAGGTTTTTAACCTTGCCTTTTTGTATTTATAAAATTGTATTTTTTAATAACTGATTTTATCTTTCTTACGATTGATAAAACTGATAGTTGGTATAATTATGGCTTTTTTTATAAAATATAGACCAAAAAAAATTAATTGTTCGTTTTTTTGAAAAAATAACTTTATTTTTCATGTTTTTTTCATTTTAAAATACAATTTATTGTCTGAAACCGTAAAAAAAGAATAAAATTTGTTTTATTTTTCGTGTTTATATGTTAAAATAGAATTGTTCTTATGGAACATCATATCGAGGAGGGTATTTATATATGTCAAAAAGAAAAGTTTTAGGATTAGTTACAATGAGTGCAGCTGCGGTCTTATTATTAGCAGCATGTGGTAATAAATCTGCTTCTAATTCAATGGAGAAAACAACTGCTGGTGAAAAAGCAGCGAAAAAATTCTCAATTGTTATGGTAACTGACTCTGGTGGTGTTGACGATAAATCATTTAACCAAAGTGCTTGGACAGCAATGCAAGCATGGGGTAAAGAACATGGTCGTGAAAAAGGTGCAGAAGGTTATAACTACATTCAATCTTCTGGTGAAAAAGACTATGCAACAAACTTTAAAAAAGCTGTATCAGCAAAATATGATTTAATTTTTGCGGTAGGTTTCACTTTACAAGAAGCAGCAAATAAAGCAACAGAAGAAAACAAAGATAATCATTTTGTTACAGTTGATAGTGTAATTAAAGATCAATATACAAATGGTGCATCTATCTTATTTGCTGAAAATGAATCTGCATACTTAGCAGGTATTGCTGCAGCTAAAACAACAAAAACAAATCACATTGGATATATCGGTGGTGTGAAAACAGAAACTTTAATTCGTTTTGAAGCTGGATTTGTTGCTGGTGCAAAATCTGTTAACAAAGATATTACAGTTGATAGACAATACGTTGGTTCATTCCAAGATGCAGGAACTGGTAAAACAATCGCTAACACAATGTTTGCTAATGGTGCAGACGTTATCTACGGAGCTGCTGGAGCATCAGGTTTAGGTGTGTTTACTGCTGCAACTGATTTAATGCAAGCTGACGATTCTAAACAATTATGGGTTATCGGTGTTGACTTAGACCAACATGAACAAGGTAAATACAAAACAAAATCAGGCGAAGAAAAATCTGTTACTTTAACATCAACATTGAAAAAAGTTGGTGAAGCTGTTGTGAAATTTGCAGAAGCAACAGAAAAAGACGGATTCAAGAGTGGTTTAACACGCTATACTTTAGCTGACGGTGGTGTAGATTTAACAGACGGTCAATTAAGTGCTGATGTTAAAGATGCAGTGAAAAAAGCTAAACAAGATATCATTGATGGCAAAGTAAAAGCACCTGCTACTGAAGCAGAATTAGATGAATTTTTAAAAAAATAATCTTATATAAATAATAGTAACACCCACTCAATATTGTGTGTTGAGTGGGTCTTTTTATAAAAGGTGAAAAGTTGAAAGGAATGACATAAATGTCCGAATCAAACTATGTTATTGAGATGCGAAACATAACAAAGAAGTTTGGTGATTTCACAGCCAATAAAAATATTAACTTAAAAGTTAAAAAAGGTGAAATCCATGCTTTATTAGGTGAAAATGGTGCGGGTAAATCGACACTTATGAATATGTTATGTGGATTATTACAACCAACAAGCGGAGAAATCCTCATCAATGGTGAAACTGTTAAAATTACCTCTCCAACAAAAGCAACAAAATTAAAAATCGGTATGGTGCATCAGCATTTCATGTTGGTAAAAAAATTCACAGTAACAGAAAATATTATTTTAGGAACTGAGCCAACACAAGCCGGTGTTGTGAATATAAAAAAAGCACGTGAAGAAATTTTGGCATTATCAAAACAATATAATTTAGATATCAATCCAGACGCTCTTGTAAGAGATATTACAGTAGGTATGGAACAACGTGTTGAAATTTTAAAAACATTGTACCGTGGTGCAGATATTTTGATTTTTGATGAGCCGACCGCTGTTTTAACACCTCAAGAGATTGATGAACTGATTAAAATTATTAAAGGTCTAGCAGCAGAGGGAAAATCTGTTGTTATCATTACGCATAAATTAGATGAAATTCGTGCCGTGGCAGATAAATGTACTGTTATTCGTCGTGGAGAACATATTGATACTGTTGATGTGGATAAAGTGTCTTCTCAAGAATTGGCAGATATGATGGTAGGGCGTGCTGTTTCCTTTAAAACAGATAAAGCACCTGCTAACCCACAACACCCTGTTTTAGAAATTAAAAATTTACATGTTAATGAATCTCGTGGCTTACCAATCGTGAAAGGTGTTGACTTAACAATTCACGCTGGAGAAGTTGTCGGTATTGCAGGTGTTGACGGTAATGGACAAACAGAACTTATTCAAGCTATTGCTGGATTAACAAAATCAACACAAGGAACCGTAACGTTGAATGGTAAAGATATTACAAATCGCACACCAAGACAAATTACGGAAACTGGTTTAGGTCATATTCCAGAAGATAGACATAAACACGGATTAGTATTGGATATGACGGTAGAAGAAAATATTATTCTTCAAACTTATTATCAAAAACCATTCAGTAAACGTGGTTTTTTAAACGATAAAATTATTTCAACGTATGCTATGCATTTAATCAATGAGTTTGACGTACGTACACCTAGTGAAAAAGTGAATGCATCTGCTTTATCTGGAGGAAATCAACAAAAAGCAATTATTGCACGTGAAATTGATAGAAACCCGGACTTATTGATTGCAGCACAACCAACTCGTGGATTAGACGTTGGTGCAATCGAATTTATTCATAAACGTTTGATTAGTCAACGTACACATGGCAAAGCAGTGTTGTTAATGAGTTTTGAATTAGATGAAATTATGAACGTTGCAGATAGAATTGCTGTTATGTATGACGGTAGAATTGTAGCGATTGTAAAACCAGAAGAAACCACTGTAAGAGAATTAGGATTGTTGATTGCAGGTTCATCTGTTGAAAAAGCAGACAAAGAAGTAGGAGGAGGTTCTCATGAATAGTCATAAAAAATTTCAAAACCTACTTGTACCATTTTTATCCGTTTTACTAGGTTTGGTATTTGGTGCAATTATTATTGCATTGATTGGAAAAGATCCTATTGAAGCTTATCAATATCTATTTGGAGGAGCATTAGGTACATCTTATGGAATAGGACAAACATTACGTTCTATGGCTCCACTTATTTTAACAGCATTAGGATTTTCTGTTGCTTATAAAGCAGGATTCTTTAATATTGGATTGTCTGGACAAGCATTAGCTGGTTGGTTGACATCTGTTTGGGTTGCCTTATCATTCCCAACATTACCTCAATATATGCTATTGCCACTATGTATTGTAACAGGTATGATTGCTGGTGCTGTATGGGCTGGTATTGCTGGTATTTTAAAAGCTTATTTCAATGCTAGTGAAGTGATAACAACTATTATGTTAAACTATGTTATTTTATACGTAAATGACTTCTTAATTCGTAATGTAATGACAAACCCAGCAGCTGATAAAACAAACACCATTCCACAAGCGGCAAGTTTACGTTGGGATGTCTTAACAGAATTAACGGATAATTCAACAGTTCATTTAGGTATCATTATTTCTGTTTTCATGGCACTTTTGGTACATATTATGTTAAAACGTACAACATTAGGATTAGAATTACGTGCTGTTGGATTAAACCCATTTGCTGCTGAATATGCAGGTATGAACGCAAAGAAAAATATTATTCGTGCGATGTTTATTAGTGGATGTCTTGCAGGTCTTGCAGGTGTTATGGAGGGCTTAGGGCAATTTGAAAACATCTTCTTACAAAATGGTGTTTCTCCTGCGATTGGATTTACAGGTATGTCCGTTTCCTTATTGGCATTAGGAAATCCACTAGGTATTATTTTATCAGCAGCATTATTCGGTATTTTTGAATCAGGAAGTTCAGAAATGTCTTTAATGACAAATGTACCTGCTGAATTAGTAACTGTTATTACAGCTATTATTATTTTCTTCGTCGGTGCAAACTATATTATTCGTTTTATACTTGATAAAATAAAATGGAAACAAAGCGAGGAGGCATAATAATATGACTATTACACAAATATTAACATTGATTGTTGGATCTACTTTATTGTATGCGTCACCTCTAATTTTTACAGCTTTAGGTGGAACATTCTCCGAACGTAGCGGTGTTGTAAACGTTGGATTAGAAGGAATTATGGTTGTTGGCTCTTTTGCTTCTATTGTCTTTAATTTAGAGTGTGCTGAATCATTCGGTGCAGCTACGCCGTGGATTGGACTATTAGTCGGAGGAATAGCAGGATTATTATTTGCGATTATTCATGCTATTGCTACAGTAAATTTAAGAGCCGATCACGTTATTTCTGGAACAGTCTTAAACTTAATTGCACCAGCATTATGTGTTGTGCTAACAAGACTTTTATATGAAGATAAAGGACAAACAGATATTATCACAGAATCATTTGGATTATTTTCATTCCCAATTTTAGAAGATATACCTGTTATCGGACCTATTTTCTTTAAAAACACGTATGTCGTTGCCTATATTGCTATTTTAGTAGCATGTGTTTCTTGGTTTATTTTATTTAAAACAAGATTTGGTTTACGACTAAGAGCAGTAGGGGAGTATCCACAAGCTGCAGATACATTAGGTATTCATGTATCCTCTATGAAATACTATGCTGTTTTACTTTCTGGTTTTTTAGGAGGTATTGGCGGTGCTGTTGTATCACAATCTATCACAAGAAACTTTTCAGCAGCAACTATTGCTGGACAAGGATTTATGGCAATGGCAGCCATGATTTTCGGTAAGTGGAATCCAATTGGTGCTATGTTCTCATCACTATTCTTTGGCTTAGCACAAAGTTTAAGTATTGTAGGAACAGCTATTCCGGTCATTTCAGATATTCCGTCTATTTATTTGAAAATCACACCATACATTGTTACTATCATTGTATTAGTGTTATTCATTGGTAAATCTGAAGCACCTGCCGCAATCGGAAAAAATTATATTAAATCGAAATAATAAAAAGAGAGTTAGACAATTTGTCTGACTCCTTTTTGTTTTATCATAAGATTAAAATTCATTTTCTTGTATCATTGTTTGTATATGTTTTTGTTTCTTTTTATGAAATTCTGTAATATCGCCAAAAAATAAGTTTTTTTCAGGAATTTGATATAACTCTTGCATCTTCAAGCTAATTGATCTTGGTATATGGGAAGAATTACGTTCATATCGAGATAATGTATCTTTGTTAATAGACAAAATTTTTGACGCTTCAATTAGTGTTAAATTGGCATTAGCACGTGCTGCTTTTAAAGATAAAACAATCATGATAATATCCCTCCTTTTATATATATTCTATATTATCCGAATAAATTCGGATAGTCAAATAGAAAAGTGCTTTATATACTATAAAATCTATTTTCTCTATATATAAATTCTTTTTATTTAATGTTTTATTATAGTATAATAGACTTAAATATTTTGTTTTAAATAAAAAATATAGATTTTGTGAATAGAGGATATAAGTTGAAAGAAATATTAAAAAAAGCGATGAGTCAATCTTTAAAAGACGCTCTTTTAGAAAAACAAAAGACACAAACAGCTATTTCAAAAGAAACAGGTATTGCAACAAGTACATTAAATGATTACATCAATGGACGCACATACATTTCTGAAAAAAATCAAGAAAAAATAGCACGAGCTCTTGATATGAGTGTTGATACACTATTTCCAAAACAAAAAATAGTTTCTTATTTAAATTCACCTATTGAACAAAGTGAAGTGCATGAAGCAAATACAATATATGGCACTTTAACGACTGAAGAACTTCATCAGATTGCAAAACCATTTACACAAGAGCAGGTTTTAGAAATGCATATCGTTAAAAATGATGTAGGAAACTATGACGTATCAATTATACAAATGAATAAGTAATAATTTATATTGATGGTGAATGGCTAATGCTATTCACTTTTTTTTATTTGGAATAAACTAACCAAAATAAAATACTTGGGTTGCCCCAAGCATTTTATTGGTTATCAAAATAGACTTTTAAAGCATTAACAACGTCTGTTGCCACTTTTTGTCTGTAATCTTCTGTATTAAAAATTTTCACGTCATTATCATTATTCATATAGCCTAATTCTAAAAGAAGAGAAGGCACTTTATTATCGTATAGAACTTGATAAACGCTTAATTTAACACCATTTGTTTTTAAAGGTAGATTTTCAAATTGTTCATTTACTAAGTCTGCTAAACGCATATCTTCGTAGTGGAAGTAGTGAACGGTTGTTCCGCTTGGACCTTTTACATCGGCTGAATCATAGTGTAGGCTGATGAACACATCAGCTTGTGCTGTATTGGCAATTTCAGAACGTTTTTCTAAAGTAACATCAACATCAGATGTACGTGTCATAATGACTTTAGCACCATTTTCTTCTAATAATGTTTTTAATACTTCCGCTGTTTTTAAAGCGAGAATACGTTCGTTTATATTTTCTGAAATATTTGAAACAGCACCACCGTCTGTTCCTCCATGTCCTGGATCTAACACAATTGTTGCACCATTTAATGTTTTTGATTTTGTTCCAACTCTTTGCGCTACATTTTCAAAGAATTTTGCTTTACTTGCATTGATATAACCATCTATATTACTACTAGACGTTGCTGAATAATAGCCATTTTGAGCTTCCTTATCTTTTACATATAAGAACTCACCTTTATAAATGTTTTCCAATGCTCCTGAAGGACCAGGAGAAGCGAGTAAACTTGTTGGATCTGTTGCTTTAATAATGTTTCTTGCTGGATAATTATTTGCTTTTATTTTAGAAGTGACTTGATTACTTTCTGCAGATTGTTGTGTTGTTTCTTTTAATGCAGATGATTCTACCCAAGCTAATTCATTTTGATAAAGAATTTGGCTCCAGTCATTTTTATCAAAAAATTTTAAATAAGTAGCTTGTCTATCCAGTTTTCCTATTTCTTTATCAGTGGATCTAGGATCTTTAAACACAGATACATTTTCTTTTGCCACACTCATTGTACTTCCTGAATGTGTTACATTTACTTGGTCAGCATATAAGTCTTCTTCTTGAATCCATCCTTGTGTATTATCGTAAAAGATATGTACCCAATTTTTTTCTTTTTTTAAAATGGTTACTTTACTATCTTTTTTGACTAGTTGTTGGATAACACTGTCGGTATTAGCGTTTTGTCTGACTGCAATATATTCTGCTTTTACTAATGTTGTTGTGACTAAAGATAAAAAGTAAATATTTAATATAGCAACAATAATAATTGTTGCTGTTAAAATGATAAACCTATTATTTTTACTTGTATTCATTTAGTTATTCCTTATATTTCATCTTTTGTAAGTATCTTTTTTTAATATAACATAAAATACATATAAAGAGAACAGATAACTTTCAAAATAAATAGATTTTAAGTATTTTTTAGTAAGACATATTTTTAAAACTAAATTGAAGTATGGTATAATAAAATGTAAAGACGTGAAAAGGAGAGTTTTATGACATCTTTAGGTAATATTTTAAAAGAAAAAAGAGAAAAATTAGGCTATACTCTAAATGACATTCATGAAAAAACGGGTATCCAATTACGCTATTTAGAAGCGATTGAAAATGATCAATTAGATATTATTCCAGGAGATTATTATAAGAAAAATTTCGTTGTGCAATATGCCTCTGTTGTAAAAATGGACGGAGAAAAATTGCTTGAAGAAAACAAACGACAAGCTGAACTAGCAGAAAAAGAACGTTTGAAAAAAGAACAAGCTATGAAAATGAATAAACCGAAAAAAGTAGCACCGGTTTCTTCTAAACCAGCAATGGCGGCTACAACACCAGAACAAAAGAAAAATAGAAAACCTGTTATTATATTTTGTGCCATTGCTTTAGCCATTGTTGCTTCGTTAATTTATTTTTCACCGAAACTATTCCAGCAATCAGTAGAAACAACGACTACAACAACGACAACTGCTGCATCTATTACGACAACAAGTACAGCTAGTACAACAAGTACAACAAGTACAACAACTACGACGACCACTGAAAGCACAACAACGACAACAGAAACGACACAGTCTAGTACAGCTAATAATAATGGTGTATCACAAAATACTGTAGCACCTGGTGGTAGTAATTTGGTTGTTCAATCGTCAACAGCAAATCAAATCGTGTATGGTCTAGGTGATGCATTTAAAAATTATAAAGGTGACTATAACTTAACGATAAAAGTGACTGAACCAACATGGGTGCGTGTGTCTGTTCACGGGAAAGTTATTTTAGAAAGAACGATTACAGATAAAGTGCCAACAACTATTCGTGCTTTAAATAATGCGAATGATGTTACCATTACATTTGGTATTTCTCAAGCAGCAACATTAACACTAAATGGACAAAATGTGGCTGTTCCAACGACATCGAGGGTTGAAACGGTTAAAATCAATTTAGCAAAATAGGTGATAAAAAATGAATATTGCAAACAAATTAACACTAGCAAGAATGATTGCCATTCCATTTTTTATTGTGTCTATGTATGTATTTCAAACTTTTGAAATAGCAGCGCTGATTTTTGTATTGGCAAGTATAACAGATTGGTTAGATGGTTATTTAGCTAGAAAATATCATCTCATTACAAATTTTGGAAAATTTGCTGATCCTTTAGCAGATAAAATACTTGTCTTAACAGCATTTATTTTGTTAGTTGAAAAGCACTATATACCTGCTTGGATTGTGTGTATTATCGTTTGTCGTGAATTAGCCATTACTGGATTACGTTTATTACTTGTCGAACAAGGGAAGGTTATGGCTGCGGACTGGTCGGGAAAAATAAAAACAGCTACACAAATGTTTGCGATTATTTTTTTACTAATGAATAATTTTCATGTTGGAAACATATTTTTATATATTTGTTTATTCTTTACCATTTATTCAGGTATAGAGTATTTTTATAAAAATCGTTCTGTTTTTGAAAATTTATCATCATAATGCATATACTATAAATAGAGGGTTTATTTATGAAAGCAGAAATTATTACAGTCGGAACAGAATTACTCTTAGGTGAAACATTAGATACAAATACGCATTATATTGCCAATGTTTTAAAAGAATTGAGTATTCCAACTTATTTTCATACAAGTGTTGGTGATAATATAGAGAGAATACGTCGTTTATTAAATATTGCTTCCAAAAGAAGTGATTTAGTGATTTTATCAGGAGGACTTGGCCCTACAAAAGATGACTTAACAAAAGACGCATTAGCTGAACATTTACAAGAAACATTATTATTAGATGATGAGGCTGTTGATAAAATCAAACATCATTTTCATAAAATTGAAAAAGAAATGCCAGAAAATAATTTGCGACAAGCTCACTATATCAAAAATAGTCATATTTTAAAGAATCACAATGGATTGGCTATTGGTATGGTGACAACAAAAGATAATGTGATGTATGCTGTATTACCTGGTCCTCCCTCTGAAATGACAACAATGGTGGAAAAAGAACTATTGCCTTTTTTGAAAGAAAAAATAGGTGGCGTTTTTGTGTCAAAAACACTGAGATTCACAAATATCGGTGAATCTGCTTTAGCAGAAAAAATTAGTACTATTATTGATGCACAGTCTAATCCTACGATTGCGATTTACGCATATACAGGTGATGTTACCATTCGATTAACCGCAAATGGTCGAACAACACAAGAATGTGAAGAAAAAATTAAACAAACAGAAGCATTGATTTTAGAACCATTAAAACCTTATTTTTATGGATACGATCATCAAACACTGGCTGATGTTGTGATTGCTTTATTAAAAGAAAAGCACTATACACTCAGTGTTGCAGAAAGTTTAACAGGTGGTTTATGTCAAAGTAAGCTCGTTAGTGTTTCTGGTGCATCTGATGTTTTTTCAGGCGGTGTTGTCACATATCAAACAAGTGCTAAAGAAAAAATACTTTGTATTCCTTCAGAATTACTGTTAAAATATGGAACGATAAGTCATGAGTGTGCTGTGGCTATGGCACAAAATGTAAAGGCATTATATGGTAGTGATATTGGTCTTTCTTTTACTGGGATTGCTGATGAACATGCAATAGAAGATAAAGCATCTGGAACGGTGTATATTGGTATTGCAATGCCAAATAAAGAACCTATATCATATTGCGTACATTTCAATCGTGGTAGAAATGCCAATAGAGAATTATCCGCAATATTTGGTTTAAACAAATTGAGAGAATTGCTCGAAGAAAAAGGAGAACATTATGGTTATTAGTGAAGAAAGAATGAAGGCATTGCAAGATGCTATTAAGAAAATTGAAAAAGATTTTGGTAAAGGATCTATTATGCGCTTAGGAGATAGAGCCGATACAAAAATTGATGCCATTTCATCAGGTTCTATTTTAATTGATTCTGCATTAGGCATTGGTGGTTTCCCTCGTGGACGTATCATTGAAATTTATGGTCCAGAATCATCTGGTAAAACAACAACAGCTTTACACGTTGTTGCAGAAGTACAAAAAACTGGAGGAGTAGCGGCATATATTGATGCAGAACATGCAATGGACCCTCTTTATGCTAAAAATTTGGGAATTGATATTGATGATTTATTCTTATCTCAGCCAGATAGTGGGGAAGAAGCACTTGAAATTGCTGAAGCTTTAATTAGTTCAGGTGCGATTGATGTTATTGTCATTGACTCCGTTGCTGCACTTGTACCAAAAGCAGAAATTAAAGGTGATATGGGTGATTCTCATGTTGGGTTACAAGCTCGTTTAATGTCACAAGCGTTAAGAAAATTATCAAGTGTGATTAACAAACAAAAAACAGTTGCTATTTTTATTAACCAATTACGTGAAAAAGTCGGTGTTACATATGGAAATCCAGAAGTAACACCAGGAGGACGTGCTTTAAAATTCTACTCAACGATTCGTATGGAAGTACGTAAGAGTGAAGCCATTAAAGGAAGCAAAGATTCTGAAATCATTGGTAACTCAACAAAAATTAAAATTGTAAAAAATAAAGTGGCACCACCATTCAAAACAGTTTATGTCGACATCATGTATGGTGAAGGTATTTCTAAAACAGGAGAAATTTTAGACTTAGCTGTTGAGCATGACATGATTAAGAAAAGTGGGTCATGGTATTCTTATGGTGAAGATAGAATTGGGCAAGGGCGTGAAACAGCTAAAAAATTCTTGTTAGAACACCCAGAAATCATGGCTGAAGTTGATAGAAAATTACGTATTAAAATGGGACTTATTGAACCAACAGCAGAAGAGTCTGCTTTATTAAACAAAGATATTTCTACTGAACAAGAAGAAACAGTCGATATTACAGATCCATTATTAGTGGAATTATTAGAAGAGGAATAACATAAAAGGGCTATCTCAAAAATGAAGTTGACAAATTTTATTTCAAAAATTTAGTCTTATGTATGCTGTATCAATGGCAAGCGGATACCCAAACATGTCTGCTTGCCATTTTTTTATCATATATCGGGTCAACCTCTTTATCTTTAATATTATGAAAAAACGTGTTTATTTATTACTATCATTAGGTTGTATCATACTATCGATATTATTTACATTCAAACAAGTCATACCATATCAATGGCAAACGTCATTTTATGGTTCTGTGTACACTGATGATCAGCCACTTGGAGATTATCGTTTACGAGTGCATGCTATTGAAAAATTAGATACTGTCATTAAGACAAAAAATAGCACTCTTTTTTACATAGTAACACATGAGTATGGTACGATTTTATTAGAAGCAGAAAAAGACGATAAAGATGTGAACATGATTTATAGCCAAAAAGACGCATTAGCAACATTACAACCTACTTTATGTGTTAGAGTTATGCCAAAATATACGTCTGGGTACACAGAAATAGAAAATAATCTTCCTAAGTATTTATCAAGTGATAATATGACATTATCACGCTATGTATCGGTTTATCAGTATAAAAAAGTAGCACCATGGGCGTGGATTATTTCTCTTATTTTCTTATTTTTTGCTCTTAAATATTTATATCGGTTATTGACAAGGAGAAGAACATAATGAGAAAACAGCGATTAAAAGGTACAAAAATAAAATTACTCATTAGTTTTTTTGCTATCATTTTCTCTTGTTCAGCCGTATCGGATATTTTTCAATCTAATGAACAACTGGCAAAAGACGCTTATGATAAAGGGCAAGTTTATAAACAATATACTTTACTATATGCCAATCCTGTAGCAATAAAAGTATTTGATATAGATAAAACATCTATTGAAATAAACGAAACAACATTATACCTCATTAAACATGAGTACGGCTATGTTATGCTTGCAGCAGAAAAAAACAACACTATCGTGCGTGATTTATTTCATCGAAAACAAAGTTTAAAAGAGCAACCTGCCTATGTCATGACAACTTTTGTTCCAACAGTTGAAAAAGTAGGACGTCGCTCAAAACGTTTATTTACAAATGTGACTGTTGACTTATATACCGATTTTTTAAGAGCTGTGCCAAAAGATGCAATAATTGGTTCGGAATATGTATCCTTAAAGAGATTTAACGACTCACAAGTTGTCAAACACTTGATAGGTTTTGGTGGGATAATAATTAGTATTTTTCTATGGATAACATGCACGAAACGTATTAAACAAAATTTAAAAATGTATACAATTTTTGAAGAATACTTTCCAGAAGTGACATTTGGATATGGTATTATTGCTTCAAATGCTTCATACAAAGATAAAAAATTACATCTTTATGTATATAAAGATACCCTCATTGTGAATCAGAAGAGTTTTATTTTTATCCCCTTAGAAGAGATTGCAAGTATAAACTATACAACATATATACGAAAAGTAAAGAATAGTACCGTTACTATTTTTCAATTAAGTGTTAAGAAAACAAATCGACAAACGATTTCTCTAGTAGAGAATGCACGGAATCTTAAATTACGTGTCGTGCTTTTTTATGAGTATTTAGAGAAGCACAATTCAAAAATCCGTCGAAATATGTCTATCTAAGCTTTTTGGTTTTACATCGGTTTTAATTATCTGTATACTAGATGCAGTCAAGCGACCTTCAATCGCTTAATCAAACGAAATGATGGTGATTTTATGACAAAAACAAATGCAAATACTCGAGTTGTTGTTGGCATGAGTGGAGGAGTAGACTCTTCTGTGACAGCACTTCTTTTGAAAGAACAAGGATACGATGTGATAGGTATTTTTATGAAAAACTGGGATGATACAGACGAAAATGGTGTCTGTACAGCAACGGAAGATTATAAAGATGTTGAAAAAGTTGCTCAGCAAATTGGTATCCCGTATTATTCGGTGAATTTTGAAAAAGAATATTGGGATAAAGTGTTTACGTACTTTTTAGATGAGTATAAAAAAGATAGAACACCTAATCCTGATGTGATGTGCAATAAAGAAATAAAGTTTAAAGCCTTTTTAGACTATGCTATGGATTTAGGTGCAGATTATGTCGCAATGGGGCATTATGCACGTCTATCGACAGATGAATATGGTGTAAAGCACTTATTAAGAGGCGTTGATAATAATAAAGATCAAACTTACTTTTTAAGTCAATTATCCCAAGAACAATTACAAAAAGCGATGTTTCCTATTGGGCATTTACCAAAATCAGAGGTAAGACGCATCGCACAAGAAGCTGGTTTAGCTACAGCAACAAAAAAAGATTCCACTGGGGTATGCTTTATTGGTGAACGTAATTTCAAAGAATTTCTTTCTCACTATTTACCAGCACAGCCAGGTCCTATGAAAACATTAGACGGCAATATCATTGGTGAACATGCCGGATTAATGTATTATACGATTGGACAAAGACAAGGATTAGGCATTGGTGGTGTGAAAGGTTATTCTGTTCATGAACCTTGGTTTGTCGTCGGAAAAGATTTAAAAGAAAATATTTTATATGTCGGACAAGGTTATCATCATGAGTATTTATATACGGATTATTTAACAGCGAGTGAATTACAATTCACAACAGATGAAGAAAAACCGTCTGTGTTCCACTGTACAGCTAAATTTAGATATAGACAAGCTGATGTTGGTGTGACCGTTCATTTATCAGACTCACAAAAAGAAGCAAAAATTATTTTTGATGAACCAGTTAGAGCCATTACTCCTGGACAAGCTGTTGTATTTTATGACGGCGAAGAATGTTTAGGCGGCGGCATTATTGATGCAGCATATAAAGATAATGAAAAAAGACAATATAGTTAAAAGAACAACCTTCGGGCTGTTCTTTTATAGAATTTGTAAGCGTTTTTTGTTATAATGAATAAAAAGAGGAATAGTATAGCATTTGGTCGTTATATAGTTTCTGTCATATGTCATTTTTGTTTATTTAGCTGTCAACTAGAAAAAGTATCTCTTCATGTTATATTATGGCCTAATTAAGAAGAAACATTGTTAAACATCTTTGTCGGTAAATAACCGTGCTTTCTTCTTTATCTCAGAAGATGTTACATACTATTATATTAGGAATGAATATGATTAGAAATTCATTGGTTAAATAAAAGGAGGAAATGGTATATGAAACAAAGATATTTTTTGTTATGTATAATACTATGTTTATGTGGTTGTACACAATCTGTAGGAAAAATACAGGCAAATCCTTTTTCAAAAAATGAAGAAGCATTATTATCAATTTTTTAGAAGATATTCCCATAAGAGTAAAAATTACTCCGCCAAATCAAGCACAAAAAGTGACGTATATTCTTAAAAAAATCACACACACAGGAGAAATGATTATTGAAGAAAGTGACTTTTTGATGCAAGATGAAAAAGAAAAAGAAATAAATCCTTTTGAATTGATTTTACGATATAACAATCATACATTGCAATTAATACTAGGAAGTCATAGATTTCTTAAACCATTAAAATTACCTGAATTGATGTATGGTATGGCAGGAAAAATATATGAATCAAAACTTAACAAATCTATTCAATTAAATGAATTTATTCCTTTATTTGTGTATAAAGACAGTTCTAATACCACATTGGAAAATATTGATAATTTACTAAGAAAAGATTTTATCGCAGAAGAACAAGAAATATATTATATCTTTGGCATTCAATGTGAATAAAAAGCACGACTATCGTGCTTTTTTTGTTTGTCTGTGTTAAGATAATAAACGAGATATAACTTAGTAAGTAGGTGACATATTGGAAAATGAAGAAATAAAAATACAAGATATCCCTGAAGCGAAAGTTTTTGTTAAAGAAAATCTTGTTTTTATCAATGAACATGAATATACACTAGAAGTCGATTTTAAAAATGGCTTTCAAATAGATGCTCTAGAAGATAGATACACTAAATTATTACAAAAATATCATTATATTGTAGGGGATTGGGGACATAATCAACTTCGTTTAAAAGGATTCTACAAAAATGATATGAAGAATGTAGAAGAGGATAGTAAAATTTATACACTGGAAGATTATTTACGTGAATATTGTGCTTTTGGGTGTGCCTATTTTGTACTTTCTTTAAATGGTAATCCTGTTATGCCTAAAGAAAATGCTCCACACAAGTCTAATCAACAAAAACGTAAAAAACAAAATACATCTAATCATAAAAAGCATACACATCAACAAAAACAACCACAAAAAGAAAAGACAAAAAAACATGCTTTTGTCATTCGTAAAGGAGATAAAAAAGCATGAGATACAAAGGTTATTTAATTGATTTAGATGGTACTATTTATGTAGGGAAAAAAAGATTACATGAAGCAGAATCTTTTATTAAAACCTTGCAACAAAAACAGATACCGTTTCTATTTGTGACCAATAATGCAACAAAATCTCCTGAAATGGTGCAGACATTTTTACAAAATTCATTGGATATAGAAGTGAATATCTCACAAATCTATACCAGTGGTTTAGCAGCTTTAGATTATTTGCTCGCTGAAAAATTAGGAAATAAAGGATTTGTTATTGGTGAACAAATTTTAAAGGAACAATTTTTAAATGCTGGATTTATTGAAGAAAAAGAACATCCAAATTTTGTATTGCAAGCGCTGGATACACAAGTGACATACAATGATTTAAAAATGGCGAGTTTAGCGATTCAACAGGGTGCAAAATATATTGTGACAAATATTGACAAACAATATCCAACAGAAAAAGGATTTGTTCCCGGAGCTGGTGCTATTAAAGAGTTACTTGTTGCAGCAACAAGAGTTGAACCTATTATTATTGGCAAACCATCGTCTATTATTATGAACCATGCAATCAATAGATTAGGCGTTCGTAAAGAGGATGTTATAATGGTTGGTGATAATTATCAAACGGATATTTTAGCCGGTATTGATAATGGAATAGATACATTATTGACGTTAACTGGTGTTACACAAAAATCAGATATTCCTCATTTACCAAAAGTACCAACACATATTGTGAATGACTTAAGTGAGTGGAATTATCTATAAAAATTTTTTAAAGGAAAGTTTTATATCATGACAAAACAAGCAGGACATCAATTTTTAGCTAAATTAGGTAAAAAAAGATTGCGTCCAGGAGGAAAAGAAGCAACAGATTGGTTGATTAAAAATGGGAATTTTTCTAAAGAGAAAAAAGTGCTAGAAGTTGGTTGCAATATGTGTACAACATCTATTGAACTTGTCAAAACATACCAATGTCATATTACTGGTATTGATTTAGACAAAAATGCACTTGAACAAGCAAAACAAAATATTAAAACAAATCAACTAGAAGAGTATATTACTGTTCAACAAGGTAACGCAATGCATTTACCATTTGATGACAATTCATTCGATATTGTCATCAATGAAGCAATGCTGACCATGCTGTCTAAAAATGCTAAAGTAAAAGCCATTAAAGAGTATTACCGTGTTTTGAAACCAAATGGTATTCTACTGACACATGATATTACATTCTTTAGTGATACATTAGAGAAAACTATTGATACTTTACGTGAAACGATACATGTCAATGTTCATCCAATGCACCGTGATGATTGGCTACATCTGTTTCAAGAAATAGGCTTTGAAAGCCAAGAAATACACGGTCAAATGTCTTTGATGACGCCTACGGGAATGATAAAAGACGAGGGATTTTTAAACACGATGAACATTCTTAAAAATGGATTGCTTAAATCGGAAAATCGACCAATGTTTTTAAATATGTTTAAATTTTTTAATAAGACAAAAAAAGACTTAATGTACATTGCAATTTGTAGTAGAAAGAAGGAAAAATGATGACAATAGGAAACATAGCCAATCAAGCGGGTGTATGCTTTTCATTTGATACATTCAAAACAGTCAAAAAAGTATTGGCAAAATCAGAAAAAATTGATAGACATAACCATATCGGACATCAAATTGTTTTTGTTATTGTGAAAGGATCGGTTACGGTTTTACTAGACGGACAAGAAGAACATTTGTTGACTCCGGGTACAGTACTAACCTTTAATGGCGAACATACTATTGAAGCAGAAGCAAACGAACATTCTGAAATTTTTGTTACGTTAATAAAAGAATAATATCAATCCCTTATTGGAAAGTATGCCAGTAGGGGATTTATTATACATCAAAAATAAGTATTTATATAACTAATATAGGCTCTATGTCAAATAGGGTTGATGACTCATAAAAAGTAGTGATGTCACAAATGTTACGTCACTATCTTTTTATTTTAAGTCACAAAGTGATGTACGGCTCACCGAAATGTACACGATACATTTTTCTCTTCCCCTACGTTGTGCGGGGAAGGAGCTATTCGTACATCACTTTTGACTTAAACTATTAAGCAACTAGTGAAGTAGATGGTACGGTATATGGTACATATAACTTACAGATTAATAAAATACGATTTCTAAAATGTGAAAAGTTACGATAACCATAGGCATTTCTCTTAAGTACCTTAATTTTATGATTGATTCCTTCAAGTGCACCGTTAGTCAAATGATGGTAGATAAAGGTGTTTTTAATATAGGGTAAATACCCTTTGAACGTTCTTAATACTCTACGTAAACCAGGAGAAATAGCTTCCTGTTTAGCCCATATGAGTATTTCTTCAAATCGGTCAAAATCTCTATTATGTAAAGCATCTCTTAATTGATGAACAACATCGTATGTGGCCCGTAGTTCGGGGACTTGTTCCAATAAATAATCGACTATCCCTTGTGTATGCGTCATCCAATCAAACAGTGGAAAACGGTGATAAGGATAACTACTTAGTGTATCTGTGTTACTTAAAAACAACTTCCAATAACGTTTCATTTTGTTGTATAAACGGCGATTGTTCTGATGTAAAGCTTTCATTACATGCACTCTGTGTTTTGTTAACTCACGATTTAATGCTTGTACAATATGAAAAGGGTCGATAATGATATGTGCGTTAGGAAATACTTGCTTGGATATCTGAATATAGGGGCGAAACATATCAATCGTAATTGTTTTAACAGCTTTTCTTGTCTGGGTATCGTATCTAGCAAAGTAGTCTAATAGCGTGCTGGATTTACGGTCGTGTACAACGTCAATCAGTTGATGAGTCAGTGCATCACAATAGATAAAACTCATGGCACTATCAGAAGATTTTACTGACTTAAATTCATCAAAGCATAGATGATGAGGTAATTGTGTGTTGTGATTTACTTTTAAAGTAGAGGCGACTTTATCAACAATACGTCTGACCGTATGTACAGATACATTGTGTTGTTTAGCGATGTAGGTTTCTGAAATGGTTTCTGTTAAAGTGTCCATTATCTTTTGTTTTAAACGGTTTGTGATAAAACAATGCTTATCCACAATAGGTGTTTCAGCTGTAAATGATGATTGACAGGATTTACAATAAAAACGTTGTTTAGTGAGTGATAAATAGGCGTTTAGTCCTGAAATTTGGCATAAAGACAGTTGTGATTGACGTGTCCCATTTTTTACAATGCCATTGGTTGCGTGACAATTTGGGCAACAATCTGGTGTATAGGTTAATTTACCGTATAAGACCAATGATTTTTTATGTCGAATGTCACACTCTGATATGTTTTCATGATCAAATGTGATGTTTTTATCCTTTAATTGTAGTAAGATTTCTGTTATATTAGACATAGGCAATTTCTCCTTATTATTTGGTCGTACTTTTAATTTAAGAGAAAATTGCCTTTTTGTCTACATAAAATTAGGGTTGCTGGCTTATGCCATCAACCCTAAAAATTATACAGCCCTAATATATTGAATAACTGTTAAACAAGGTAAGTGGCTATAAAAAACTATAAAATATTCAAATAAATGACAGATGAACAAGTCGATGACTTGTCTGCATGTATTAAGAACACGCTACGTATTATCAATCAAAAAGATATTCAATACAAAGAAGCGTGTCTGTTTTCAGCATGAAAAGATTATTTAAAAAAACCGCTATTCGTGTTGACCATTATCATACAGAATACTCTTTTGGCTATAAAGAATGGTATACGCATGTGTTTCATTCACGGAGATATAAAGTAAAAATATATAACAATTTTTTGTCTGCTGAAGCAGTTGCAAAACAAATTCATGGCACTGTTATAGCCCTTTAGTTTGTAAATGAATTTATTAAAAAAACCAAAAAAATATTTATACAGTATTTTGTATGAAAGCCATTTTTGAAAACAAGTGTTTAAAAATAAATACTTCTTTATGTATTCAAAAAACTGTATAAATAAACAAAAACATCTTTTTTACAACATTTGGTAGTGTTTACATCATTGGAGTAAAGTTGTATAATATGTTTACAAAAGAAAAAATAAATTAAAAAGAAACAGGTACACAGCTGTGTCAAGTGAGATTTCTTATGTAGAAGAATGCAGCAGAAGGGACTACGAATATAGTAGATACAGGTTTATAATATGAAAATAGATTTGTTTAAAGTTTTCTGGTTATTCATTGATATTGGATTCTTTATCATACTTTTAATAAAATATTGGAAAATTATTATTTCTTTTGATACTTATTCGATTATTTCAATAGTGATGCTTATTTTATATATAATAATTAGTGTCATAGAATATAAACATCTAGACGATTAATTCTATAATGCTTTATATCATTTTGTGTCAAAAGACACGAGGACCGCCTTATTATTTATTTTTTATAGTTTCTAGTTTACATAATATAAATTATATAAAGTTATGTGCCGAAAGAAAATATTTAGTGTTTTATAATGATACTACTTCTCCTATAAAGAATTTATCTAAGTATATTATAAAATAATATTTCAAATAATTACTAAAAGGTTCAATAAATATTTCTTAACAACACCATTTGATATAGTACCTAAAAATAACCTTCGTGGCACAAAAATTATTTAATTAACACAATAGGTAAACCGACGTTTTTATGATGTCGGTTTACCTATTGTGTTAAATCTATTTTAAAACTTCTTTTAAAACATCATTTTTTAATTGTTCCACTCTATCTAATTTTTCCCATGGCAAGTCTAAGTCAGAGCGTCCAAAATGTCCGTAAGCAGCTGTTTGTTTGTAAATAGGACGGCGTAAATCTAACATTTTAATAATACCGGCTGGACGTAAATCAAAGTTTTTTTCGATTGCTTTTACTAAAACTTCTTCAGATACTTTTCCAGTTCCAAAAGTATCTACTGAAATAGAAACAGGTTTAGCGACACCAATAGCATAAGCTAACTGGATTTCTGCTTTATCTGCCAATCCTGCAGCTACAATATTTTTTGCAACATAACGAGCAGCATACGCAGCAGAACGGTCTACTTTTGTTGCATCTTTTCCAGAGAATGCTCCACCACCATGACGAGCATAACCTCCGTATGTGTCTACGATGATTTTACGGCCTGTTAATCCAGCATCTCCGACAGGTCCTCCAATAACAAAACGTCCTGTTGGGTTAATGAAATACTTTGTATTGTCTGTTAACCATTCTTTTGGAATAATCATATCAATAACATGTTTTTTAATATCTTCATGAATTTGTTCTTGGGTAACTTCTGGGCTATGTTGTGTTGACACAACAACTGTATCAACATAAGCTGGTTTTCCATTTTCATCGTATGCAACGGTTACTTGAGTTTTACCGTCTGGACGCAAATAAGATAATGTGCCATTTTTTCTAACATCTGTTAATTGTTTTGCGAGTTTATGTGATAGATAAATTGGCATTGGTAAGTAATCCGGTGTTTCATTATTGGCATAACCAAACATTAACCCTTGATCCCCTGCACCAATCGCTTCAATTTCTTCATCGCTCATTTGCCCTTCACGTGCTTCTAGAGCTTGGTTAACACCTTGGGCAATGTCTGATGACTGTTCGTCAATAGCTGTTAATACAGCAATGGCATTTCCATCAAAACCGTATTCTCCTTTGTTATATCCAATAGTGTTAACTGTTTGGCGCACAATTTTTTGAACGTCAACATAAGCATTTGTAGAAATTTCTCCTGCTACGAGTACTAAACCTGTTGTGACACTTGTTTCACAAGCAACACGTGCATTGGCATCTTGTGCTAAAATCGCATCTAAAATTGCATCAGAAATTTGGTCTGCAATTTTGTCGGGATGCCCTTCCGTTACAGATTCAGATGTAAATAATTTATAATGATTTGTCATACATTTCTCCTTGTGACATATATTTCATTGATACCTTATAGAAAATGGAATACACCAACTACTATTCTATTTTGAACGTTCGTTTTGCTTTATCCATAAAAAAGCACCATTCATGTATTTCACAGAATAGTGCTAACATACTAAACGAAGCCATCACACTTATCGCTCAAAGTTCTGACTTTGCTAAGATTAGCACCTTCCGATTTAAAACGGGGTTGCCGGGTTTCATCGGGCCTTTACCCTCCACCTACTCTAGATAAGATTATCAATAACGCTATCATATATAAAATTTATTTTTTTGTCAATCATTATGCAGTGTACGTGTTTGATTTTTTTATAAGCCGAGTTGTAAAATAAAGTGCAAAAGCAAAATAGTGTTATAAAAACAAAAAAAGACAGATAATTAACTTACTAAGATTCACCACAAAATTAGAAAGGTCATTATCATGTCTAAAACAAATTATAACACAAAAAAACAATATAAACAGCTATCATTGGTTGAACGTACAAAAATTGAAACGTTATTAAACGAAAAAAAGCCAATACGATATATCGCTGAACGACTCGGAAGAAATGTATCCACAATTTATAGAGAAATTAAACGAGGAAGCGTTAATCAAATTGTTAATCGAAATGGTATCCAACGTGACGAATTAAAATATTACGCTGAAACAAGCCATTACATCTATAAAGCTAAGCAACAAAATAAATATCATCATGATTTAACTGAAAAATTTAGTCAACAATTTTTCAAAGACTTACAACAGGTAGTTACTGAAAAATATAGAACCCATAGTATTGATACCTTTGTACATTGGTATCGGCAAAATCATCCTAATGAAAAAGTCCCTTGTACGAAAACGGTTTATACGTTTGTTCATCAAGGTATTATCCCTATCAAACCAATTGATTTACCCAAAATGGTAAGCATTAGAAAACGACCGAAAAAAGAGAACACCAAAACATACAAGAAAAATATGGGTACATCTATCGAAAATCGACCAGACGTAGCGAATAATCGTACAGAATTTGGACATTGGGAAATTGATTTAGTCTTATTTAAGAAGACAAAAAATGAAGCACTATTATTAACGTTAGTAGAACGACAAACACGTTATACAATTATACGTAAAATGAATGATAAAACAGCACAATGTGTCTTACGGACATTAAAGAATATTTTTAAACAATATAGGAAATCAACCTTCAAGAGTATTACATCTGATAATGGGTCAGAATTCGCCTCGTTATCTGAATTAGAATCGACATATTTAAGCATTTACTATGCACACCCTTATTCATCTTATGAGCGTGGTACTAACGAAAATCATAACGGACAGATACGGGAGTTTTTACCTAAGGGTAAATCTATCAATACCGTTAAAAAGTCAACTATTCGTAAAATAGAATCCTGCTTAAATCAGAAAATACGGCGTAAATTAGGTTATCGTACACCTGCAGAGTTATTTTTATTGCGGGTAGATTAATAGTTTAATAAAAACAGGTTTCCCGTCAAGGCACACTTTGTTTTTCGCCTTGACTAGAAAACCTTTGTTTTTATTGTTTGGTTATTAACCCCGCAAAAGAGAAAGTAATTATCTGTTTTTTTGCACTTTACTTTACAATTGGAGGATTTTTTTATAAAATAATTCACAGATAAATTACTATTTTTAAGATGATTGACACTGAATTTAAAGTATTGTTATGACAAGTGAAAAGATATATCATTCATGATTTTCTTTTATGTTCTATCTATACTGTCTTGATATACTTGTTTTCCATATTTTTTAATAAGAACATAAAATACAGTAATAAAAAGGCATAGATATGTTCCATAAAATATACCTAAATAAACGACATATACGGGTAATTTTGATGTGAGATTCAAATAAAATTCTGTATCAAAAAAGAAAACACTAACACTAATCGTTGTGAATAAAAAAGCACTTAAAATACTTAGTATAAGTGGAATTATTGCTTTTTTGTATAATTTATTTGTCGAGTATCCTAACAATAAATAAATAGAAAATAAATCGTGACTGTCTAATAGATAAGCTTGTATAAAACTATACATCATGGCAACTGATAGAATGATAAACACACTGAGCAAGAGTACTTTAAAACCATTTTGCATACGGTCATATTGTGTTAATATTTTTTGAGTACTTGTTTTATCCAATAAATCAATATTTCCATATGATGAGATGACTTGTTTCACTTTTTCATGTTCTAAAGAATTTTCTGCATTGATTAAAGAAAAACGATACCGTGTTGGTGTATTTTTTAAATGATGTTTTTCGAAAAAATTATTTGATACAACGAAACGATAAGCTCCACCTTTTTCATAAGCATCAAACCATCCTATATTTTGATAAATAATACCTGCAATAGATACATCTATTTTTTTTACCGTAAATAATTTTTGAATATCTTCTTCTGTAAAATATCCATAGGCTGAAGTCTTACAACTTTCTAAAATACCTATCGTTTGTGGTTTGCCAGTCGATAACACGGTATCATGAATATTATTTGGGTCTTGCATAGAGGATAATTTAAATTGCTTACTTACTGAAACATCATCACTTAATGATTGAACAGTATATGGAATAGCAATAATCCATGCTTTCTCTCCTGAGAGCACATCATGAAGAGTATCATTTTGACCAGTTTCTTGAGCCAACCATTTTAAATCTTCTTCTGGATAAGCCGTTAATTGAATATTTAATAAATATTCTGTCTCAAAAAGACGAGATAAAATTTTTTGTTCATTTACATAACGGCGATGCTTTTCTTGAATATACGGTTGTTGAAGTAATTCTTGATTTGCAAATAAATAAGTTTGATTAGGTTCAATATAAAATTTATTATTCTTTGTTTGAATTGACTTGCTTGTCAATGATTTTTGCACATCATATAATAGGTTTTGTTGATGTAAATCACTTAAATAAACACCTTCTTTACCTTTATTATCGTGCCATTTTCCGTCATAAAAAGCTTGTTTGATTGATGTATCTCGAATTGTTGGTACAGGTTGTACTTCATAATCAAATTGTTGTGCCATTCTTCCTACAATGGTTTGATGATTGGCGGTGTCTGTTTCATAATAATATAAGAAAAAATTAGTTAACAATAGCATAATAGCACTTGTAAATACGAATACGGTACCAATATAAATAGATACTTTTTTTGATAAAGGAATTTTTGTTTTAAATGCCTTTCCTTTTTTATGTGCTTTGTCAATGTATGGATTCATTATCAAAAATAAAATAAAAGATAAAAAATAAGCAATTATATAACGTATGCCTTCAGAGAAAAAAATTGTAGTATCTGGAAAAGTTAGCTTTTGATAACTTAAACTTGCTAATAAACATGATGATAGTAAACTTAATACAATACTTATTATTCCTACACATCCTACTAATAAGCTAATTTCTAACTGATACAAATGGTTTAATTTTGTTTGTCCAAGTAACGCATAAATGCGATAGCGTTCTGTGATACTTTTTTTATACGTGTACAATAAAACGATAGTTACAAAAATAACAACAGTCAGTAAAATAATATTAAAGTTTTCTGAAAAACCATAGTGACGTTCTCTGAATACATCAATAGCATCATTTCGATATTGTGCTCCTTCAATATTAAAAAAAGCTAAATTATTAGTTGGAAAAAACGTAGGATGATTTAATACAATAGAATAAACAGACAAGAATATTTTTGAGGTAATCAATGCATTCAAGTCTTCTGATGAAATAATCATTTGAGGTGGTGTATACTGTCTACTTTCCTCTTCTTTTCCTCTTATCCAAAATTGACCATAATCTTTGATGACATCTTCGACTGTCCAAGTTTGATTGGCTAATTGAAAGGTATCATTTTCTTTTACGTGATACAAATTAGCTAAGCTTTCTGTTAATACGGTATGATGTGGTTTTAAATGTATCACATTTTCTTTTCGTAGACTAACTGCATTTGCTTTTTCATTCATGCTACCAATAGCAATAAGATTTTTTTCTTCTTTTTCATTTTGAATATGCCCAACTGTCATGATACCAAAAGGAATGTCTTTTTTTATAGTATTATCTTTATAAATAATATGTGAAAATCCACCATAAATAGCTTCTTTTTCTTTTTGAATTGTCTTTAAATAACTATTTGATAAAACGCATACACAAAAAAGCGTTGCAATAGAAATAGCTAACGCTGTGATAATTGTCCATAACACTTTATTTCGACGATGTAAAATAGCACTTAAAATAAATAGATTTTTTCTCATATAGACAACACCTGCCCATCTTGAATCATTAGTTTCATATCACCTATATTAGCTAATTCTGTATCATGTGTTGCAATAATAACAGTCTCGACAAATTCTTGGAGACATAATTGTATAAGTTCTACTAATTTTTGGGATGTGGCACTATCTAAAGCTCCTGTAGGTTCATCAGCTATCATGACACGTGGTTTTGTGATGAGTGCTCTAGCCAACGCACAACGTTGCTGTTCTCCTCCAGAAATCTCTTGAGGCATTTTGTTTAATAAATGTTCTATACCAAGCATAGATACTATTTTTTTGAAATAAACTTTGTCTAATGTTTTTTTATGAATAAATAAAGGTAACAGAATATTATGTTTTACAGTCATTTCTTTAATTAACTTAAAATCTTGCCATACAAATGACAAAATATCTGTACAATAGAGAAGTCTTTGTTCTGGTTTCATCACACATATATTTTTTTGATTTAACCAAATGGCACCATTTGAGGTTTCTAAATAACCGGCTAATACTTTTAAAAGTGTGCTTTTTCCAGAACCACTTTTTCCAACTAGTGTGACAAGTTGATGTTTCTGTATCGCCAAAGATACATTTTTTAAAATTGTTGTTTTGCCAAAAGAAACGTTAACATTTTCTAATTGATACATATTTTACTACCCCTTTCTTTAATAAAAATACAGATTATATAAAAGGTTTCTTTTATAAATTATTTTTAATGATTATTTAATATTAAAAACGGTATGGTGCTAGAGTATCCCCTACATGCACAAAATCTACATAATATGAAGCGGTACTTGTTCCACCTTTCCACCATGCAAATCCAGAAAGTACTTTTAATTCTGTTGTATTATTTCTCACACCTGTTCTTTCAACATTGCTATTATCATCGTATGTGACATATAATCTTATTTCCATTCTTGCTTCTGTTTGAGTGGATGTCATTTTTGCCATTGCCTGTTTGTCTTCTTCCCCGTGATACAGAAGTACATTTCCTCTAGCCGCATCAACTGAACCGCTTACAGTATACATTAAACCGAAGAATAAAATTATCGATACTAATATTTGTTTTGCTCTCATTTTGTTTCCTCCCTTTTCATAAAGAAACCTCCTATATAACCGAAAACACCATTTTTTAATGATGTTCTAATTGTTGTATATCATATTTTTATATATAAGTCAAGTGATTTTAGATTTTTATATGTGTTTATCATTGTGTGTTCATGATTCAATTAAATAAAATGAGGTAAGTTCTAAATACTAGACTTACCTCGTTTATTCACCCAATCACATGCAATAATTCATATTTATCATTTAAAAAGTCAGTGCTCTTAATGTATGACGTTTTATCTTTTGGCAATATTTTTTGAAATACAATAACACCGTCTTTCAATACAAAAATATTATTTGCTAATAAAAGAGCCTCGTCAATATCGTGTGTGATGAGTAAAGTCGTCAAACCATACTCACGTGCCATATCCATATACCATTGCTGTAATTGTAAGCGTGTCATAGCATCTAACGCACTGAATGGTTCGTCTAATAGGGCAAGTTTGGATTCTGTCATCAATGTTCTAACAAACGCCACTCTTTGACGCATGCCTCCTGATAGCTGACCTGGATACTTATTGATGACACCTTCCAATCCTACTTGCCGTAATAAATTTATTCCTCTCTCTTTGGCAATTTCTTTTTTAACGCCTTTAATTAACATAGGCATCATCACATTATCAATGATTTTTTGATAAGGCAATAACAAATCTTTTTGCTGCATGTAAGCAATTCTTTTGGCTTTTTGATGATAATCTATAAAACCAGAATCTGCTGTTTCTATATTGGCAATCAGATTAAAAAGAGTTGTTTTTCCACTACCACTTTTCCCTAACAAACATGTAATATCATATTCGTTTACTTTAAAATCAATATCTTTTAAAACTTCTTGTTGACCATAATGTTTTGAAATATGGTTAATTTTCAATAAATGCATTTGTAAATCCTGTATTATTTTCTAATGTTTTTTCAAGTAATTTTTGCTCATTTACCCACTGATAGAAAGCGTTCCATCTTTTTGAGTCGATATAGCCCCATTTATGTCCATTATCAATATATTTCGTAGAAAGAAATTTTTGACTTTCTTTTACTAATTTTTCGTCTAATTCTGGTGCTGCTTTTAATAAAATAGTAGCTGCATCATCTGGATGCTCTGCACTATATGTATATCCTTTGGATAGAGCTTGTACAAAACGTTTTACCATGTCGGCTTTATTTTTGATTGTTTCATCATTACTAATCAGTACAGGTGTATAATAATCAAAGACTGGATTTAATTGATTAAAAGCAAGATAATTTGTATCAACACCGTGTTGTTTTGCAGCAATACTGTCCCAACCTTCAAATACCCAAACAGCGTCTATATTTGTTTTTAATGCAGACACAATATCTGTCACTGTTGTAGGAATCATGTTGACTTTACTTGAATCTCCACCATCTTTTTCAACAATATGTTTCATCATAGCTTGTTCAAGTGGCAATCCCCATGTGGCATAGCGTTTACCTTCTAATTTTTTTGGACTATCAATACCCGTTTCTTTCAAGGATAGTATCCCTGATGTATTATGAGAAACAATAGCTGCAATAGCTTTAATTGGAAGTCCCTCTACTAAACTTCCAATAAGAGAATCTTGGAAACCAATACCGAATGCTGCTTTATTACTTGCGACAGTAATCTCTGCTCCGTCTTCTCCAGGTTGAACAATATCAACATCTAAACCTGCGTCTTTAAAATAACCTTTTTCTTTTGCTACATAAATACCTGTATGATTTGTATTTGGTGTCCAGTCCAATACAATGGTTACTTTTTCTAATGCTTCTTCTTTTTTTGTTTCTTCTACTTTTTGTTGTTGGCATGCACACAATATAAACACCATACATGCACATAGTAATTTTGTCATTCTTTTCATTATACTATTCCCCACTCTTTCTTTGATAGTGTAACACCTTCTTTTCAATGAGTGTCACGATGCCAACTAATAACAAGCTGAAAATACTTGTTAACAAAATAACTGCAAACATTTTATCAAAAGCAAATGACTTTCTCACTCGAGTCATATATACACCTAACCCGCTATCGCCACCTAGCCATTCGGATATAACAGCTCCTACAACCGCATAAGACGTTGCTATTTTCAATCCTGTAAAAAAGGCAGGTAACACAAATGGAATTTTGACATATTTCATTTTTTGCCAGTGTGTTGCTTGCATTGTTGTTAATAATGTTAAATAATCGGTATCAATCGACTTTAGTCCTGTAAAGACATTCATTGTCATTGGAAAGAAACAAACGAGGGTGATTAAAATAATTTTTGGCATTAAACCATACCCAAACCATAAAACGAGTAAAGGTGCTAGAGAAATTGTAGGAATTGTTTGTGATAATACTAATATTGGATATAAACTATGCTGTATCCATGTTGAATAGTCCATTAAGAAAGCTAATAGGACACCTAAACATGTACTGATAAACAATCCAATAAGTGCTTCATATAATGTTGTTTGAAAATGTTGTTGTAATAATGAAAAATCTGATAGAAATGCTTGTGTGACTTTTGTAAAACTTGGCAACATAAATTCGGGTACCCACTGCAATCGACTAGCAATTTCCCAAATGATGATGACAGTAACGATAACGCACACACTACTCCATGCAGATAATTTTTTCAATACAGGTTTCACTCCTTTCAATCATAAAAAACCTCGTTTCTTTATGCATAGCAGCACAAAGAAACGAGGTAAATATTCATAAATATACCTTGTTTTTCACAATCCCTACAATCGTACTAACGAACAGGTTCGAAGGGTATCATCTCAGCCATTAAAGGCACCCCTTTGTGTTACAACTTTATCATAATCTAAATTCAAGGAGGTGTCAAATACTATAGATTCATAATCGTTCAGATATATAATTCTTTATCGATATAAATCAATTTACTTAATTATCATTTTTTCTTCAAAAATATCATAAAAACCCTTTAACTTATTTTCTCTATTGTTCATATGCTACGTCATTTAGTTTAACTTCAACGTAATGTTACTACCAATAGGTATTAAACAACTAGGATGGGTATGACCACAATCAAAATTCAATAAAATAGGAATATTTCTATGCCCTACAAATTCATTAATAATATCATTAATAACATCACTATCTTCTCCTATTGTTTCAAATTTTGAGACAATAAGTCCGCCTATTTTATCAAAAACACCATGTAATGCTAGCGTTGTGAAATTTCTATATACCCTACCTAAATCTGTATACACATCTTCTAACAAAAGTATGGTATCTTCTGTTATTTCTGGCATATACTCCGTTCCTATTATTCCTATAATGGTATCTAGATTCCCCCCAATCAATGTACCACTATATTCACCTTCATTGAAAATAATCCACTCATTTTTATTTACTTTTTTGGCTCTTTCATAGTTTTCCCAATTTATCCAGTCATCTGTCCAAATATCTGACATTTGTAATTCTACTGTTCTTTGCTTACTAAAAATCATTGATTTAAAATAAGAATAATTCAATTCATTAAATGGTTCAAACTCTCCAAAATTAGAGATGACACTCTGAGATAGGTAAGTTATACATCCAGTCTTTTTATATAGAGCTAAAGCAAGTGCTGTTGTATCGGAATATCCAATAAAAATAGGTGCTTTCTGTTCAAATAACTCATAGTCTACATACTTCAATATAGAGTTAGAATTATATCCTCCTATAGAAGTCATGATGACATCCACATGAGGAATGAGTTGATTAAATTCTTCAGCTCTGTCTCTTGCTCCTCCAGAAATTTCACCTCTATAGCCTTCTTTTTCGGTTAAATTTCCTTCTACTACAGTAAAACCTTTATTTTTTAAAAATTCTATGCCTCTCTTATATCGTTTTGGATAATGAAACGTTCCTGGATAAGATGGAGAACAAATACCAATTGATTTGATATCTCTTTCATTTTTTACTCTATTGAAAATAATCTTAATAATTCTTTCATCTCCTTTTATAGTGCAGAGTATTTCTCGTGTTCTAAACAAACATCTCCTACTCTCTCATTACTCTAATTAATTGGAGTTGATAATATAGTTCTTTGTTTTTTATATATCTTTTCTTCAAATATTAGAGAAGTTTTATGATTTCGCTAAGTATATCCATGGTCATAAAAATTGTTTTCTATTCCAAATACCCAACATCTATATACCCATAATGAAATTGAGCATGCTTTCGTACAAGTCGAGTAAAACCAAATGTTTCAAAAAGTGTATCTTTGTAATGCGCTTTTATAATCACTTTTTCTTTAGCAACACGTTTTGCTTGTTCTATCCATTCAGTTGTTATGGTTTCTTTATTCGCTAAAGAACTTAAACCTTCTAAATTTTTTGATTCATCAATCGCATAACGAAACATAGGATCGGCATATACAATATCAAATGCCTTATCGTTACACTGCATGAGGTAATCTAAGCTGTGTATACAATGTGTGTTAATACGTTTCATTGCTTGGTTAATAGATGTATGATGTGTATCGTACGTTTTTAAGCCATCCTCAATGATAAAATGGATGAGTGGATTATCTTCCAAAGCAACGACATCGTAGCCAAAATAGCTTAATACAATACTGTCACTAGCTAGTCCCATTGTCGTATCTAAAACACGTTTAGGAGCACTTCCAATTAGCTCAAGTAGAGGCTCTTTTTGTTGTTTAATGCGAATTATGGCTGTATTTGGGTGAAAAAAGAACTGTGATGTTGATGTGGTATACATGAGTTTATCTTTATAAACAACGAGTACATGAGAAAATTGTTGACATAACGATTTCAAGGTCATTTTTTGTCTAGGAAAATATGTTACATCAAATATGTGTGCAATATGTTTAGCTTTTTGATTTAATGTATTCGTTGTTTCAACGGAAGTTGTAATAATAAAAGACATGGATACCTCCTATTTATGATACGCTTGATTATTGATAATTCGATATGCTCTATAAATTTGTTCACTTAATACAACACGTATGAGTTGATGAGGCATTGTAATTCTTCCAAATGAAAAAAGCTCATTAGCTCTTTTTTTGACGTCATCACTTAACCCAAGAGAGCCACCTATAATAAAAGATAACCGACTTTTCCCATGAAGAGCATACTGTTCTATTTTTTCAGCAATCGTTTCAGATGTGACTAATTGTCCTTCTATGGCTAAAGTGATGACAATATCTTGTTCACTAATTTTAGATAGGATACGGTCGCCCTCTTTTTGTTTTACAAGTTCTTTTTCTTTTTCACTCATGTTATCTGGTGTTTTTTCATCGGGTACTTCTATAATGTCAAATTTACAATAGGCTCCTAATCGTTTGCTGTATTCGTCGATAGCTTGTTTTAAATATTTTTCTTTAAGTTTACCCACGGCAATAATTTTTATATTCACTCTGTCATCTCCAATGTTTCTATAAGCAATCGTTCACGTAAAGCATGATGTACAACTGGTGGCACCATAGCTTTTATGTCGCCACCTAATTTATAAAATGTTTTAACGCCACTTGAACTAATGTGAGAATACTCTGGTTTCGTTAATAGAATGACGGTTTCGATATCTTGATTATAACAAGACATGGTTTGTTCATATAATAAATCTGCTGTTTGGCGTACACCTCTTAAAATAGCTATTGCTTGATAATGCTTAGCGACATCAATAAGTAATCCTTTTGTATGTCCAATAACATATACATTGTCTAATGATTGACAAACTTGTTTCACGAGTGTGATACGTTCTTTTGAAGAAAAGGTGTATGTTTTTTGTTCATTTGTTGATACGACAACAATAATCTTATCAAATAACGAAAGTCCTCTTTTTAAAATATCTAAGTGACCATTGGTAATTGGATCAAAACTTCCTGAAAATATTGCTATTTTTTCCATACACTACTCCTTACTCTTTGTCATTCGTGATAACATGATAAAATGTTACAGCAATGGTACCATATTCTTGCCGTTTCCACTGTGATAAACAACCAATAGTAGTTGGTAAATAAATAGATTTGTCCGTTTCACAAACAGCAAGCGTATCTTCTGTTACAATGCCTTGGTCGATTAGCTTTAATAAATCTTGTTCAATCGTTTGTTGTTTATAAGGAGGATCTAAAAAAATAAGATGCACAGGTTTATTGAATTTATACCCTAGTTTTTTACAATCTCCTTTTATTAAGTGAAATTTTTCAGGTTCTTTTGTAATGGCGATATTTTCTTGAATAATGGCTTGTGCTTTTCTATCTTTTTCAAATAATATCGCAAAATCCATACCACGAGATACGGCTTCAATAGATAAACCACCACTTCCACCATATAAATCAAGACAGATACCACCGTCAAAATAAGGACCGATAATATTGAATATAGACTCTTTTACTTTATCTGTTGTTGGTCTTGTAATATCGCCTGCTAATGCTTTGAGATGTCTACCACCATATTCACCAGAAATAATGCGCATATTTTTCTCCTAATCTAGAAAACAGAAGAATTAAGCTAATTCTTCTGTTTTCTCTAAACTTTTTTCAAGTGCATGTTCAAATGTCATATCAATATCTGGTAAGTAGGACATTTCAACAGATCGCACAAAATGTAATTTATTTATTTTTTCCATGACGCTTTCTATTTGCTCGTCGTTGACGTACATGGCAACGTAGTGCATACGTTTTGATGTATAATAAATATGACCGAAACGTTTTAATCCGGTTAAATTACGCAATGAATAAACTTTAACGATAAGTCCTCGTCTTTTTACTTCATTCATGTCTTTCTCCTTACTGTAATTCAATCAATAAATCTCTTGAATCAACCAAATCTTGTTCATGCACATAAATTTGATCTACGACACCACTTTCTTGAGCTTGAATCATGGTTTCCATTTTCATTGATTCTGTCACAACAAGAGGTGTTCCTTTTTCAACTTTATCACCTTTTTGAACAAGTAATTTCACAATCGTTCCCGGCATGGTTGCACCTATTTGTTTACGATTAGACGGTTCTGCTTTCTTACGAACTGAAACTGATTGATTGGCACTTAAATCTTTGATTAAAATTTCACGGTTTTGTCCATTAAAATTAAAGTAAATTGGACGATTCCCGTCTGAATCAGGTTCTCCAATTTGCACAAGACGAATGGACAAAGTTTTACCTTTTTCAATTTCAACAGAAATTTCTTCACCTGCACGCATTCCATGGAAAAATGTAGGTGTATCAATGTGTGACACATCTCCATATTTTTCAGTTGCTTTCATATAGTCTAAAAAAACTTGAGGATACATAATATAACTTAATATATCTTCTTGAGTTGGTTCATAGCCTAATTCTTGACGTAACAAAGCACCTACTTCATCAAAAGAAATTGCCTCTGCTAATAACCCCGGTCTGACGGTAAATGGTTGTTCATCTTTTAAAATAAGTTTTTGTAATGCTTTTGGAAATCCTCCAACGGGTTGCCCTAAATCTCCTTTGAAAAAGGCTCTTACAGAAGCTGGGAAATCAATGTGCTCTCCTTTTTCAAAAATATTATCGACTGTTAATTTATTTTTAAGCATAAATAATGACATATCGCCAACGACCTTTGATGATGGCGTCACTTTGACAATATCTCCAAATAATTGATTGACGTCAGCATACATTTTTTCAACGCTTTCCCACTCTGTGTCATCAATTCCTGTTGCTTTCGCCTGTTGTTGTAAATTGGTGTACTGTCCACCAGGCATTTCGTGTTGATAGACGGCTGTATGTGAGCCAAGTTGGGATTTTGTTTCAAAAGCATCGTAATATTGACGTACGCCCGACCAATAATGATTGATTTTCTCGATATTTTCTAAGGATACATTTGGTACTCTTTCTGTATCGGCTAATCCGTACATTAAAGTACTCATACTTGGTTGGCTTGTTCCACCTGAGAAAGCCCCCATAGAAACATCGACAATATCCACACCTGCTCTGGTTGCTGCAGCATACGTATAAATACCATTGCCACTTGTATCGTGTGTATGTAAGTGAATTGGAATATTGATTTCGTCTTTCAAAGCACTAATCAATGTATAGGCAGCTTGCGGTTTTAATAAACCTGCCATATCTTTAATTGCTAAAATATGTGCCCCACTATTTTGAATGTGTTTAGCAAAATCAATGTAGTAGGCTAAATTATATTTTGGTCTATTCGGATTTAATAAATCTCCTGTATAGCACATTGCCACTTCAGCAACTTTTCCAACATCTCGCACAGCTTGAATACTTTTTTCCATTTGCGGTAGCCAGTTTAAAGAATCAAAAATACGGAAAATATCAATACCATTTTGTGCAGATACTTTAATAAATTCTTCAACGACATTATCTGGATAATTTTGATACCCAACAGCATTAGCTCCACGAATTAACATTTGCAATAGTGTATGTGGCATTTCTTTACGTAATAATGCTAGACGTTCCCACGGATTTTCTAATAAGAAACGATAAGCTGTATCAAAGGTTGCACCACCCCACGCTTCCACAGCAAATAATTCTGGCAAATATTCTTTATAGTATGGTGCGATTTTAACCATATCATGTGTACGCATACGTGTTGCCAATAAACTTTGATGAGCATCTCTAAAAGTAGTATCTGTTAAAAGTAATTCGTGTTGTTCACTAATCCATTTTGCTAGAGCATCTGGACCTTTTGTATCTAAAATATGTTTTGGATAGTCAAAAACAGAACGTTCATGTAATTTTGTTGGTAATAATGCTTGATGATAAGCATGTTTTTCATGTTTTGAAATACCTGCAAACCCATTTACTGTTACATCTCCTAAGTAGTGTAACATTTTATTGCCTCGATTTCTTAATTTTGAAAAGACAAATAGTTCTGGAGTTGTATCAATAAATGTTGTTTTCGCTTCGCCAGTTTCAAAAATCGGATGAGCAACTACATTTTGCATAAAGGCAATATTTGTTTTTACACCACGAATACGAAATTCAACGAGTGCACGTTTCATTTTTGTAATGGCATCTTTAAATGTACGTCCATATGTACAACATTTTACTAACATTGAATCAAAATAAGGTGTTACGACATTTCCTTGGAAACCATTTCCTGCATCTAAACGAATACCGTAACCACCTGGAGAACGATAAGTATTAATACGTCCCGTATCTGGAATAAAGTGATTTTCTGGATCTTCTGTTGTGATACGGCATTGAATGGCAGAACCGTTTAAACAAATATCAGATTGATTTTCAATATGCAAAGCATCATAAATAGTTTCGCCTTGTGCAATTTTTAATTGTGTTTGTACAATATCAAAACCTGTTACTAATTCTGTAATCGTATGTTCTACTTGTACCCTAGGGTTGACTTCGATAAAGTAAAAATCTTCTTGTCCAGTCCATAAAAATTCAACAGTTCCTGCATTTTCATAATGAATAGATTGTAAGAAATCTCGTGCTGCTGTACAAATTTTTTCTCGTATTGTTTCAGTCATAGAGATACATGGAGCTACTTCTACGACTTTTTGATGACGTCTTTGTACAGAACAATCACGTTCAAACAAGTGAACCGCATTCCCATAAGCATCTCCAATCACTTGTACTTCAATATGTTTTGGATTTTCGATATACTTTTCAACGTATACATCACTTGAACCAAATGCAGCTTTTGCTTCTCCTGATGCACGTAAATAATTTTCTTCTACATCATGCGCAGAGCGAACAATACGCATACCACGTCCGCCACCACCTAGTGAAGCTTTAATCATGACAGGATAACCGTACGTTTGTGCAAATGTGTAAATATCATCTAATGACTGTACAGGACCGTCTGTTCCCGGAATGGATTGTAAACCTGCTTTTAAAGCTGCTTCTTTTGCTTTTACTTTATCTCCAAGAATATCTAAATGTTCTGCTTTTGGACCAATAAAAATAATTTGTTCTTCTTCACAACGTCTAGCAAAATGGCTATTTTCAGATAAAAAGCCATAACCAGGATGAATGGCATCAACATTTGCTTTTTTTGCAATTTCTAAAATAGACTCTATATCCAAATAGGCGTCAATCGGACGTTTTCCTTCTCCGACTAAATAAGCTTCGTCAGCTTTAAATCGGTGTACAGAATGCTCATCTTCTTTTGCATAAATAGCTATTGTGCGCATGCCTAATTCATTGGCTGCACGGAAAATACGAATGGCAATTTCACCACGATTGGCAACTAAAATAGTTTTAATTTGTTTCATCATATTTTATAGACTCCCTGTTATTTTTTCTATCATACATTGAAATTTTTAAGACAATACCTATGGAAATAAACGACGCAATCAAACTCGAGCCACCATAACTAATAAAAGGTAAAGTAACACCCGTTAAAGGCGCCATACTTGTCACACCAGCAATATTTAAAGAAATTTGTATCATGAATAAAATGGCAATACCTAATAAAACAAATTTATCAAAAACACGTTTTACGGTTAAACTTCTTTTAAAAATCAAATAAACAAGAATAAATAATAGCACTGTGACGAAAATAACACCAAAAATACCTAATTCTTCTCCAATAATAGATAAAATAAAATCGGTATGAAACTCGGCTAAATAGCCTGTTTTTTGAACGCTATTTCCTAGACCAACGCCCGTTATACCACCACGTGCTAAAGCGTAAAAGGAATTACGAATTTGTCTGGAAGCATCCGCAGAACTATTAAATGGATTTAAAAACACCAAAATACGTAAAACACGATAATCAGACGTTCCTATCGTGTTGGCTAATAACACCACAAAAGAAATCAATGCTGCAAAGCCAATGCCTAACCATTTTAATGCTTTTTTCCAAGGAAATATGCCACTAGACAACCAGATTAAAATCAGTGTTCCTAACATAATAGCAAAACCACCTGTATCGGGTTGTAATAATACGGTTAATAAAATACCTGAATAAACAAGCCCTAGTGTTACTTCTTGATGATGTTGGCACCAAAATTTTATACCTTTACTAGCTTGTTCTGGAATGGGTAACTCTGGTAAGTATCTTCCTTCAGCAAAATAAAAAGCTGTCATCCAAATTAAAATTAATTTAGCAATTTCAAGTGGTTGAAAATTAAAAAGCCCTAAATTCAACCAACCTTTCGCTCCATTAACAGGTGTCCCAAAGAAAAGCAAGCCAATCAAGATAATCATAATCCCACCAGCAAAACGTTTCAGTAGCGTTACATTTGTAAAAAAGCGATATTTAATGGTCATTGTGGCGACACAAATGACTAATCCTAGCGCTAAAAACATAGCTTGTCGTTTCACATAATAAAATGGATCTTGTATCACAATAGATGCTACATAACTTCCTGCTGTATAAACAGACATAATACCAATTACTGATAAAATCATCGCAATCGCAAAAATAAAAATTTCTAGTAATTGACTTTGTTCCAATTTCTTCATTTGTATACTCCTAAGCACTAAAATACCTAGATTATTATACCATAAAACATTGAAAAATACTGTAAATTTATTAAGGAAACTATTTAGTTTGACTTTCAAAGTAACTTCGTTTAAAATAAACGTCATCTTAATAAAAGGAGTTGTATCATGACAAAACAAAAAGGACTATTTTTATTGCGTTTAGCTATTATCTTATCCGGTATAATTGGTTTGGCCTTTTTATTGCCCGATAAATTATATAAATTTACGTACTATACAAATATTTCCAATTTATTGGTCGTCCTATTTTATATGTATCTATTGTATTTAGGTAACAAACCGTATTCACAAACAATATGGCGTTTAAAAGGTGGTATCACGATTTGTATTACTTTAACATTTTTAGTCTATGCTATTTTATTAGCACCAAAAGCAAAACCAGAAGATTTTTATCATATTAAAAATTTTACCTTGCATTATATTGTACCGATTTTAACCATTTTTGATTGGTTAATTAGTGACAAAAAAGGACAATACAAAAAAAGTGATCCTTTTTTATGGACAATTGTTCCTTTAATCTATTGTATTTTTTCACTGATAAAAGGTTTTGTTTTTCATATTCCTATCCCAGAAGAACCACATAGTCCGTATCCTTATTTCTTTATCAATATTGATAAATACGGTTGGAATGGCTTTTTCACTTATTTTACTGCTATTTTAGTTTTATATATTCTTTTAGGCTATATTATGGTTTTTGTCAAACGATTAAAAAAATAAATATCTAAAAAACCGGAGTGTTTGAGTCACTCCGGTTTTTTTATTCTTCACTTAAGTTTAAAACAGCCATAAATGCTTCTTGTGGTACTTCTACACTACCAACTTGTTTCATACGTTTTTTACCTTCTTTTTGTTTCTCAAGAAGCTTTTTACGACGTGATACATCTCCACCGTATAACTTAGCTGTAACGTCTTTTCTAAGTGCTTTAATATTGGTACGAGCTAAAATTTTATTTCCAATTGCTGCTTGAATTGGCACTTCAAATAATTGTCTTGGAATCAATGTTCTTAATTTTTCAACTAGAGCACGTCCTCTATTTTGTGCAAATTCTTTATGCACAATCACACTAAAGGCATCAATCACATCACCATTTAATAAAATATCCATTTTCACAAGGTTACTTGCACGATACCCTATCATATCGTAATCAAGTGATGCATAACCTTTTGTGCTTGATTTTAAATTATCAAAGAAATCAAAAATAATTTCTGATAATGGTAATTCATAAATCACATTCACACGAAACTCATCTAAATAATCCATTGTTACAAATGTTCCACGCTTCCGCTGACAAATTTCCATAACCGCTCCAACATAATCGTTAGTCACCATAATACTTGCTTTTACATAAGGTTCTTCAATACTGTCAATCATCGTTTGGTCTGGCATTGCTGACGGATTATCAACAATCACTTGAGAACCATCTGTTTTATTTACATGATAAATAACAGACGGTGCTGTCGTGATTAAGTCTAAATTGAACTCACGTTCTAAACGTTCCTGAATAACGTCCATGTGCAATAATCCTAAAAATCCCGTACGATAACCAAATCCTAATGCTTGAGATGTTTCAGCCTCAAATTGTAAAGCAGCATCATTTAATTGTAATTTTTCTAAAGCATCACGTAAATCATTATATTTAGAGGAATCTGTTGGATATAATCCACAATAGACCATAGGATTCATTTTACGATAACCAGATAGTGCTTCTTTGGCAGGGTTACTTGCTAAAGTTACCGTATCCCCTACTCGTGTATCTTGAATGGTTTTAATACTTGCTGTAATATACCCAACATCTCCAACCATTAAGTAATCACGTTTAATTGGTTTTGGAGAAAAAATCCCCACTTCTACCACATCAAATTCTTTTCCGTTACTCATTAACTGAATTTTATCACCCGGTCTAACAATTCCATTTTTCACACGAACATTTAAAACAACACCACGATAACTATCGTAGGCAGAGTCAAAAATAAGTGCTTGTAAAGGTGCATCAATATCCCCTTGTGGAGCAGGCACCATACTTACGATTTGTTCCAATATTTCAGGAATACCAATTCCAACTTTTGCACTTGCTAAGACAGCTTCACTGGCATCAATACCGATAACATCTTCAATTTCTGTACGGACACGCTCTGGATCAGCAGCAGGTAAGTCAATTTTGTTAATTACAGGGATAATCTCCAAGTCATTATCTAATGCCAAATAAACATTAGCTAAGGTTTGCGCTTCAATACCTTGTGCAGCATCAACTACTAAAATAGCTCCCTCACAAGCTGCCAAACTACGTGATACTTCATAAGAAAAATCGACGTGTCCAGGAGTGTCGATCAAATGGAAAATATACTCTTCTCCGTCTTGTGCCTTGTATGTTAATTCAACAGCATTTAATTTAATCGTAATCCCACGTTCACGTTCCAAGTCCATAGAATCGAGTAACTGATCTTGCATTTCACGTTCAGCCACTGTGCCTGTTCCTTGCAAAATTCTATCGGCTAATGTTGATTTCCCATGGTCAATATGGGCAATAATCGAAAAATTCCTAATCTTTTTTTGTCGTTCTCTCATGTATTCTTTATGCATATATAACTCACTTTCTTCCTTATTCCATTTGGACAAACGTTATCTGACACATTATATCACAAAATACAAAGAAAAAAACAGTGCTTTACATAGAATAAAGCGAGTTAATTTGCTTAACTCGCTTTAATTTTTTAATTCATATATGTGTTCATTGGATATGTTAAATAACTTGGATCCATCAATTTTTCAGGTGTAATAAATCCTGCCGGAGCCATTAACACTGACGGAATACGATTCACAACAGTTGCGCATGTGTGTGCCACTGTATCTGGTTTACTTACAGAAAAGACCATATTTGGCTCACCAATAATTTCAAAGTCACACATATCTCCTTCGTTTTCACGATATACTTTACCAATACATTCAACTTCTAATTCAATACCTTGATGTGTATGAATAGTGGTCACTGCAGACATCCCAATTGCATGACCTGCTTTAATTGTTTGACCTAATGTTTCTGAATAAATGTCTTCTTCCAATGTAAATGGAACGCTTTTTTGTGAAATATCTTTAATCGTCCAATTCATTTTCGCACAGATTCCTTCTGCTGCATTCCACATGTAAGATGGGAAACTTTCTGCACTTCCGATCTCTTTATCAAAAGTATCTAAATCATAGCCAGCTCCGTGTGCTTTTGCAAGTGCTAATCCATAATCTTCTACATTATAACTAACGGCACCTTTTACTTTTGTAATGTGATTCATACCAGACATCATCAATACAGGCATATTAATCCAGTAAATATCTTGCATACCTGAACCAGTAATTGTGATACCATTTTCTTTGGCAAATCTATCTAAACGATTTGTTTCTGATGGAGCTGTTGTCCAAGGATAAATAGCTTCTTCACATGTTGTAATAACATTAACACCATTTTTAGCACATTGTTCAAAAAATGGATACATATCAGACATATAACTGAAAATTGTCACAATAGCTATGTCTGCATCACAACTATCTAACACAGCTTGTGCATCGGATTGAATCGTTACTCCTGTTTTAAAACCTAATTCAGCAAATTCTCCTAAATCTTGTCCAATAATCTCTGGGTTTGCATCAATGGCACCTACTACTTCTGCTCCATGATCGTATAAGTATTTAATCAATACTTTTGACATTTTACCGCAACCATATTGAATCACTCTAATTTTTTCGTTCATCATAAAAACCTCCTATATCATGTGAAAAAAATCACTTTTTATATTATAATAAAAATATGCTTTTTATCACAAAACATCTTTTTTTGTTATCTTTTACACAAATAGTATAATGTCTATACTAACTATAGAGTCAAGACTTATATTTTAATTGGAGGAAAATATGTATCAAAAAATAAAGATTGGTGAATTTGCTAAGCAAAATCATATTTCT
Organism: Carnobacteriaceae bacterium zg-84; assembly: GCA_013874835.1. Taxonomy (NCBI): domain Bacteria; kingdom Bacillati; phylum Bacillota; class Bacilli; order Lactobacillales; family Carnobacteriaceae; species Carnobacteriaceae bacterium zg-84. The sequence continues at coordinate 788,006 of CP059430.1, read as the reverse complement.
ATTCAAACACTTCGTTATTATGAACAAATTGGTTTATTAAAGCCTGCCTATATTGATGATGTATCTAAATATCGCTATTATCACATTTATCAATCATCAATGGTTGATGCAATACACTATTTAAAACAGTTTGATTTTTCTCTTGAGGACATTAAATCAATTTTTTCACATCCAAACAATATAGATATTGTAGATACTCTCATCACAAAGAAACAAAAAGAACTAGAAGAAGTTAAAAAAAGACTTCATCAACAAATGTATGAATTAAGTTCGTTTCGTGAAAGTTTACATGTATATCAAGACAAACGGTATAAAACGGATATTGAAATAATCACATTACCAAAACGACATATTACACTTTTTCCTTGTCATAAAAATATTTATGATATGACGACTGAAGAATATGAACATACTTTACGTCGCTTTAAACAAAGTTTTGTTGAACAAGAACAAATTGATAATAGTTTATTTTATCGAATTGGTTCTATTATCAAAAAAGATTCTTTTGAACACTCTCATTTTGTATCGCATACATTATTTGCTGTAATGCCTACATCTTCTCAGCATACGACAGATTTAGAAGAAACAACTTATGCTATTTTCTATTGTCAATCTTTTGAAGACGAAATTCAAATGCTTCCTATTTTTAGAAAAAAATTAGATACATTAGGTTATAAAATAACGGGAAATTATATTTGTGAAGTCATTTTTGAAACATTTCAAACAGATTTATCTCCAAGACAATTATTTATTCGTATGCAAGTTCCAGTATCTCTTGCGTCATCTTAAACAATACTTTCACATTTTAAGATAATTATCATAAATCGTGTTGCTACTAACACGATTTATGATAGAGTCTTTAGAAAGGAATTTGATATTTTTAAAACCTATCAGAATAGTATTTATCATGCTTTTATCACACCTTATGCAAACAATATCACAGAATGATTAAAGCTATCAAACGGATTTTCTATGGTTATAGACACTTTTCTTATTTTAGATTTCATCTTTTAATCATACAACATCATTCTCAGGGCAGAAAATGAAAGTAAAAAAGGTGGTGAATGGCATTAGCCATTCACCACCAACACAATTAACAAAGAGCCGTTTTTATAAGACTATTGATAATTAATAAATGTTTGATTTTCCATTAAAAATGCAGGTGCTGTATCTTGATCATAACTTGTGTTATATTTTTTCATTAAATAATCATACACATCTGTTTTTTCTTTAAATTTAAGTGCTTGATAAGGTTCTTGGAATGATAATTTTTCAACAAACAAATAACCATTATCATGTGGGACTAGAACGCCCACATGTCCAATAAACAGGTAATCGCCGTCTAAATTATCATGAAAAACAACGGAAAGCATTGTCGCATTGTTTTGTGTAAATTGCACATGACTTAAATGCTCTTCCATTTTTTTAGCATGAACATGTACGTCTTTTGACGGTGTTGTTTGTACTCTTGAAAAAAGTTGATTGAAATATGCTTTTTCTTCTGTTGTGAATAGATTTTCCATATCAATAGAATCATTGTCTATAAACAATAATTGAGAGTCTTCTTTAATATTATCAGAAAAAGATAGTTGTTTTTTTAGTAGAGCAAATGTGTTAATACGACAATTTGTACCAGGAAAAGTATTTTTCTTTTGTGCCCATAATGTATCTATTTTTTCTTGATCATAAATAGGCATTTCTTTTTGAAAACCTGTTGCTAATGATATATGTTCAATGGTTTCATTATAATCTTTCACAAAAGACATAAATGTATTCACATCTTGTGCATCTAAATATTGTACTAATGCTTTGTTTACTTCTTCTTGACTATTTGTATCTGCCATATTTGACATAGTAAATTTAGAAATATTTTCGACAGTTGTCGTCACACTTTCTTCTGTCATTTTTTGTTCTGATGCTGTGCATCCTACAAGTAAAAGACAGGCACTTCCCACCAAAAAAATTGTTTTTCTCATCTTTTTCCCTCTCCCTCTCATTCATTTGGCCTTATACAGCTGATTTTAACACAATTTCTTTCCCTTTTGCGTTATATAATTTAGGAACAAGTGTATCTTGTTCAACAGAAATAACGCATTTTTTAATCTGTTTGTTGGTTGGTATATCAAACATCACATCCAACATCACTGTTTCAATAATTGCACGTAATCCTCTAGCTCCCGTTTTACGCTCAATTGCTTGTTTAGCAACTGTTTCCAATGCTTCTGTTGAAAAATCTAGTTCTACATTATCTAAGCCTAATAAATACGCATACTGTTTAACTAATGCATTTTTGGGTTCCGTTAAAATGCGTACTAAATCATCAACAGTTAATTTATCTAATGTGGCAATAATTGGTAAACGACCAATAAATTCTGGAATTAGACCAAATTTTAATAAATCTTCTGGAATAATATGTTTCATTAAACTTTCTTTTTCATCTAAAACTTTTGTCGAACTTCCAAAACCAATAATTTTAGCTCCCAATCGTTCTTTCACAATATTTTCAATACCGTCAAAAGCACCACCTACAATAAATAAAATATTGGTTGTGTCAATTTGTAAAAATTCTTGATGAGGATGTTTGCGCCCTCCTTGAGGTGGAATATTAGATACTGTTCCTTCTAAAATTTTTAAAAGTGCTTGTTGAACACCTTCGCCACTGACATCTCTTGTAATAGATACATTTTCACTTTTACGAGCAATCTTATCAATTTCATCAATGTAAATAATCCCTCGACTTGCAAGATCAATATCATAATCGGCAGCCTGAACCAATTTAACTAAAACATTTTCAACATCTTCTCCAACGTATCCTGCTTCTGTTAATGTTGTTGCATCAGCAATCGCAAATGGTACATTTAGCATTTTAGCTAATGTTTGTACTAAAAATGTTTTTCCTGAACCAGTTGGACCAACTAAACAAATATTACTTTTTTGTAATTCAACATCTTCTTTCACTTGAGAAAAAATACGTTTATAGTGATTATATACAGCAACAGCTAAATTTTTCTTGGCGTAATCTTGACCAATCACGTATTCATTTAAATGTTTAAAAATATCTGTAGGTGTTGGGATTTCTCCAATAAAATGTTCTAAAGAGTCATTTTGTTCTTCTCCTAGAATGGCATCACATAGTGCAACACATTCATTACAAATATAAACATCTGGTCCTGAAATAATCTGATTTACTTCATCATGATTTTTTCCGCAAAACGAACAACGTGGTTCTATTGTTTTATCCATCATTTCTATTTCCTTCTCCTATAATTTTAAATATCGCATACTGAAAGATAGCATATTCTCACAATAAGTACAAACATTTTGCCTTTTTAAAGTGATTAAATAAAATTCACCGGGTTGACATCAATTGACACATATATTTTTTCTTTTGCAAGTTCTTGACTATCATTTGTAATTTGGTATAACACTTTTTCAACAGCTTTTATATTTTTATATTTTAATAATATTTGGAAATAAAATTTATTATTGATACGTGCAATGGACTTTGCGCTTGGTCCAAGTAGCACGACATCTTTTCCAAGTGATTGTTCTAAAATTTGTTTAATTTGATAGGCACTTTTCAAAGCGGTGGATTCAAAGTGATGTGTAATGGTAATGGTTGTCGTATATACATAAGGTGGGTAATGTCCCATATAACGACTGTACATTTCACGTTTATAAAATTCTTCGTATTGTTGCGTTTGAGCAAGTTGTAACACATAATGTTCTGGATTATATGTTTGAATAATGACTTCACCTGATAGAGTTCCTCGACCAGCACGTCCAGCAACTTGCGTTAATAACTGATATGTTTTTTCAGAGGCTCTAAAATCGGATAGATAAAGTGATGTATCAGCATTAATTACACCAACTAGAGTAATATTTGGAAAGTCTAATCCTTTGGCAATCATTTGTGTTCCTAATAAAATATCTGCTTCTCCTGAGCCAAATATATTTAATAAACGTTCATGTTGCCCTTTTTTACTTGTTGTATCAACATCCATACGTACAACTTTAGCTTGTGGGAATAATTGGTATAAAGCTTCTTCCACACGCTGTGTACCTACACCGTATGAACGCACTTTATCACTAAAACAATTTGGACACTCTGTTGGAATAGATGTATCAAATCCACAATAATGACATTTCATTTTATGTGTATCTTTATGAAGTGTTAAAGAAATATCACAATTTGGACATTGCATGACGTGTCCACAATCTCGACACATTAAAAATGAGGCATAGCCTCTTCGATTTAATAATAAAGCGACTTGTTCCTTTTTTTGCAATCTATCTTCGATTGCTAATTTTAAGATATCTGAAAACAAGTCAAAATTACCGACTTTTTTCTCTGTAGTCATGTCGACAATTTGCACGTGGGGCAATGGTTTATCATTGGCACGTTTTGTTAACGTTAAAAAGGTATAATTTCCTTTTTGTGCTCTAGCGCGTGACTCCAGTGACGGTGTGGCACTGCCTAAAACAACAGGACATTGGTGATATTGTCCTCGCCATATCGCCACATCTCTTGCATGATATTTTACCGTATCCATTTGTTTATAGGTCGTTTCATGCTCCTCGTCTATAATAATAAGTCCAATATTATCAAGCGGTGCAAAAATAGATGATCTAGCTCCAACAACAATATCTGCTTTTTTTTCTTTTGCTTTTAGCCATTCGTCATAACGCTCTCCCTCAGATAATCCAGAATGCAACACAGCCACTCTCTGACCAAAACGACCTTTAAAATGTTTTACCATTTGTGGTGTTAAAGCTATTTCTGGAACAAGTAATAAAGCGGTTCGCCCATTTTGAATAACATCAGAGATTAACTGCAAGTATACTTCCGTCTTACCACTCCCTGTAACACCTTCTAATAAAAATGTCTTTGGTTCACGTTTTAAAATACTTTCTTTTACTTGAGTGTACACAGTTTTTTGTTCTTCATTTAACGTCAAAGGCATTGTTTTTTCAAATGTGATATGCTCATAAGGATTTCTTTCAATCACTTCTTCTGTTATCTCAATCCATCCTTTTTGTTTTGCTGATTGGAGTGTTTTTAATGAAATATTTGCCTCTGCTAATGTTTTAGTAGATACTTTTGAAGATTGACTTAAATAGTCAAGCAACGCTTTTTGTTGATGTGCATTGGCCCTAATTGGAATGCTTTCTATCGGTTTTACTAAGGAAACAAAACGCTGTGTTTTATGTGTAATTTTATCCTCAACAAGATAATGAACAATCACCTTTTCTTCTTTTTTCCATTTTAAAACAGCGTGTGTCATGCCTAAAGATTCAATCATTTTCCAAGAAATTCTTTTTTGTTTCTCAAATAAAGGAGGACAACATGTGTTGTCTATCCATTCCACTTCTTTATGATAATTTGCTTTTAAAAAATTAGGTAGCATGGTTTTATAGCAACTCATTTTAAACGAAAAAACGGTTTGAGATAAATAATCTCCTAAAGCGACTAATTCAGGTGTTAACACAGGTTCGGCATCTAAAATATCAGATATGTATTTTAGTTCATAATCTACTCCAGTGGTATACGTTATATCGACAACAAATCCTTGTACAAATCGAGTACCAAATGGTACTTTGACACGATAACCAATCGAAAGCTGATTTTTTAAATTGTCTGGAATAAGATAGTCATACGCTTGATCTGTTTGACTACTTGACACATCGACAATCACTTTAGCAATTTCATCCATAGCACACCTCTTTTCTTCATCTTCTACATTATACAATAAAAATAATCGAGGTTCAAAAACCTCGATTATTTTACAAAAGGAATACTGTACAAACACCAATGCTAGCACAAAGATAAAAATACCATTTTCTAACTTTATGATGAAACATAATCATTCCTGACAAACCACCTATACCGCCACCAAAAAGAAATAATAGTAACAATATTTTTTCAGAAATTCTATATTTTTTGTACACCGCTTTATATTTATCTATTCCCATTAACAAAAACACAAATAAATTGTAGAAAAAGAATAGCCATAAATGGTACATTATTTAATCACCAAATTAACAAGTTTATTTGGCACAGCTATAACTTTTACAATTTCCTTACCAGAAATGGCTTGCTTCACGTCTTCATGTTCTTTTGCCAATGTTTCCAATATTGTTTTATCTAAATCAACTTCAACAAATTGACGTGCTTTAATTTTACCATTTACTTGGAAAATCACTTCAACAGTATTTTCAACAAGTTCTTTTTCATCATAAAGCGGCCATGCAACATGAGAAATAGACTCTTTACCACCAAGTTTTTCCCATAATTCTTCAGCAATATGTGGTGTAATTGGTGCTAATAATTGAACAAGGCCTCTCATATAGTCTACTGGAAGAGCATCCATTTTATTAGCTTCATTGACAAAGACCATCATTTGTGAAATGGCTGTATTATAATGCATTACAGCATAATCTTCTGTCACTTTTTTCACTGTTTGATGATATACTTTTGTTAATTTACCGTCATTAAACGTTGTCACACGATCTCTTAATTTACCATTGTCATCAATCATCAAACGCCATACTCTATCTAAGAAACGACGAGAGCCTTCAAGACCTGTTTCACTCCATGGTTTTGACGCATCTAAAGGTCCCATAAACATTTCGTATAATCGTAATGTATCTGCACCAAATGTTTTGACAACATCGTCAGGGTTTATGACATTCCCTTTAGATTTTGACATTTTATTGCCGTCAGGTCCTAAAATCATCCCTTGATTAAACACACGTTGGAATGGTTCTGGTGTTGGAACAACACCAATATCGTATAAGAATTTATGCCAGAATCGTGCATACAATAAATGTAATACAGCGTGCTCTGCTCCACCAATATACATATCTACCGGGAACCATTTTTTCAATTTTTCTGGGTCAGCAAGTTGCTCTGTATTGGTTGGATCTACATAACGTAAGAAATACCATGAGCTACCTGCCCATTGAGGCATTGTATTTGTTTCACGACGTCCTTTACGTCCGTTTTCATCAACAATATTTACCCATTCTGTTATATTTGCTAGTGGAGATTCTCCAGTACCACTTGGTTTAATATTATCCGTTTTTGGTAATAACAGTGGTAACTCATCTTCTTTAACCAATGTTGATGTGCCATCTTCCCAATGAATAACAGGAATTGGTTCACCCCAATAACGTTGTCTTGAGAATATCCAGTCTCTTAGTCTAAAGGATGTCACTTGTTTTCCAACTTGATGTTCTTCTAACCACTTAATCGCTTTATCAATACCATCTTGTGTATTCAATCCATTTAAGAAATCAGAATTGATATGAATACCGTCTTGTAAAAATGGCAATGTATCTTCTTGTCCACTTGTTAATACTGGGATAATTGGTAATTCAAATTTTGTAGCAAAATCAAAGTCACGTTGATCATGAGCAGGACACGCCATAATTGCACCTGTTCCATAACCAATCAAAACATAGTCCCCAACCCAAATTGGAATTTCTTGTTGTGTCATTGGATTGATAGCGTAAGCTCCTGTAAAGACACCTGTTTTATCTTTTGCTAAGTCTGTTCTTTCTAAATCAGATTTTAAAGAAACGTCTTGTAAATAAGCATCTACTATTTCTTGTTGTTCAGATGTTGTTATCTGTTTAACAAGTGGATGTTCAGGAGCTAATACAACATATGTTGCACCAAATAATGTATCTGGACGAGTTGTAAATACGTCAAAGGTATGTTTTGTGTTTGCTACACTAAACGTCACTTGTGCACCGTGTGAACGTCCAATCCAATTACGTTGCATTTCTTTTAAATTTTCAGGCCAATCAATTAAATCTAAATCATCAATTAAACGGTCTGCATAAGCAGTAATACGCAATACCCACTGCTTCATTGGTACACGATATACCGGATGTCCACCACGTTCACTTTTTCCGTCGATAACTTCTTCATTAGCTAATACTGTTCCTAAAGCAGGGCACCAGTTTACAAGAATTTCATCTTCATATGCTAAATCTTTTTCACATAATTTTTCAAAAATCCATTGTGTCCATTTATAATAGTTTGGATCTGTTGTGTCTACTTCACGTTCCCAATCATAACTAAACCCTAGCTCTTTTAATTGACGTCTAAAATTCGCAATATTTTTATAAGTAAACTCAGCAGGGTCATTTCCTGTATCAATGGCATATTGCTCTGCGGGTAATCCAAAGGCATCCCAACCGATTGGATGCAAAACATTATAGCCTTGTGCACGCTTAAAGCGAGCTAAAATATCTGTTGCTGTATACCCTTCTGTATGCCCAACATGCAATCCTTGTCCAGACGGATATGGAAACATATCAAGTACATAGAAATATGGTTTATTATCATCTTCTGTTGTTTTAAATGTTTGATGCTCCTGCCAATAATCTTGCCATTTTTTTTCAATATCTTTGTGATTAAAATTCATACATATCTCCTTTATTAGTGATTTGATTGACAACAAAAAGCCCTATATGACTAATATAGCCATATAGGGTAATTATCTATAATTACGGTACCACCTATTTTATACTCATCATGCCGATAACGGTAGCGATCCGACTTTTTCTACATATCAAAAAAGTAACTTATAGGCGAGTTCAAACCGTTTCTTTGTGCTCTTCCACCAACCGAACACTCTCTATCAAAGACGACGTTCTACTACTCCTAATCATCGTTTATCAATCATTTTGTTACATTTTAAGATGAATTACAAAAAATGTCAATTATTTCACTTTTAATGTTTGATTTACATAAATTAAATCAGATGTCAAATGATTTAATGCTTTTAAAGCTTCAACAGTTGTCCCATTATTTTTTGCAATACGGTATAATGTGTCACCTGCTTTGACTTTATGTGTAACACCTATTTCTTGAGTCACATATGTTGTTGTAGATTGACCAGATAATGTCAACACTTGTCCTACACGAATTAACGCAGAATTTAAGCCATTTAAACGCATTAGTTCTGATACTGTTAATCCATTATTTTTCGCAATACGATATAATGTATCACCTTTTTGTACAGTATGTGTAGATTGTGATGACACAGATTTTACAGATTGTTCTACTTTAGTTTCTACTTGTTGTGGTGCACTCTCAACAACAGGTTTAACTGTTTCTGGCTGGGACACTTTTGGTTGGCTTTCAACAACTTGGTTTGATGCTTGTGATGCGGATAAGCGTAACACTTGGTTTACATAAATTAAATGACTTGATAATCCATTTGCCTCTTTAAGTGCTTCAACAGTTGTACCATTATTTTTTGCAATGCGGTATAATGTATCACCTGCTTTAACTGTATATGTTCCACTATTTACTATTGTTACAACCTCTGGTTTTGATACTGTATTTTCTTGTTTGATAACTTCTTTTACAACTGGAGTAGTTGGTTCAGATACTTGACCTGCCACTTTTAATATTTGTCCCACATAAATAGTGTCTGACGTTAAATTGTTTATTGCTTTTAATGTTGCTAGGTCCATACCATATCGACGACAAATCGCCAATAATGTATCGCCTTTTTGAACCACATATTGACCGTTTGCTGAAATATTTGCCAATACATTAACAGAATTTGATGTAGACACTGGTACAGTTGTTTGACTATCGTATCGTGTTAATCCGTATGTTGCGATAATACTATTTAGTTTTGCCGCGTATTTTGTATCCGTCGCATATCGTCCAGTTAACCATTTTGTTGCATCTTGATAAGAATTCGTACGGCTTTTCCATGCACCAGCATAAAATTGACTATTGCCCATTGCACCTGTTCTTAATAATTGAGCGTAATTTTGTAAAGATTCGTAATAAGATGGGTATTTTCTAAAACCAGCATTGATTTGGTACAATTCACCTTTTCCATTATCTTCCATTGTCTTCATTACAACAGATTGTCCATTATAGTGACCTTTAATACCAAATAAATTATAATTTGGTGCCGTAGCTAATCGACTTGTTCCCCAATTACTTTCTAAAATCGCTTGAGCAATCATCACAGAAGCATATAAATCATTTTCTCTAGCAATTTGTTGGGCGTATTGTCCAATAGTATTGATAAAATTTTGCTGTGCTGATTCTGCATGTGCTGTCTGTACACTCGTAATGGCAACACTTGATACCGCAAGTGTTGCCCCTACAGTTGCAGATGCTTGTTTTAATTTACTATTTTTCAACTTTTGTTGTTCATATAAACGCTTTGTTTGTCTTCTTAATAATTTCATGAATAATTCCCTCTCCAAATCTGATTACTTTTGATTATAGAGTATAAAAACCAGTTTTAAAAGAGGGCATGACACAGTGTTGTTTTGATTTAAAATATGTAATCTTTGTGTAATAATATGAATGAAACGGAAATATATTATATAAATAAAAAGGAGTGATTATTTTGTTAGACTCGGCACAACGTTTTAGCCATACCCTACTAACTCAATATGTTAAACCAAATGACTTTGTGATTGATGCCACTATGGGAAATGGACATGATACATTATTTTTAGCGCAACTTGTGGGTAAACAAGGAAAAGTAATTGCTTTAGATATTCAAGAACAAGCATTACAAAATACAACACAATTACTACAAGAACATAGTGCCTTAGATCAATGCGAATTACATTTATTAAATCACGCAAATATCTATCAAGTTTTAAACAATAATATGTCTATTTCAGCCGCTATTTTTAATCTAGGTTATTTGCCAAAGGCTGATAAAACTATTATTACAAATGGAGATACAACACTTCAATCTATCAAACAGATACTTCCACATTTACAAAAAAATGGACTTATCATTTTAGTTTTATACGATGGACATACAGGAGGACTAGAAGAAAAAGAAAGTGTGATAAATTATACTTCTTCACTCCCACAAAAAGAATATCACGTATTACACTATCACTTTTTAAACCAACAAAACAACCCACCACAGCTTATTGCGATACAAAAGCGTTAATATAAAAGGCTTGAAAGTCATAAGAATGTGACTTTCAAGCCTTTTTAAACATGATATCTTAAATAGCTACTTCAGGTTGCTCATTTGTTAAAACAGCAATATCACCTTGTTTACCAAAATATTCTTGCAATAAATCGTTTAAAGCATGAATGGCTTCGTGACAACGTTTTGCTTGATGTTCATTGATTGCTTCCATGATAAAAACAGCATGTTGTGTTTCTTCTGTTAACATCGTTCTTTGTGCTTCACGCCAGTTTAAACTACGGCATACGGCACCCTCATTGTCATAGTAAATCAATTCTTCTGGTAAAGCAGGAGAGTCTTCTTCGGCACCTAAAGGAAAGAATGGTTCGCCACCTTTTGCTTGTCCTAAATGTAAATCACCTTGAATACGGGCAATATCTTCTCCGCCACAAGGGACACCATAAGATAAAGATACACTATTATATAAATCAACTAGTGGGTTAATTGGTGTAAATTCTCTATCTTGACTAACACGTTTTAAAAGAGCCTCAATAGAACTTCTTGCACCTTTTTTTGTTTTAAAAGTGGCAAATGCTTCACGCCATTCTTTTATAACCTCATTTTGTGTAAATGTATCTTCTGTTAAAAATTGTTTTGCTGAAACAGTTGCACTATCTAATTTATTTTTGAAAAAGTCATATTTATCTTCTTTAGCATGATTGTCAATGCCTTTTAGACTTAATACAAATAAACTTCCATTAGGGAAAAGATTAAAAAATTCTTTATCAACAATAACATTCATATACTATTTCTCCTTTTATTTATAAAATAAAGCCAAGCGAAACAATTATCGCTTGGTTTTATTGATTATTTTTCAATAGCACTATCCACGATAACAGCCATTGCTTTTTTCATTTTAATGTCGTGTGTTAACATTTCTGCATTTAACACGTTACGAACAGCATCAATTTCCATACCGTATGTTGCTGCTAATTCTTCGATTTCTTTGTTCATATCATCTTCAGTTGCATCTAAGTTTTCAACTTCTGCTACTTTTTCTAATACTAAGTTTGTTTTCACTTGAACATCCGCATCTTTTTCCATTTGTTTATGTAAATCTGCACGAGTTGTTCCAGTTAATTGATAGTATAATTCTTCTGAAATACCTTGACGTTTCATATTGTTTAAGAAGAAGTCCATTTGACGATGCACTTCTGCGTGTACCATTTCTTCAGGTAATTCAACGATTTCTGCATTGTCAACAGCTTGACGTAATGCTGCATCTTCTACAGCTGTTTGTGCTGCTTCATCTTTTGCTTTTTGTAATGATTCTTGTAATTTATCTTTTAATTCTGCTAATGTTTCAACAGAATCATCAACATCTTTAGCAAACTCATCATCTAAAGCTGGTAATTCTTTTGATTTTACTTCTTTTACAGTTACTTTAAATGTTGCTGGTTGACCTTTTAAGTCTTCTGCGTGATATTCTTCTGGGAATGTCACATTAACTTCTACGTCATCTCCTGCTGATGTACCAACTAATTGATCTTCAAAACCTGGAATGAATGAGTTTGAACCTAATTCTAATGAATGGTTTTCACCTTTTCCACCTGCAAATGCAACACCGTCTTTAAAGCCTTCAAAGTCAATCACAACTGTATCGCCATTTTCTGCTTTACCTTCTTTAACAGATAATTCAGCAAATTGTTCTTGTTTTTTAGCTAATTCATTTTCAACATCTTCAACAGTTACTGTACGATCTTGTTTTTCAACTGTTAAGCCTTTGTAATCACCTAATTTTACTTCAGGTTTTACAACAACTTCTGCTTCAATAACCCAATCTTGTCCTTTTTCAATAGATTTTACATTGATTTTTGGTTGAGCTACTGGGAATAATGCTAATTCTTCAATAGCATTATCATATGCATCTGGTAATAAAATATTTAATGCGTCTTCATATAATGCTTCTTCACCAAATTGTTTGTTGAAAATTGTACGTGGCACTTTACCTTTACGGAATCCTGCAACGTTTAATTTTGGTTGAACACGTTTGAACGCTTTATCCAATCCTTCTTTGATTTTATCTTGAGAAATCTCAAATGTTAGCACACCATTATTTGTGCCTGTTTTTTCCCATTTTGCTGTCATGTTTCTTCCTCCACAAAATATTTCAATACTTTTTTATATTACACTAAAATAGCGTTAAAGTAAATTAGTTTCTTTGTCTGTCTTTGTTTTTGTTTACATCATATATTTTAATTCTTCCAAAATAGTATTATTTTTTAATTTGATATGTGTTCCTTTCATCCCTAAAGACTGAGCTTCTAATAAACCTGCTGATTCTAATTTTCTTAACGCGTTTACGATAACAGATCTCGTAATATTATAATCAGTTGCAATTTTAGATGCTGTGATGCGTACTTCTAAAGTTGAAATGGTACTGAATATACAACGAATTGCTTCCTTTTCACTATACGAAAGACTGCTTATCGCTAAAGAAATTCTCTCTTTCTCTCTAATTTCTTCTTGTTCTTTGTGGTTAATATAGTATAACAATTCTAATCCAACTACCGTTGCACTGTACTCTGCTAAAATTAGATCACTCGTTTCAAACAATTTTCCAATTCGTGCCAAACTAAGATTTCCAAGTCTTTTTCCTGATACAAAAATTGGAATAATGGTCGTCACACCATTACCAAAAATATCCTTATTCTCAACGGGAAAAGCTGTATACGACTCGTCAACTGTGATATTTTCATATGTTTTTGTAATCTTATTTAATTCTTGAATGTAAAAATCAGGAAACTGTCTTTGTTCTAAATAAGCTGTAAAACGTGGGCTATCCATTGTATAAAGTTCATCATAACCTAATATAATACCGTTATTATCCACGATATAAATATTTGAGTCTGTAATACCTGATAAAATTTTAGCCACTCGTTTGAAAGGTAAATCTTTATACGTTTGTGCTATATTTTCGATGTCACTGAAATCACGGTCTGTTTGAAGTAATGTCATCAATTCTCTTAATTTACTTAAAACTTGTTCCACTATCATTCCCCCAACCATTCATTATAAAATATAATGTTTTAATTTATCATCATGTGAAATAACGCCAACTTTTTCTTCAACGTATGCTTGTGTAATGGTAATCGTACCTCCAGGCATATCTGGTGCTTCAAATAGTAAATCTTCTAATAATTTTTCTAAAATAGTATGTAAACGTCTAGCACCAATATTATCCGTTTCATCATTTAATTGATACGCAATCTCTGCCATTTTAGCAATCGCTTCTTGCGTAAAAATCAATTCAATATTTTCTGTTTCTAATAATGCTGTATATTGTTTCAACAATGAATTGTTTGGTTCTTTTAAAATACGTTCAAAATCTTCCTGTGTTAAGTCAACAAGCTCAACACGTATAGGAAAACGTCCTTGTAACTCCGGAATTAAATCCGTTGGTTTTGCCACATGAAAGGCTCCAGATGCAATGAATAAAATATGATCTGTTTTGATAGGACCATATTTAGTCATCACCTGACTTCCTTCAACGATTGGTAAAATATCTCTTTGAACACCTTCTCTTGATACTTGTCCACCATTATCTGATTTTGATGTAATTTTATCGATCTCATCAATAAAAATAATACCTGAAGACTCCGCTAATTTTAATGCTTCTGACTGAATATCATCTTTATTGACCAACTCTTCACTAACTTCTTGAATAAGCAATTCTTTTGCTTCTAAAACCGTTACGGTACGTGTGATTTTCTTACGCGGTGTCATAGAACCAATCATCGACTGCATTGCAGATAGTTGTTCCATAGCAGGCCCGCCACCATAAACTTCTTTTTCACGTTCTAATAATTTTATAGTCACTTCTTTACTATCCAATAAACCATCTTGGATTTGTTTTTCTAACACACGTCTATCTGCTGCAATTTCTGGTGTCACTTCTTCCACTTCTTCATGGTTCGGTATTCCTAATCCTTGGAACATATTTTGAAGAGCACTTAAATCAGAAGATTGTTGTTTCTTTTTGAAAATTCCTGGTTTTAACGCAGCAGCAATACGTTTAATGGCTTCTTTTTCTGCTTTTTGGTAAATACCTTTTTTCTTTTCTTTATCAACTAATTGAATAGCCGCATCTACTAAGTCACGAACCATTGACTCTACATCACGTCCAACATAACCTACTTCTGTAAACTTTGTTGCTTCTACTTTAATAAATGGTGCTTTTACCAATGTTGCTAATCGTCTTGCAATTTCTGTTTTTCCAACACCAGTAGAACCAATCATCATTAAATTTTTGGGTGTCACATCACGTTGCATATCCGCAGATAATTGCAAACGTCTATATCTATTTCTTAATGCAACAGCAACCGCTTTTTTAGCATTATCTTGTCCAATAATATATTTGTCTAATTCTTTAACAATTTCACGGGGTGTTTTTCCCAATGCTTTTACCATTAAGCATTCAACTCCTCTACAATAATATTGTCATTTGTAAATACATCAATTTCTGATGCAATTTTCAAACTTTCATAAGCGATTTGCCCAGCTGAAAGTGTATTGTCCGTTCTCATAAGACCTCTTGCTGCAGCAAGTGCATAATTTCCTCCAGACCCAATCGTTAAAATACCGTCATCAGGTTCAATGACTTCACCTGTACCAGATACCAATAACATTTGTTTATCATTCATCACAATCAATAACGCTTCTAATTTTTGAAGCATACGATCACTACGCCATGATTTTGCTAGCTCAATAGCTGCTCTTTGTAAATTTCCTTTATATTGTTCTAATTTTTCTTCAAATTTTTCTTCTAATGTAATAGCATCTGCAACAGAACCAGCAAATCCTACAACAACTTTATCTTGGTACAAACGACGAATTTTTTTTGCACTGCCTTTCATGATGACACTTTGACCCATTGTCACTTGACCATCTCCAGCCATTGCAAATTGTCCATTTTTACTTACTGCACAAATTGTTGTCATATTATTCTCCTTTATCTTTTCTTTTTGCACGAGGATGAAATTGTTGATAATTTCGATACAAACTTTCTTTTGTAACATGTGTATAAACTTCTGTTGCTTTTAAACTATCATGTCCTAATAACTCTTGAATAGTACGTATATCTGCTCCATTATTTAATAAATGTGTTGCAAATGTATGCCGTAACATATGAGGATGTATATTAAAAGTCAAGCTACTTTTTTTAATGATTTGATTTAAAATATAAGATACACCAGCAGGTGTCAAAGGTTCTCCTAAATGATTTACAAATAACACATCATGTTTTTGTCTTTGCATCAGTGCAGGACGTCCTTTTTCCAAATAGTCTTGCAATGTATCTTCTGCCCACTCTCCAAAAGGAACGTAACGCATTTTTCCACCTTTGCCAAGAATAAAAATAAGTTTTGCACGAAAATCGACATCTTTTAATGTAACAGAAACACATTCACTCACACGTAATCCACAACTATATAATAGTTCTACCAATGCCATATTACGATAATCAAGTGGTTCAGTTCCTTTTGTCGCCTCGATAATTTTTTCCATTTCAGGTTCATAATAAAATTTTGGCAAGCGTTTTTCTCTTTTTTTATAGGTAACATATACAAATGGATTTTCTTCAACATAGTCTAAACTTAATAGATATTGATAAAAAACACGTAAACTCGATAATAAGCGAGAAATACTATTTTTACTATACTCTTGCTCAGTCAAATACGCTAAATAGTACTTAGCATCTCTAATCGTTACATTTAGTATATCTGACTCTTTGTCTTGCTTTAAAAAAGAAACAAATTTTTCAATATCACGTCTATATGCTTGAATTGTCGCAAGGGAATATCTTTTTTCACGCTGTAACATGTCTAAAAAATCCATAATATGTTGTTCCATTAAATCGCCTCCAAAGACCATTATATCTTAATTAGTTAGAATTTTCAAAATTGTTGCATTTTTTTGTACAATTCTGACATATTATACTAAAACGAGGCGAACCACCAATTTGATAGTGTGGTTCGCCTCGTCATTTTCACTCTATAATACTAATATAAGTGAATACAGTTATCATACTGTTCAGGTTGACTTCTATGTGAAATATGAATAATTGTTTGATGAGATAAAGACAGTAAATACTGTTCTATCTCTTTGGAAGATTGCTCATCCATTGCACTTAATGATTCATCTAAAATTAAAATAGGTTTCTTTTGACAGAGTGCTCTTATCAATGCGATTTTTTGTTGTTGACCCCCAGACAATGTACTCTTTTGGTCGAAACGTTCATCTAAACTATCTAGTGTTGGAAAACGGTCTTTTAATCTAAAAATGTCTAGTAAAGAAAGCATGTATTCACTGTCATAACATTGATATAAAGTGATATTATGTAAAATGGTATCGTGAAACATTATTGGTTTTTGTGGTACATAAGCAAAGAAAGATTGTACTTTTTGATAACTCATATTTTGGATTGAAATATTATCTATCAAAATATCTCCTTGTGTATACTCTTTATTTTTCGTTAATAACTCTATCAATGTCGTCTTACCACTACCATTTTTTCCAGTTATAAGATAGTGTTTTCCTTTATCAAATTGAAGTATTTGTTTAGAAAAATCAAGAAGTCTTGTATCATTTAGTTGATACTGTAAATCATGACAAATGATATGATGAAAATCTGATTGTATATTTAAGTTATCTTCATATATCTCTGTTTTCAGAAATGTTTGTTGAATATCTTGTGAAGATTTAATATCAGATAATGAAGATGCGATTAAATTGATAGGATGTACTAACTCTGTTGAAATGGAATAAATTGCCACAATAGTACCAACAGTAATGGCACCACTTAAAACTTGGTACCCTCCTATCCATAAAATCATGATTGTTGTTGCATAAAAAGAAAAACCAATCAGCACATTTCCCATACTACCAATACGTGTTTTGGCATCAATATCTTGACTAATCGCATGATATTTTTTGAATAACTTTTCTTTAAAATGAGCTAGAGAAAAACTATTCTTTATAATAACGACTCCTTCAATAATATCTGATAATTGCACTGTATACTCCGACTTTGTTTTAGAAATAACACTTTGCAATCTTGATAAATGACTTTTCAATACATACGGAATAATAATCGGTAAAAGCGATAATGTTAGTATAAATAATGCCGTCATAAAATCTAATGAAAAAATAGCGATAACCGCAAATAAAAACGACATTAAACCATGCCACAACGATAATTGAGCCTCATAATACAGTTCTTTGATCATTTCAATATCGTTAGAAATGGTTGATATATAGTCACTTCCTAGAGTGTCATGTGGTAAATGTAATAATTGATAAATGGCTTTTTCGTGTAAGTATTCTCCCATACTATTGATGTATTTTTGACGAAAGAGTTGTTGCCCGTATTCTGCTATCAATAAAATTAACGTAGCTCCAACCAATAAAATCACGAAATGATAAAATTGAGATATATTGTGTTCGAGCAGTGTGTCTACAATAAATTTGGTTAACACACTAAAACAAATATTCATCAATGCTACGAAGAATAGACATACTAAACTAAGATAAAAATACTTATTTTTAAATGGCACGATATATCACCTCACAAATATTTTTTGTGCTTAAACCTACACTATTTAATTCTTTTTCCCATGATATGATACATTCTACAGCAGAATTAGTCTTTTTCTTTAAAAGAATATCCTGAAAATTTTTATAAAAATATTGAGTGAAATACTTATCAGGAAAAAATGAACATGGCTTGATAAAACCTTGTTCAGTAATTGTCCATTCTGTTAAACCTGCTCCACAACTTAAGCCTGTTTCAGAAAGATTTTTCAATATTTTTTTAGAACTATTTTCTTCCCATAAAGCTATAGATATATATTTTGAATACTTATGTTGTAATTCCAACATTTTTTGAGACAAAATTTTGTATTCTTTATTTGACAAATACCATTCATTTTCTATTCATATTTTTTACTAGTCAATATATCATCTTTTGTATTCATAAATTTTCCTCCTATATGATAATCCTTATTCTCAACTAACACAAAGTGAATAATCACTGTTTATGTTCATAAAATAAATCTTTAAAATTGATATATCAATCTGTTAATAACGTAAAGTGTGATATTATATGACATCCAATCATCTGGAGGAACGACATGTACATCACACAAAAAAGAAGACGCTAAGAAACATCTTCCTTTCAATCTTATTCAACTGTTCCGAAAACAAGTAATTGGGTTAATTCTTCTGATGATATATTTCCAAAGTATTTTTTCACGTCAATCGTATCAAATACATTTTGAACATGTTCCTTATCAAATTTAGTTCCACGTAATGCTGCTTCTACATCTACAATGTCACCTAAACCAAAGAAATCACCAAAAATTTTAATGTCATCAATGTGTCCATTTGATACATTTAATTTAAATTCGACTAATCCAAATGGGAATTTATGATGACAAGCCATTGAAAATTGTGGAGAATGTCCATAATTCCAGTCCCAATTTCCAAAGCGTTCATCACGAATTTTATAAACACCTTCCCAGTCTTTATCTGTTAGATGGTATTCTTTTACGTCGTCACGTGATGATACACCAAAAATTTCTAATAATAAACTGTCACGAAATTCTTGAGTTGTCATATTTTGATATTGTGCTGATACATAAGGTTTAATGTTTGTAACACGTGAACGAACAGATTTAATACCTTTAGATTCAATTTTTTCTTTTCTTGGCTTTAATGCTTTCGTGACAGCATCTAAATCAGCATCAAACAAAATTGTACCATGAGCTGTCATACGACCATTTTTAGCGTACATAGCATTTCCAGAAAATTTCTTTCCGTCAATCAACAAATCATTTCTACCTTGTAACTCTGCCCCAGAAACACCCATTTTATGAAGTGCGTCAATAACAGGTTTTGTAAATTTGCCAAAATCTCTAAAAGAACCATCATCATCTTTAATAAAACAAAAAGAAAAATTACCTAAATCATGATAAACAGCTCCTCCACCGGACATACGGCGAACGACGTGAATACCTTTTTCATCAATATACGACTGATTAACTTCTTCAGCTGTATTTTGATTACGCCCAATAATAATAGACGGTTCATTGATATAAAATAATAAAATCGGTTCATCTACTAACTTATTTTCTACTAAATATGTTTCTAAAGCAATATTGACACGTGGATCTGTAATCTCTTTATTATCTACAAAATACATGACATATCCTCCTTTAAATTTCGTATGTATCAAAATCTTTTGCTAAATAAACTGGAATATGTTCAACCATTTCTTCTGCTTGTTGTTTTAAAACGCTTTGATAATTCACAGGTAAATGCGTTAAAACCAATTGCTTAACATTCGCTAAATCTGCAATCTTTCCGACTTCTCCTGCTGTCATATGCACGGTACTATTTTCTGAACCATTCATAAACATTGCATCTGCAAGTAATAAATCTGCATCTTTTGCAAAAGTAATAAAGTCTGCTAAATACCCAGAATCTGCTGTAAAAACAAATACTTTTTTAGTGTTTTTATCTTCAACCCTTATCCCATAACACACAACTGGATGAATGGTTTTTAAAAATGTTATTTTAAAAGGACCTACTCTTAAAATTTCCTCTGGATTATAAACAATTCCCTCACTCACATTTTGCATCGTCAATTTAGAAAATTCTTCTGAATGCTGATGTCCATAAATTTTTAATATTTTTTTAGGCAAATGTTCTAGTGCAGGCTTTAATTGATAAGCATATTGCAACACACCTAAGTCTGCAATATGATCTGCATGGTAATGCGTAATCAGCAATGCATCAATATCTGTCGGTTCCATAATAGAAGCAAGATGTTGAAAAGCGCCACTTCCAATGTCGACAAGTAATTTAAATCCGTCTGCCTCTAATAAATAAGACGATGTTGCTTGTGTCGGTGTTGGATAGGCTCCCATACAACCTAAAATGGTTAATTTCATAGCAACCTCCTAAAATAGACTTAACAAAAGCACATATAATGTATATAAACTTGATAAATAATTTTTACTTTTTCCAGTATTTAAATAATGTTTATTTTTAAACATAAATTGTATAAATAATCCAACAATACCAACTAGTAAAACATCAAATAATATATTCGTTAATGCCACTCTTCCTATTGCAAAAGGAAATGCAGCCATACCAATAAGCCCTGCAATAGATAAATAACGTAATAAATTTTTTGGTAAAGCAACCATTCCATATTTAACAATGTCTAGTTTCTCTGATTCTGCGTAATATACTAAAAGTCCACTAACAAGAGGTAAAATGGCTACAAATAAATTCATAGTAATTAAATTTACTTGAATAAATGAAGCTAAAATCGTTACGACCAATCCTTTTAAAAATACTTGTAATATGATGTAATAAATCGTACCTTTTAACTTGAACGGTGCATACATCAAATGCGTACTTACAACGTATAAAAATGCAAGTATTGTAAAAATAATATTCGTTATATAATACAGTAATACTAAAAAAATAAGAATAATTAGCTCAAACATATATAAGGGTTGCCATTTTACATAGCCACGCTTAGATACATTGATAAATAAATATTGCTCAATAAATTGCATCATTAACATAAAGAAATAAAAAACAATAGCTCCCACTAAATTCAAAGGATTACCTTTAGAACCAAATGATGTTCCAAATAAAATCAATGTTAATGGCATAATAAACAATTTTATAACTGGATGACTTGCAAAATATTTAAGTTGCTTTATAAATGTATTTAAATCCATATCATTACCCTAACCTTTATAAAATATGAATACAACATGTACCCAAATTACATTATATGAGAAAACCCTTAATATATCAAGTTTTCTACTTTTAGACACAAAAATAAACACAAATAACTATAAATAGGGGGACCCTATTTATAGTTATTTGTTATTTCATTCTAACGACTTCTACTTTGTATCCGTCTGGATCAATAATAAAATAATAAGATGGTGGTATACCTGGTAATCCTTTTAAGTCTGTTACATTATAGCCAGCATTTTTTTGTTGTTCATGTAGTGCTTCAAGATCTTCTACAGCAATTGCAATATGACCATATCCTGTTCCCAACTCATACGCACCATGTCCATAATTATAAGTTAATTCTAATTCATAATCACTTTCAGGCAATGTTAAATAAGCTAGTGTAAATTGATTTTCTGGAAAATCTCTTAATCGAGACACTTTAAAATCAAATGCTTCTGTATAAAATTTAATAGATTCTTCTAAATTTTTGACACGATAGCACGTATGTACCATTTGTTGTTTCATTTATATTATCCCTCACAATATTAATTGATAAAATATTTTTTTGTCACATCTAAAGCGTTTGATTCAATAATAAGATTTGCGTGTTCATTTAAAAATACTTGTGATACTTTTGCCATTTCTCCGTATTCTAATGCTATGTGCAACACATGTTGACGCTCATTTGCTGTTGAGCATGTTATAACCCAATAATATTCTCCATTATAATCATATAAATGATTTTCTAAATGTTCCACTTTTATATATTTGGCAAAAGAAACAAAATCAGCAATTTTTTCAAATACAAAAACAAGTGATTTAGTAGATTCTTTTTTTAATTCTTCTTTTTCAAACAGTTGTTTTTGAGATATTGCTTTTTCTTTTTTTTCTTCATTTGATTCTTGTTCTAAATATTGAATCATTTTATCAAGCGGGTTATTACTATCAAAATCAATATCTTGAATAGATGCTTTTAAGTGCTCTTTAAAATTATCGACCATTCCTTTTGTAATATATAAGTCAAAACCGTCTCTTTTAGGCACTACTTGAAATGTCACAGAATCAATACCTTCAAATTCATGACGCATACCAACTTCATCCAAAATGCTATAAAAGAATGTTTCAACTTTCTTTTGACTTCCTAATAAGTCAAAAAATGTAATACCTCGTTCTTCTAAATCAGACTTAGCAATCATCACTTTTATTGTATTTTCATTTATGTGTTCCATTTTCATTCGTATCACCTCTTTTATATAAATTATAATGAATATTTTATAACAATTTCATTATTTGTAAAGTAAGATATATCTATTCTTTAAACATTATTTCTTGATAGACATCATCTTTTTCAAAAAGTGCCACAACATACGGGCATGTTGGAATAATTTTTAACTGTTCTTCCTTAGCGTATGCAACAACTGTATCTACCAATTTTTTAGCAATGCCTTGTCCTCTTAATGTTTCTGATACATATGTATGATTAACATCAATCACATTATCTTTCACAAAAGCATATGTTATTTCTCCTAATAACTGTCCGTCAACTTCATAAACAAAACTATTTCCTTTTTTTACAAATTCCATTATAAATCCTCCAATACTTTCTCTTTTTACAAATGGGGCATGTTCTATACCTTGTCGTATAAATAGTATAACATTTTATACACACTTTTTGATGAAATATGCTCTTTTTCTTTCTTTTATATAAAAGAAATACATATATACAAAAAATGACTAATCCTATAAATATCATCTTCTATCTTCCATTTCCTTTTTATAGTCAAGTACTCGTTGCTGACAATCTTCTGCTTGTATGATGTCTTGAATCATATTAATAAAATTGTTTAATGGTTCCTCTTTAAAAAATTGACTATTTTTTAAACAATCTAAAATTAATTTTTTAAAATTGTATGTATTCTCTTTTCCAATCAATCTGATACCAATAAAGGCAATACATTCTTTATCTTGATGGTACACAAATTGATTGATATTCCATAAAATAAAATGAGTATCTATATAGTCATGTTCTAATTGTTTTAATATATTCACTACTTGAAAAAGAACATCAAAAAACATATATGTAGAAACACCTTGAGATAAATATGTTTTTAATGAAATACAGTTTACATATTCTCCAGTATATTCTTTTTGTGACAGTTGGTTCATAGATAAAACTGGAGCAGCTGTTGAAAAGAAAACATATTCTTCAAGAGGTTCTAATATTAGTGTTAGATATACTCGATTTTGTTTTTCAGTTATTTTAAAAGTAGCCATCTAATTTCCTCCATAGTGTTAAACGCTCTATTGTAGTATGATTGTGATGTTGTATATATTGATACATTTCTTCGCTTAATCCATGATAATCAATAACGACTATTTTTTTGTATTCTCTTAGACAATATTTAAAATAAGGCACAATACTAACAGCATGCTTTTGTAAAGAAAAACACTGTGGTAACTTTTCTTTAACAATACCAGCTGTATAGTCTACCACACTTTGATTATCATAAAAGGTTAAAACAAGATGTTTACGATAAATAATAAATATTTTTTCGTACACACTGGCAAATGCAAAACGATATCTATAATCGTTTTGTACAATGTAGTGTTCATGAAAGTCATCTATTTTATCTTTATTGGTACATTCCGCACATAGCCATTGTTTTTTATTTTGTGAAAAAGAAAAGATATCTATTTTCTCGTATATTCTTTTTTGGCATATAAGACACAACATTATAAAATCAATCCTCTCTCCTTTGCGAGTTTATTCATATGTTCTATCTCTTTTATCGCTTTTTTTAAATATCGTGATGCACCATTATGTAAAAAATATACAAGACCACTTGGTGCATCAACTGTTCGTCCAACTCTACCGGCAATTTGCACAAGACTAGCTGTTGTGAATATTGGTTGGTGTGCATCTACAACAATGACATGAATATGTTTAAAGGTCACACCTCGTTCTAAAATGGTTGTGGTCAACAAACAGTCGTATTGATTGTCACGCATGGATTGGATTTTTTCATAGCGATGACTGTCTTGTGCATGTACGGATGCAATAGCTAAATTGGGATATGCTTTTTTTAACTGTTTTTCTAAAACATGCATATCGTCAATATTGGGCAAAAAGACGAGAAATGGTTGATTTTTATTTATAAATTGATGCAAAATAGAAAACAATACTTTAGGTTTTTTCTTCCAAAATCCAATATACATACTTTTTGGCACAACAAGTGGGTGCTTATGATACCTTGCGGGTAATGTCACGCAAGATAAGGTTCCTTTTTTTATTTTTTTAAGTTGATCTTTACTAGGTGTTGCTGTTAACAAAATTAAACTACTTTTTTCTTTTAATACTTTCTCAATACGATTGGTTAATATAGGATTATTGCTAAAAGGAAATGAATCTACTTCATCAATAAACAATAAATCAAACGCATGTTTAAATCGCAATAATTGATGTGTGGTACAAATCACCAATTTGCTATAACGATAAGATTCGGAATTTGCTCCGTATAAAACAGCAATATTTTCATCAGGAAAAACTTTTTTTAAGCGAAGAGATAATTCAATACATACATCTACTCTAGGTGCAGATAAACAAACTCTCCCACCCTCCTCAAGAATACGATGAATACCGTTATAAATCATTTCTGTTTTTCCTGCACCTGTTACAGCATAGACGAGTAATTGTTCATTGGATAGTGCTGCTTGCTCAATACGTTTAGATAGTTTTTCTTGTTCATTGGACAAGGTACCCTTAAAATCAAAGACAACATGTCTATGTTTATTTTTTGGTTCTGGATAAGAAACAAGATAGTCGCACTCTTTTAATAGACCTAAATTTATACAAGAAACACAATAACCACAAAATTGCAGACATATTGAACAAGGTGTTTGATACTTAATAGGCATATCACAGCGACAGCATTTTCGATTAGACACAGCTGGTATACAAATAAAAGACTTGAATTGAGATAAATCTTTCTTTTTTATAACTATCTCACGTCCATAAGCATTTTCTTTCATATTTATCACCTATTGATAATATATGCCATTTATGACAAAATCTTTGTTCTACAATAAAAAGGCTGTATAATTTTTAGGGTTGATGGCATAAGCCAGCAACCCTAATTTTATGTAGACAAAAAGGCAATTTTCTCTTAAATTAAAAGTACCACCAAATAATAAGGAGAAATTGCCTATGTCTAATATAACAGAAATCTTACTACAATTAAAGGATAAAAACATCACATTTGATCATGAAAACGTATCAGAGTGTGACATTCGACATAAAAAATCATTAGTCTTATACGGTAAATTAACCTATACACCAGATTGTTGCCCAAATTGTCACACAACCAATGGCATTGTAAAAAATGGGACACGTCAATCACGACTGTCTTTATGCCAAATTTCAGGACTAAACGCCTATTTATCACTCACTAAACAACGTTTTTATTGTAAATCCTGTCAATCATCATTTACAGCTGAAACACCTATTGTGGATAAGCATTGTTTTATCACGAACCGTTTAAAACAAAAGATAATGGACACTTTAACAGAAACCATTTCAGAAACCTACATCGCTAAACAACACAATGTATCTGTACATACGGTCAGACGTATTGTGGATAAGGTCGCCTCTACTTTAAAAGTAAATCACAACACGCAATTACCTCATCATCTATGTTTTGATGAATTCAAGTCAGTAAAATCTTCTGATAGTGCCATGAGTTTTATCTATTGTGATGCACTGACTCATCAACTGATTGACGTTGTACACGACCGTAAATCCAGCACGCTATTAGACTACTTTGCTAGATACGATACCCAGACAAGAAAAGCTGTTAAAACAATTACGATTGATATGTTTCGCCCCTATATTCAGATATCCAAGCAAGTATTTCCTAATGCACATGTCATTATCGACCCTTTTCATATTGTACAAGCATTAAATCGTGAATTAACGAAACATAGAGTGCATGTAATGAAAGCTTTACATCAGAATAATCGCCGTTTATACAACAAAATGAAACGTTATTGGAAGTTGTTTTTAAGTAACACAGATACACTAAGTAGTTATCCTTATCACCGTTTTCCACTGTTTGATTGGATGACGCATACACAAGGGATAGTCGATTATTTATTGGAACAAGTCCCAGAACTAAGAGCCACATACGATGTCGTTCATCAATTAAGAGATGCTTTACATAATAGAGATTTTGACCGATTTGAAGAAATACTCATATGGGCTAAACAGGAAGCTATTTCTCCTGGTTTACGTAGAGTATTAAGAACTTTCAAAGGGTATTTACCCTATATTAAAAACACCTTTATCTACCATCATTTGACTAACGGTGCACTTGAAGGTATCAATCATAAAATTAAAGTACTTAAGAGAAATGCCTATGGTTATCGTAACTTTTCACATTTTAGAAATCGTATTTTATTAATGTGTAAGTTATATGTACCATATACCGTACCATCTACTTCACTAGTTGCTTAATAGTTTAAGTCAAAAGTGATGTACGAATAGCTCCTTCCCCGCACAACGTAGGGGAAGAGACATGTATCGTGTACATTTTGGTGAGCCGTACATCACTTTGTGACTTAAAATAAAAAGATAGTGACGTAACATTTGTGACATCACTACCTTTTATGAGTCATCAACCCTATTTGACATAGAGCCAATAAAAAAAGTCAATATTTTTATGTATTTTATCATTATCAATAGTAGAAAAAACAGGTAGTGAATGGTATTAGTCATTCACTACCTGTTTTACCAATAGCATTATTAAAAAATAGAATAACGTTGTCTAGCTATTCTTCTATTGCATTGATATATATAAAGACAGAGTGTTAATATTATCCAAATAGATAGATTGATAAAAATACTTATTACATCTAACTGATTGGTATAAATCATATTTGTAATAGTACTAAAAGGAAGTACATTACTACATAATTGCCATAAAGGTGGATAAGTCGATACAGCACCAACAGATCCTCCTAAAAGCACAATCATACTCGCAACTATATTTGTCCAAAAATATGGATTGTGATATGTCCAAGATAAACAGCTTGCAAATAAACCAAGCACAATACCCGAAACAATACAAAAAGGTGCCAATATTAAAATATAGTATAGAGAAACAATATTTAAACTAGCAAATAATACACCATTTATCACTGCTAATAAATATGCTCCAAAAAAACAAATCAGAAATTGATTTCCCCAATAATAAAAAGAAAATGGGTGATGTACAATGACATATTTATCAATCCCTCTATTCATATTTCCAATAAAGAGTTTGGATACCATATATACAGCCATCGTCCCACTTGATAACACAATGGAAACCGTCATGATTTTAGATGATAATTGATAATTATAGTCTTGCATAATCAGTACCATTAAAAAGGCTTGGAACATTGGTATAATAATGAAGTGAAGCAAAAATGTTCGTAAATGATTAAAATAAGAAAGTGATGTAAGTACAATTTTCATAAGCTTCCCCCAAATTGACCGAATTGTTTTGCTTTTTTGATTAAATAATGAGTTGTATAAAAGCTAATACCAAGCATAATGACAATACTGACAAGGCATTTTAATAAATTGATCCCTGTTAATACTTCTTCTTTTAATAACCAACCAATAGGCATTGAAATTGGTATAATCCACTGCATAATTTGTTTTAAGGGCATAAATAATGTAGGAACAGTGAATAAACCTGATAGTAATAGTATCGGTAAAGAAATCAATTCTTCATAAATAATGGCATTCTTTGTTAAAACAAATACAGAAGCAATGCATAAATCTAAAACAGTTGCACCAAACCAAAGTAAGATTATGAATAATATATCAATTAAAGTAATAACTGGCAAAAATCCTAAAAAAATAGATAATAAAAAAGCAATAGGAAAACTTAATAATCCAAATAAAGCTGCTGGCATAACCAGTGCAACTAAGGAAATATAGTCATCTAGTGGATTATTGATTAAATACACGAATGTTCCTTGCCATTTTTGCATACCTACAACTCCTGCTGCTGTTGTTCCAGATGCCCATAATCCAAAAATTCCTGCTCTTAGCCAAGCAACTTGGTTAACTGTTTCATGTTGAGAATATGCTGCTAAATATTGAAATAAAATCAATGTTGTTGTGCTGGATAAAACCGTCATTAAAAAATAACTATTTTTGCTATACAGTTTTAAATGAAATATAACTAATGATAAAAAACGCATACTCTATCTCCTTTTTAACTGTTCAGCAATAGCTAAATAAGATTCTTCTAATGTTGCCGGTCTATCAATCTTAGTGAGATTAGATAAGCGAATGATGCTCTCCACTGTTCCTTCATGATAAATTTTACCTGCACCAATCAATAAAATACGATCTGATAAAAATTCAATTTCAGACATTGTATGACTTGTTAATAGAATAGCGATTTTCTCTGTTTTAGCAAGATGTTTAATCATTTCCCTTATTGTACGAGCAATTTCCACGTCCAATCCCGTTGTTGGTTCATCTAAAAGAATAATTTTAGGTTTGTTTAAAAGCGCTCTTGCAATATGCAATCGTTGCTTCATTCCTCTTGAAAATTCCCTTACTTTTTTATGTTCAACATCTTTTAATTCTACTAATGTTAATACTCTATTGACTTCATCTTGTACTTGTTTTCTAGCAACTTTCTTCAGATGTGCAAAAAATATTAAATTTTCTCTTGCCGATGCATGACCATAAAATCCTAATTCTCCACCTAATACAACTCCCATAGGAAAGTATTTTCGTGTTTTTTTCGTTAATGTTGTACCATCAATCAAAATAGAACCACTTGTTTGTTCTAAATATCCAGCTATCATTTGTACCAGCGTTGTTTTTCCTGCTCCATTAGGCCCTAAAAGTGCAACTACTTTTCCAGATTCTAATGTAAAAGAAATATCTTCTACAGCTACAAATGTCTCCTTTTTAGTTATAAATTCTTTCCTTAAATGTTGAATATCAATTTTAGTCATATATTCCCCTCTTACTATCACTTTGTTCTAACTTTACTAGTTCTTTCTCTAACTCTCTTACTTTCATCATATTATCTGTTTTATAATATAATACAATCAATAATTGATAGTCAAATACAATTGAATAAAATTCTCCCTCGTTTACATGATAAACTAAAGCTTGTTCTAAAATGGGAATGGCTCTTTTAAAATCTTTATTTAAAAAATAAAAATAGCCTAATGTACCTAATGCTTCTGAGATATAAACGGTAGCATATTTAGATACCATATCAACATTTAACTCTAAAAGATAAATGGCTCTTTTTAACTGCTCTTTTTTTAGAAAAATTTGTGCAAGATTTATATTTATTTGACTTAAATATCGAGCTACTTGATGTTTTTTATTATCAGATATATCTTTGGAATAAAGAAGTGCTTTTGATAATAATTGTGCATTTTTCATGATTAATTCAATATATAAACTTCCCCACATCTCTCGATGTGATTCGAGTAAGAAAAAAGCATATAAATTATTAACAAGTACGGTCATCATCAAATCATCTTGAATATTTGAGTGATTTTCAAGTACAATTTCATTTAAAATACTTTCAACTTTTTTAAAATTTCTAAATCTTTTTAATTCTGAAACAGCCATTCGATGTAATGCTGTCAAACGATTTAGCGTTGATTTTGATACATTTATATTAGATGCTAGCTCAAATAATTGAAGACCTTTTTTATTATTTCTTGCGACTAACACTGTTCCAGAAAAAATACATAATGTGTAATCAGCGTATGCTACTATCTCATCAAATCTATTTAACACACTTATCTCAACAGCTTGATAATCACCTGTTAAAAAAATAACCATATCAATCCAATACGCATATTTTTGTATTGGAATGCATGCTAATTCTTCTACAAGTTCATGAGTAGTAGGTATCTTAATACAATTATCGTGACATACTGTTAACATCATTTTTTGAATACTTTTAAATTCTCTAACACCTAAATCATTTAAATAATAAGGTACAGATCGACGTGGCATGAATGATATATCATTATGTAACACAATAAGTTTAGCAAGACTTATTCTTTCTTTTAAATAAATAGGTATATTTTTCTGATTTAATTGATCTATATATTTACTAATTCTCATGCTAATCTCCATCAGTTTCATGTTCAGGAGCATGATGCCATCCTCTAAAATAAACATTTAATCTTTTTAAAACTTCATCATTCAATTCATAAAATAATTCTTCTAATTGATTTTCCTCCATAATTTCCCTCCTTTCTGTCTTCATGCTCCATTCTACAAAGTTTTTATTCTCTGTCTATAAAAAAAGCCATATTTCTTTTTATAGCTGACAAAATGATTTATTATCAATAATTTTTATATTATATACAGACAAAAAACGGTATATCCCTTCATAAAAGACTTTTTAAATCAATTTTGTTTATTCTATGATGAAATTTGTAAATATTTAGTATAAAACTAAAAAAGAAATGAAAAAATTAAATAAAATATTGTAAATGTCATTAACTCAATAATAAAAGATGTTGATAGAAATAATCCACAGACATCTTTTGAGATAGAACTAAAAAGGCTGTATAATTTTTAGGGTTGATGGCATAAGCCAGCAACCCTAATTTTATGTAGACAAAAAGGCAATTTTCTCTTAAATTAAAAGTACGACCAAATAATAAGGAGAAATTGCCTATGTCTAATATAACAGAAATCTTACTACAATTAAAGGATAAAAACATCACATTTGATCATGAAAACATATCAGAGTGTGACATTCGACATAAAAAATCATTGGTCTTATACGGTAAATTAACCTATACACCAGATTGTTGCCCAAATTGTCACGCAACCAATGGCATTGTAAAAAATGGGACACGTCAATCGCAACTGTCTTTATGCCAAATTTCAGGACTAAACGCCTATTTATCACTCACTAAACAACGTTTTATTGTAAATCCTGTCAATCATCATTTACAGCGGAAACACCTATTGTGGATAAGCATTGTTTTATCACAAACCGTTTAAAACAAAAGATAATGGACACTTTAACAGAAACCATTTCAGAAACGTACATCGCTAAACAACACAATGTATCTGTACATACGGTCAGACGTATTGTTGATAAGGTCGCCTCTACTTTAAAAGTAAATCACAACACACAATTACCTCATCATCTGTGCTTTGATGAATTCAAGTCAGTAAAATCTTCTGATAGTGCCATGAGTTTTATCTATTGTGATGCACTGACTCATCAACTGATTGACGTTGTACACGACCGTAAATCCAGCACGCTATTAGACTACTTTGCTAGATACGATACCCAGACAAGAAAAGCTGTTAAAACAATTACGATTGATATGTTTCGCCCCTATATTCAGATATCCAAGCAAGTATTTCCTAACGCACATATCATTATCGACCCTTTTCATATTGTACAAGCATTAAATCGTGAGTTAACAAAACACAGAGTGCATGTAATGAAAGCTTTACATCAGAACAATCGCCGTTTATACAACAAAATGAAACGTTATTGGAAGTTGTTTTTAAGTAACACAGATACACTAAGTAGTTATCCTTATCACCGTTTTCCACTGTTTGATTGGATGACGCATACACAAGGGATAGTCGATTATTTATTGGAACAAGTCCCCGAACTAAGAGCCACATACGATGTCGTTCATCAATTAAGAGATGCTTTACATAATAGAGATTTTGACCGATTTGAAGAAATACTCATATGGGCTAAACAGGAAGCTATTTCTCCTGGTTTACGTAGAGTATTAAGAACTTTCAAAGGGTATTTACCCTATATTAAAAACACCTTTATCTACCATCATTTGACTAACGGTGCACTTGAAGGAATCAATCATAAAATTAAAGTACTTAAGAGAAATGCCTATGGTTATCGTAACTTTTCACATTTTAGAAATCGTATTTTATTAATCTGTAAGTTATATGTACCATATACCGTACCATCTACTTCACTAGTTGCTTAATAGTTTAAGTCAAAAGTGATGTACGAATAGCTCCTTCCCCGCACAACGTAGGGGAAGAGAAAAATGTATCGTGTACATTTCGGTGAGCCGTACATCACTTTGTGACTTAAAATAAAAAGATAGTGACGTAACATTTGTGACATCACTACTTTTTATGAGTCATCAACCCTATTTGACATAGAGCCACTAAAAAAGACTTTATATCAACTTATTGCAAATGTTGATATAAAGTCTTTTTACTAAATTTTTATAATTCTTCGCTTGTTGTTGGTCCAAAAATCATACCCATTGATTTTTCACCTAGATGTGTACCAATAACTGCACCAAATTCTACAATATTGAACGTTACTTGCGGGAATTGTTTTTCTAGTTCTTCTTTCCATTCTTGAGCAACATCTAAACGATTAGCATGATGAATGGTTGCTGTAAAAGGTACATCATATTGATTGACGTGGTCTTGAAATAATTCTGTAATACGAGAAATACCTTTTTTAAATGTTCTTATTTTTTCTGTTGGAACAATTTTACCGTCAATCGTTAAAATAGGTTTAATGTTTAACATCGAACCAATAACAGCTGAACCTGTTGATAAGCGTCCGCCTTTTTGTAAATGCATTAAATCGTCCACTAAGAAAAATGCGTTTTGTGCTGCAATCATCGTATTTAATTTTTCGATAATATTTTCTGGAGAAACATTTTCTCGTGCTAAACGAACCGCTTCTTTAACTAATTGCGCTTGAGCACCACAAGCACGTCTTGAGTCTACCGCATAAACAGTGAAGTTATCAAATTCTCCATTTAAACTTGCTACTGTTTGATACGTACCACTAATTTCTGAAGATAAATGAATGGAAATGACTGCATCATAATCTTTGGACAATTTTTCAAATAGTGCCATTGTTTGTCCAACAGATGGTTGAGAAGATTTTGGTAATTCTTTTGCACCACGTACTAAATCATAAAATTCACTTGGTTTAATCTCTTCTCCTTCCATATACGTTTTGTCTTTAAATGCAATGGATAGAGGTAAAACATAGATATTTAACGCTTCTATTTCATCTTTCGTCAAATAGGCAACACTATCTGTAACAACTGCAATATTCATGTTATGTACACTCCTTCTTTGTATTTTGTAAAATAAGTCATTAAACAGCAATTGGTGCTGTTATTTTTGCATGTTTTTGATAATTTATCAATGTAATATCTTCTTTTTGAATATCAAATAAAGAAAGATCTGGTTTATGCAATAATAATTTAGGTAAAGAATATGGTGTGCGAGTTAATTGCTCTTTTACTTGTTCTAAATGGTTTAAATAAATATGTGCATCTCCAATTGTATGCACAAATTCACCAACTTCTAATCCTACTTCATTCGCAATTAAATGTGTCAATAAGGCATAGCTGGCAATATTAAATGGAATACCTAAAAAAGCATCTCCACTACGTTGGTATAACTGACAACTTAATTGATTGTTAACAACATAAAATTGGAACATCGTATGACATGGTGGTAAAGCCATACTAGGTACTTCTTCTGGATTCCAAGCAGATACGATGATACGTCTTGAATCTGGATTTGTTTTCAAAGTATCGATTACTTGCTGAATTTGATCAATTTCATTACCGTCTGTTGTTTTCCAATGTCGCCATTGAACACCATAAATATTTCCTAAACTACCATGTTTTTGTGCAAATATATCGTCTTCTAAAATTTGTTGACAGTACTTTTGCATTTCTTGTTGATAGAGAGCATTAAATGCCTCGTCTACTAAACAACGTCTACCAAAATCGGTCATATCAGGTCCTGTGTAATCTGGACTTTCCACATAACGTTTAAAGCCCCACTCATCCCAAATATGATTATTATTTTCTAATAAATACTTCAAATTATTATCGCCATGTAAAAACCATAACAATTCACTTTTAATTAAACCAAATGGAACAGATTTAGTCGTGACTATTGGAAAGCCTTCTTGTAAATTAAAACGCATTTGATAACCAAAAATACTTTTTGTGCCTGTTCCTGTTCTATCAGATTTTTCGACACCTTCATCTACT
This sequence comes from Carnobacteriaceae bacterium zg-84, assembly GCA_013874835.1. Lineage (NCBI taxonomy): Bacteria > Bacillati > Bacillota > Bacilli > Lactobacillales > Carnobacteriaceae > Carnobacteriaceae bacterium zg-84. Next base: position 753,183 of record CP059430.1, on the reverse strand, counting down.
ATTTTTTGTAAAAAATCTAAATATTGTTTCATAGTATCCTTTCTATCGCTTACAAGACTACTCTATCTTCTAAACCTTCTAAGCGTGTACGATCATGTTTGTAAAACTCAACATCAACAATGTCTCCGTCCACAGATACAATCGCATACGTTCTTTCTTTAATTGGACCTCTTGAATGATTAAAACTACCTGGGTTAATACATGCAACCCCTTCTTCATCTTCTACTTTCAAGATATGCGTATGACCATATAAGGCAATGCGACATTTATTTTCATAAGCAGCATTGGCTAATTGAGCACGTGTAAAGCTAACAACATGCATGTGACCATGTGCCACAAAAATATTTTCATCTCCTGCTTTGACAATTTGATAGTTATCAAATGGTGCATAAAAATCATTATTTCCTTTCACAACACTATCACATAAAGACCATACTTCATGATTTTCATTTAACTCTGAATCACCACAATGAATGATATAATCTACTTTATCTCTATAATAACGTAATAATTCTAACATTTCTTCTTCGATACCATGACTATCACTAATCACTAAAATTTTCATGATAAAACCTCCTGAGGTAATATTGATAATAAGTGTTGAATGGCTTTTTTACGATGACTAATTTTATTTTTTTCTTCTGGTGTCATCTCAGCTGTTGTTTTGCCATATTCTTCTATATAAAATAATGGATCGTATCCAAACCCATTTTCGCCTTTTGGCACTGTTAAAATTTCTCCTCGCACATTTCCTGATGCGACAATAGATTGTTCATTCGGTCTTGCAAGAACCAAGGTGCAGTGAAATGTTGCTGTTCTTTGTTCTTTAGGAACACCTGCTAATTCTGACAATAATTTTGCATTATTGGCTGTATCACTTTTTGGTTCTCCAGCATATCTTGCTGAATAAACCCCTGGTTCACCATGCAAAGCATCCACCATTAGTCCAGAATCATCTGCAATAACCATAACATTTAGACGTTGTGCAATACTTTCTGCTTTTAAACGTGCATTTTCTTCAAAGGTTGTCCCCGTTTCTTCAATATCCTCAATATCTGGATAGTCTAAAAGCGTTTTGACAGAATAACCTTTTTCACCAAAAATTTGTTCAAACTCTCTAGCCTTTCCTTTATTTTTAGTGGCAATCAGTAAAACTTTTTCCATTTGTGTCACCTTCTGATACTTTTCTAAAGAGATAACCTCTACATCTAATTCGGGCATATCTAGCCATTGTTTTGCTACTTTTTCAAATTGTTCTTTATTTCCGGTTGTAAAGAAACGATGATGTTTTTCACCTTCATGTGTAGAAGCAATATCAAAATAATCCAACAACATACTCACATCCGTAATTGTTTCAACACCAGAATCAATGAGTGTGACGTGCTCACCCATAGCATTTTGTATATGCTCTTTTAAAAGCGGGTAATGGGTACAACCTAAAATAAGTGTATCCAAATGATGCTCCTTTAAAGTGTTTAATGTTTCCAAAACCGTTTCTTGTGCATCTGTTGTGTTCATTTTGTTCTCTTCAACTAATCCAACAAATTTTGGACAGGGTAAATTAAACACATGAATAGATTGTTTTTTATTTTTTAATGTACGTTCATACACACCGGATTGAATAGTACCTGTTGTTCCAATAACCCCAATTCGTTTATTTTTACTTTTAGAAATAGCTGCACGGCTGCCTGGGTCAATCACGCCAATAACCGGAATGGAGAGCTTTTGTTTTATCTCTGGCAATACGGCTGCTGTCGCTGTATTACAGGCAATGACAAGCAATTTAATATTTTTTTCTAGTAAAAAATGAACCATTTCCCAAGTGAATTGGCGTACTTCCTCTGGAGTACGAGGACCGTATGGACATCTAGCAGAATCACCTAAATAATAAATGGTTTCATTAGGTAGTTGATTTAAAGATTCTTTTACAACGGTTAATCCACCAACACCTGAATCAATGAAACCTATTGGTTGCTTATTCATCACTTTCCGTCTCCTCTAAACCATCTGCGATAAATTGTGCAAGCCATGCCATAATAGGTAATGCAACTGCAACAACTTGTAAAGCAGCTAGTATTTTTCCAATTTTTTTTCATTTTTTTCACCCCAATTACAGTACATTATACAATATTTTTTTTTTTTTGCTTATTTATTTACTTAAAAAATGATTTGCGTTTGTTGGTAGAGAAAATCTCGATATCTTTTTAATTGTGTTTACCATATTTTATTACAATAAAATATGAAAAGTTTTCTTTAGATAATGTCTTTAAACATATAATAATATTTCTTAAGGTTGGAATATTCTTTCTACCAATATCATTACAAAAAAGAGAGAACGTCCTCGCTCTCTCTTTTTATCTTTTATGACAGCATAAATTTATCGACGTTTTCCTTTACCACTACCACCAAGTAAGCTACCAAAAATACCTCTTGCCAATTCACGACCAACTGTTCTAACTGCTGTATTGATGAAAGAATCTGTTGCTTTATCAAAAACAGATTTAGGTTGACTTTTCGCCAGTTTTGCCTGTTCTTTTTCATAAGCAATTCGCTCTTTTTCAGCAGCTATTCTTTCTTTTTCTGCTTGTTTTTCTTGTTCTAGTCGTTCTTGTTCAGCTTGTTCTTGTTCATATTTAGCAGCAAGTACTTCATAGGCAGATTCTCTATCAACAGCATCTCTATATTTATACTCCATTGGTGATTGATTGATAATGGCTTGCTGTTTCATTGGATCAAGTGTTTGAAAACTACTTTTCGGTGGACAAATATACGCTCTTTCGACAATACTTGGTTGTGCATTTTCATTTAAAAATGACACAAGTGCTTCTCCAACTTCGAGTTGTGTAATGACTTCTGACACATTTAGTTCAGGATTTTGTCTAAATGTATCTGCTGCAACTTTAACAGCTTTTAATTCTTTTGGTGTATAGGCACGCAATGCATGCTGTACTCTATTTCCTAATTGTGCTAGTACTGTTTCTGGCAAATCAATAGGATTTTGTGTAATAAAATAAATACCCACACCTTTTGAACGAATAAGTCTAACTACTTGTTCAATTTTATCAACAAATACTTTTGGTGCATCTTCAAATAATAAATGCGCTTCATCAAAGAAAAAGACAAATTTAGGTTTTTCTAAGTCACCAACTTCTGGCAATGTTTCATATAATTCAGATAATAACCATAATAAAAATGTGGCATATAGAGTTGGTGATTGGAATAATTTATTAGCTGATAATATATTGATAATACCTCTACCTTGCTCATCTGTTTGCATAAAATCAGATAAGAATAGAGCAGGTTCACCAAAAAATAAATCACCACCCTGCTGTTCTAAAACAAGTAAACTTCTTTGGATAGCTCCAACGGATTGTTTTGTAATATTTCCATATTGTGATGTGTAGTCCGACGCATGATCTGCAACATCTTTCAACATCGCTTGTAAATCTTTTAAATCAACTAATAATAAACCATTATCATCAGCAATTTTAAAAACGATATTTAAAATACCTGTTTGTGTATCATTTAAACTTAACAAACGAGCAAGCATCAATGGTCCCATTTCAGAAATGGTAGCACGTACTGGATGTCCTTGTTCGCCAAATACATCCCATAATCGTACTGGAAATGCAGATGGTTCATAATCTGTAATGCCTAATAATTCTAATCGTTTTTGTAATTTTTCTGTGACTTCTCCTGCTTGTGCTAAGCTAGATAAATCACCTTTTATATCTGCTAAAAAGACTGGAACACCTGATAAACTAAGTTGTTCTGCCAACACTTTTAATGTAACCGTTTTCCCTGTACCTGTCGCTCCTGCAATTAGTCCATGACGATTTAACATAGATAAATTCATCAATGGCGCTTGTTTTCCATTTGCAATTTGAATTGTTGTCATTTTTTATCTCCTTTTCCGTTATATCATCAAACAAAATATCACACGCTTATCATAACGATTTGCGTGTGATATAGCAAGTAAAAATTACATTTCATCAGGAGATTCAATACCTAATAGTCTTAAACCTTCTTTTAAAACATCTGCAACAGCTTGTACTAAAACTAATCTTGAATATTTTTGTGCATCATTAGCTAATACAGTACTATTTGCATAGTATTTATTAAAGCTTTGCGCTAAATGAATGACATATTTTGAAATGACAGATGGTTCGAATACTTTTGCAGCACGCTCGATAACATTTGGAAATTCTCTTAATATTTTAATGACATCCCATGCATAATCGTCTGTTAGTGAAATATCTGTTTTATCCACAGTTTCCATTTTCGATTTTCTCAAAATACTTAATGCACGTACACGAGAATATTGTACATAAGGACCTGTTTCACCTTCAAATTGAACAATTTCATCAAGATTAAAATTAAAACTATTCATACGGTCAGCTTTCAAGTCATGGAATACAACTGCACCCACACCTACTTGAGTAGAAACTTTTTCTTTATTTTCTAAGTTTGGATTTTTTAATTTAATTTGTTCTAAAGCTAATGCTGAAGCATCTTTTAATACATCTTCTAATAAGATAATTTCACCTTTACGCGTTGACATTTTACGTCCATTTATCGTAATCAATCCAAATGCAACGTGAATCATATCATCAGACCACTCATTACCCATTTTTTTCAAAACAGCTTTTAATTGTTTGAAGTGATTTGATTGTTCATTTCCTACAACATAAATATTTTTTACAAAATCAAATGTGCGTTTACGGTAGTATGCTGTGGCAATATCACGTGTTAAGTACAATGTTGCACCGTCTGATTTTTTGATTAAAGCTGGCGGCAGCTCTTCATCATCTAAACGAACGATTGTTGCGCCATTATCTGTTTCAGAAATACCATTATTTTCTAAAAATGCAATATGTTCATCCATTTTATCATTATAAAAAGCCTCACCCATATAATGATCAAAATGAACACCTAACATATCGTATACTTTTTCAAATTCTTTAATGGACTCATCTTTGAACCATTGCCATAATGCAATCATTTCTGCATCGCCATCTTCAAGTTTTTTAAAGACCGCACGTGCTTCATCTTCTAATTCAGGATGCTCCTCTGCTTGAGTGTGAAACTCTACATATAATTTCACTAATTCATTTACAGGATCTTTTTTAACTGTTTCTTCGTTCCCCCATAATTTATAGGCTACAATCAATTTTCCAAATTGTGTTCCCCAGTCACCTAAGTGATTGATATTAATAACATTATAACCAATTTTTTTATAAATATTGGATAAAGATGCTCCAATTACCGTAGAACGTAAATGTCCCATAGACATTGGTTTTGCAATATTTGGCGAAGACATATCTACTATAACATTTTCTTTGTGTCCTAAATTCAAATCTCCAAAGTGTTCTTTCTTTTCTTGAATATCACTTAAAATTTCTTTAGACACTAAACTTTTCGATAAGAAGATATTAACATAAGGCCCCACTGCTTCACATTTTTCAATGTAATCATTTTTTACATTTCCTGCAATATCTTGTGCAATTTGTTGAGGTGCTTTTCTTAATACTTTTGCCAAAGTAAAACACGGAAAAGCAATATCTCCTAAATGTGCATATTTAGGGGTTTCTAATAATTGATAAATATCATCTTGAGATAATTGTTCATTTAATGCTGTTTGTAATACTTGTGCAATAATTAATTTATAATCTAACATATTTTTCTCCTTTACTGTTAAACTGAGTACATAAACAAAAAATCTCTATTAAACATTACTGTTTAATAGAGACGAATTAAATCCGTGGTACCACTCTAGTTGGAATATATATTCCCACTCTTTTATCATGTAACGTTTGATAAACGGACATTTACGTCTTCTCCAAAGTGCGCTTCCACATTGCGTTTACGTCGGCTTTCACCCTCCCGACTCGCTAGATTAAATCTTGCAATATGTACTCTCTTTTTCATTGAATATACATCATCATATCAAAAAAAAAAAGATACGTCTACTATTTTATAAATATTTTTAAATTCTAATTCAAAAAACAAGCACCCTTAATATCTAGAGTGCTTGTTTAAACATCATTTATTTACGTTCTCTTCTCTTGTATACAAATATTGCCATTCCGCAAAATAAAATTCCGAAATAAATAAAGAGATGTATTTCTTGTGTTCCCGTATTTGGTAATGTATTTGATACCTCAACATCTACACCTAAAACAAAATGACTAAAATGATTTGTTTCAAAAATAAGTTTACCATTTTCAACTTTCGTCTGTATTTTTTCTAATTGCCCATTCGATAGTACATGGTATAGTACAGCATTTTTTTCATGTTTATGTAAATCAATAGACACAATGCGGTTTTCTTTAATGTCAACTTTTTGTCCATTTTTTGTTAAATAAATATCGTAAACTGTTGCATGTTTTGGTTTTAATTTTTCTGCTATAACAGAATGATCTACTTTTTCAACATGGAGCATATCAGCATCAACATGCTCTTTAAACATAACACTAAACAAACGATTATCTGTATGTGCTTCAAAAATTTGTGATACCGTTGTTGTCGTATCTGTGGCACTGTGTGTCGGTGTTGGTAAGGTAGTCAATGTACTTGTTGTGACATCAGGTATCGGTGTTGGTTCTGCTGGTTTTTCATCATCTTTACCAATTCTAAAAGTTATTTTTTTCTTAGTAATATTTCCAGCAATATCCTCTACTTCAATATCTAATACGTGTCTACCTTTATCAGAAATTTCTGTATTTAGTGTATATGGTTTACCGTCCAATGTTATAGTGGTACGTGTCACTTTTATATTATCTGTTGTGTTAATCATTGGTGTGACTGAATGCTCAAAGACATCACCTGATTGGACAGTTGACTCAATCACAGGTGCTTGGTCATCTAGTTTCACTAAATAATTCAAGCCATGTTCATCGTTTGAATTATTGTTTACATCGACAGCTTTAATGTTTACAATATCTCCGTCTTGAACAGGTACTTGATAAGAGAAAGTACTTTTATTATTTCCTAATTCTCCTTCAATAGACGTTGATGCAACTGAATGTCCGTTTACATATAAACTCCACCCTGTACCATTGTCTTGTATTGTTCCTTGTAATTTTAAAATAGGTTCTTTGACGTATAACACACCTTCAATATCTTTTTCTGAATCTTTTTCTTCGACAAAATGCAAGTCTTTAAAAATAACATTTGGTGCAGCTTTATCAATGAACATTGAATAACCTCTGTCAAAAATGAGATTACCTTCTGCATCATACCCTTTGATATTAATAGTATTATATCCGTCTTTTACAATAGCTTTTGCCAAAATATCTGATCCTTTTGCATAAACACGTTCACCACCATTGATACTTGCGGAAAAACCTTCATTTGTTTTGATAGGAATTTCATATGTATATGTACCGTCTGATAAGCTGTATAATTTTGCATGGACAATAGATTCAACATTTAAAATCAAATAGTCGTGCATGGACACATAGAATAATTTTTCATCATCATCTGCATCTGTTAAAGAAGTATAGAAAAATTGCTGCGCTTTTCTTCCGGCTTTATCGACAGCTTCCACATAAATATCTTCTGGGAAATCACGTTTGTTTGCTGTAATTGTAAAATTCCCTTTTTCATCAACTTTTGCTTCTTTTTTATTTTCAGGTTTACTAAAGTTATCGCCTGTATAGTAATACACTTTAATATCTTTAGCAGCTGTTAAATTATCACTCACTTTTCCTGAAAGTGTAATGGTACCATCTTCAGCTGTTTTAATTAGTTGTTCATCTTCATCTTCCCATTCTGGTCGGATGTCTAAAGTTGGTTTTTCAAAGTCACGCAAAATTGATAATGTTGATGTACGTTGTTTACCGTCAGTCATAGTAATCGTGACTTTCAATGTATTTTCTCCGTCTTTTAACTGTTCTTTTAATTCAGCAGAAAATTGTTTGTCATTTTTTGTTAATTCTACTGCTTGTTCATTTAAAGTCATACTAATGTCTTTCACATGTTCAGAGATGCGACCCGTTAATGTTGTATTTCCTTTTTTCAATGATAAATCTTTAATATTATCTAAGTGAACGTCTTTAACGTGCAATTCTTTTTCATAATCTGCCGCATTTCCTGCTGTATCTGTGGCATGTATTTGCAATAAATTCACTGTTTCTAAATTCATGGATATATCTTTAATCATATATTCCGCTTCACTTATTTTTGTAACATCTACATCTGCATAATCAATACTTGCTTTTATTTTTCCAATAGCCACATTGTCTTTTAGACGAATCACAATATCTTTTTTATCATCTTCTTTATCAACAATATCAACGTCCATCGTTGGTTTTGTATTGTCAATTTTTACTGGTAAATATGTCGTTTGCCAATTTCCGTTTTCTTTATTTCTAGCTCTTAGGCGATAATAATATTGTCCCTCTGGAGCACGTTCAAATTCACCTGTTTTAGTATTATAAATTTTTCCGTCCCATTTAAATTGAAGCAACGGTGACTGCATTTCTTTTTTATACCAATCTTCAAATAAATAATCTGCATAAATAAGTCTTTGTAAATATTTCCCAACTTTTATTTGTCTTAAAGGCTCTGCTTGATCATCTTTACTTGTCACGATAGCTACTTCATAATCTAAAATATCACGCAAAACAGCAACACGTGGTGCGATTTGTTTCACTGTATCTGCATCTGAATTTGTTGTGAAAGCAATATTTTTAGGATTGATACCTTCTTCAAAATCAGATTTGCCAATTTCTTCATATTCTTCTGAATTCAAATTAGTATTTCCCATAACAGTGGTTAATTTTACTTTTGAATTGGCTTCCCAAGCAGGAGCATCAATTAAAGGCTCTTTCCCCCAATCACCAACAAATCCCATATAAGGAATACTTAATGATGGTTGTCCTTCAGTTTCAGAGATGAAATATAAATACCCTTCAACAAATTGATCTTTTGCATTTCCTGTATTTAATGTCGCTGTAATTTCTTTTGTTTCTCCTGGTTGTAAAGTAATGCTCTGTACACTTGTTTGAATAGATGCTCCGTCTACTTTTTTAGCATGTACTTCATTGATTTTAACTGGTGTTTCTTCTTGCATTTTATCAACTGATACAGTTCCACTTGTTAAGACATTTCCTTTTTGAACATGGAATGTTTGAGGTGTTTTCCCTATATTTTCTAGTTTAACCGTAAAAGTTGTCGTTTTTCCTATTTCTTTTAGTGCTGCTGCCCCTTTACCATTTGATGATACAATGACATTTGTTTCTAAAGCATTTTGAATTTGAATAATGCCTGCACCTTGTTGTCTAGGTGAAAACTCTAATCGTTCACCAATAGCATTATCGTCCATTAAGACACGTGCTGTATTCATGAACAATACTTTTACCAAATCCATTTTAGACCAGTTTTCTGGTAATGTTTTTTCTTTTAAGTACTGTAGTAACAATGTTGTCGCACCCGCAACATGAGGTGCTGCCATTGATGTCCCCGACATTAGCATATAGCTATTTTTATTTGCTGTGGAATAAATATCTTCTCCCGGTGCAAGTACATCTGGTTTTAATTCTAAATCAACTGTTGGTCCCCAACTTGAAAATCCTGAAGGAATTGAAACATCACGATATTTTTTATGAAAGACATCCATTGATAGTTTTAATGCCATATTAGGTGATGTTTTAATACGTTCTTGTAAATCAGCACCGTCTGAACCAGATACCCCAATCGCCCAACAGCCACTTGCTAATTCAAATGGTGCTAACTCTACTGGCACTTTATCCATATAATTATCTCGATTATGCCCAACATTATAACTAATTAAAATAATACCTGCTGGTTTTTTGCTAGATAATAAACTCATTTTTTCACGAATGGAATATTTTCCTCTTCTTACAATAACTATTTTATTCTCTAGTTCCTTTCCTCTTAATTCTTCCTCTGTCGCAAATCCAACATCAACAAAATCATAGGTATTATCAACAACTTTTGTTTTACCAATTTGTATATATGGATATGGTTTATCACCAATCGTCATTGCACTATATGTTAAATGTGTATTTTTGCTAGATCCAACACCTATCACATCTATATTAGCAGCAACTGATACAGTGGATGCTGTATCTACTGCATTTAAATCATTATTTGTTTTCTCGTCATAAGTCGTTGTTGCTGCTGAAGCACCAGAATTTCCTAATGCTGCTACAACAATGACGCCATGTTTTTTAGCATTTTCAATTGCTGTATAAAACGTATCTCCTTTTTTTCCAGTTCCTCTCAAACCAATACTTAAACTAATCACATCTGCACCTTTGTCTATGGCATCTTCCATAGCCGCATACGCAGCATCTTCACGAACAGCTCTATGTTTTCCTGTAAATACTTTATAAACAAGTAATTGAGCATTTGGTGCAATCCCGTCAATCCCTCTTTTAGCTTTCACATCTTCATCTGTTGCATTTGCCGCCAATATTCCGGCAATATGCATACCATGTGGTTCATCAACATCATCTAATAAATTATCATTTCCGTCCACATAATTATATCCATAAGGAATTTTTGCAGAATATTCATTATTATCAGATTTTTTTATATCTAAAATTTTAGGGACAACCCCCTCATCTAATCGCATATCTTTATGTTTTGTGTCGATACCCGAATCAATCGTTGCAATAACCATTCCCCTACCATCCACACGATATCGTGCATTGGCTTGTAATGCTTGTGTAAGTTGTCCTGCTGTTATCATATTTGGAATAACCGGTGCACAATCTTCGATTTTGTGAATATCAGCTATTTCTGATAATAATGTGATTTTATCTTTTGGAATATCTAATGATAAACCACTAAATATTTTTTTATATTGATACTTTATCTCAGCACCAGATATGGCATGAATCTGTTCGATAATTTTCTTTCTATTTTCTTCATCGAAAGAAACAATCACTCTAGATAAATGATTGACGGCATCACTTGATATCATTGATGTACCAAATGGCTCTTCTGCGTGTAATATATGATCACTCGAACATATACATAATATGGCACTTAATGCCATTGCTCCTAAGAAATGTTTTTTTCTCATATCTCTCTCCTTTTTAAAAAGTTATGTTTACGATTTATTGTATCAGGATATTTTCAATAAATCAAGTCAACTTACATAAAAAGTTAGGCGTGATTAACTTTGTGTTAGTTAGTAAAATCATAAGAATAAAATTTATTTTTTATTCAATCCATAAAAATAAATGTCACTTTTAAACCGACAAATAAAAAACGAAGTAACCGTATTGCGTTACTTCGTTTTTTGGCTGTATAATTTTTAGGGTTGATGGCATAAGCCAGCAACCCTAATTTTATGTAGACAAAAAGGCAATTTTCTCTTAAATTAAAAGTACGACCAAATAATAAGGAGAAATTGCCTATGTCTAATATAACAGAAATCTTACTACAATTAAAGGATAAAAACATCACATTTGATCATGAAAACATATCAGAATATGTCATTCGACATAAAAAATCATTAGTCTTATACGGTAAATTAACCTATACACCAGATTGTTGCCCAAATTGTCACGCAACCAATGGCATTGTAAAAAATGGAACACGTCAATCACGACTGTCTTTATGCCAAATTTCAGGACTAAACGCCTATTTATCACTCACTAAACAACGTTTTTATTGTAAATCCTGTCAATCATCATTTACAGCGGAAACACCTATTGTGGATAAGCATTGTTTTATCACAAACCGTTTAAAACAAAAGATAATGGATACTTTAACAGAAACCATTTCAGAAACCTACATCGCTAAACAACACAATGTATCTGTACATACGGTCAGACGTATTGTTGATAAGGTCGCCTCTACTTTAAAAGTAAATCACAACACGCAATTACCTCAACACCTATGTTTTGATGAATTCAAGTCAGTAAAATCTTCTGATAGTGCCATGAGTTTTATCTATTGTGATGCACTGACTCATCAACTGATTGACGTTGTACACGACCGTAAATCCAGCACGCTATTAGACTACTTTGCTAGATACGATACCCAGACAAGAAAAGCTGTTAAAACAATTACGATTGATATGTTTCGCCCCTATATTCAGATAGCCAAGCAAGTATTTCCTAACGCACATATCATTATCGACCCTTTTCATATTGTACAAGCATTAAATCGTGAGTTAACAAAACACAGAGTGCATGTAATGAAAGCTTTACATCAGAATAATCGCCGTTTATACAACAAAATGAAACGTTATTGGAAGTTGTTTTTAAGTAACACAGATACACTAAGTAGTTATCCTTATCACCGTTTTCCACTGTTTGATTGGATGACACATACACAAGGGATAGTCGATTATTTATTGGAACAAGTCCCCGAACTACGAGCCACATACGATGTCGTTCATCAATTAAGAGATGCTTTACATAATAGAGATTTTGACCGATTTGAAGAAATACTCATATGGGCTAAACAGGAAGCTATTTCTCCTGGTTTACGTAGAGTATTAAGAACGTTCAAAGGGTATTTACCCTATATTAAAAACACCTTTATCTACCATCATTTGACTAATGGTGCACTTGAAGGAATCAATCATAAAATTAAAGTACTTAAGAGAAATGCCTATGGTTATCGTAACTTTTCACATTTTAGAAATCGTATTTTATTCATGTGTAAGTTATATGTACCGTATACCGTACCATCTACTTCACTAGTTGCTTAATAGTTTAAGTCAAAAGTGATGTACGAATAGCTCCTTCCCCGCACAACGTAGGGGAAAAGACATGTATCGTGTACATGTCGGTGAGCCGTACATCACTTTGTGACTTAAAAAAAGATAGTGACGTAACATTTGTTACATCACTACCTTTTATGAGTCATCAACCCTATTTGACATAGAGCCGAAAAATATAAAAAGATGGTGAATGCTTTAACCATTCATCACCTTTTCATTACATCAATATCATTCGGTATAGAGTTACAGAACACCAAAAACACCCTAAGATGATGTCTTAGGGTGTTTTCCAGACAAATGATAAAACACTGTTATTCTGTTTCTTCTTCCAATCGTTTTCTCAATGCCGCAATCATCATACCTAATCCAAAGACAGTCGCTCCGTAGAACATTGTATCTTGTCCTTGTTCACCTGTATGTGGCAAGTTTTGACTTGCTGGTTTATTAGGACTTGGATTTTCTGATGTTGGTTTGTTTGGTTTTGGCATATCTGATTTTGGTTTTTCCGGAGTTGGTCTATCCGGTTTTGGCATATCTGGTTTTGGTTTTTCCGGAGCTGGTTTATCCGGTTTTGGCATATTTGGTTTTTCTTCTTCTGAATTTGGTCTATAAGGAATTTCAATATTTTCACTTGGATTCATTGGCAATTTCGGTGGAATATATCCTTTAGACGGATTTTCTGGATCTACTGGTTTCAACGGATTACCTTCTGGATCTTCAGGTGTATATCCAGGAACATATGGAATCGGTTCTTCACTATTCTCTGGAGTACCTGGAATAGTTGGATCTCCATTTGGATCATTTGGATATGGGATTGGATCTTTTGGTGTTTCTCCGTCTGGTAATTTTGGAATCCAGCTACCTAGTTTTTTGTAGGTAACAACTACTGTTTTATCAGCAGTATTTTCCGTTGGTGTTTCTTCTTCCACAACAGCTTTATCAGCAACATATCCTTTAATTAGTTTTGATGCTTCCTCATTCCATTTACCATCTTTATTCTTATCAGAATCAACTTCATGGCTAACTTTCCACTCACCGTAAACAATCTCGCCAGTTACATGATTAACAGTCGCTTCACGTGTAAAGGTTACTGTCTCTGTACGAGTAGCATCCGCTTCTCTTCCATCTTCTTCATACACATATTTAATCATACGTGTCACTTGTTTTACCAAGTCTTTTTCAGTAACACCTGCTGGCCATTTTGGTCCATTTGGCTGTTTTGGATCAATTGGTTGACCTGGTTCAATTGGTGTTGTCGGTTCATTTGGATTTGGAAGTGGATTTGTTGGATCCTCTGGTTTTGGTGTAATTGTAGAGAATTTAGGTCTAACAACTACTTCAAATGTTTGACTTGGGTCTTTTCCAACAACATCTTCGACTCCATCAAAAACTCTTCCTCCAGGTATTGTAAAGCCGTCTTTTACAATTTCATAGCCTTTATCGATAAGTTCCTGTTTCTTAGCATCTGTTGTGTACTTAATTGGTTCGTCCTCTTTACCAACAACAGTATCAACTGAATTCTTAATCTCTTTTACAAGTGTTCCTGTTTCATCCACATACTTGATAATCGCCAACTGAGATGCCTTTTCAGCTGGTGCTGTATTAGGTGTGTAGATAACAACTTCAGTAATATTCGTTGCATTCTCATCAACAACTACATCTTCTTGAGTGGATTCTGGATGAACCACTGTACTATTATGTATTGCTGTTGTTGCTTGATGACCTGCTACTACTGGTAATGTTTGACCTTCAAGAGTACTATCACTATTTTTAGCTTTCCAGTCACCATAAGTAATTTTACCATCAACTAAATTCACTTTCGCTTCACGCTCAAATGTAACCGTAGTTGAGAATGTCTTAGCTACTTCTTGTCCCTTGTTATCAATGTATGAAATCGTACGTGTCACTTCTTTAGTTAACACTAAATCTTTCACTGTATCTGGCCATTTTGGTCCGTCTGGTTTATTTGGATCAACCGGTGTATTTGGTACAGGTTTCTCACCATTTGGTGTAACTGGCTCAATACGTGGTGTTAATACAAACACAAAGTCTTGTGAATTATCCGGAATATTATCAAAAGTATCCTCTTTATCATAACTATCACGGTTCGTTACTGTGTAACCTTGTTGTTCGTATTCTTTAATTTTCTCAGTAGGATCATAGCCGAATTTTTTGCCTTCTTTACCTGTTAATGGTTCATTATGTTTTTCTTCATTTGTACCCGTAACAATAAATTTAACACTACCTTTTTGATCCACTGTTTCTTTATCTTTCACATAAGGAATATTTGTATCTTGCTTTGGATTTGCTGGTACTGGTGGAGGATTATAACCTTTCGTTGGATCCGTTGGATCTTTCGGTGTTAATGGATTTCCACTTGGATCTTGTGGTGTATAACCTGGCACATACGGAATTGTTTCGTCTGTTGGGTCACCTGGTTTTGTTGGATCTGTTGGATTATTTGGATAATCTACTGGATCTTTTGGATCTTTATCATCCGTTGGATTTGGATCAACTGGTTCTACACCCTGTGGGATTTCTGGAATCCATTTTCCAATTGGTGTATAAACAACTTTCTCAACAATATTTGATGAATCTCCTGTTACTTGTACATATTTTTCAGTTGTATTTGGTTCAACATCTTTGTCACCATTTGTAGCTGATGTAACAATATATCCATTCACAACTGGTAATTTTTGCCCATCAAGAACAGAATCATTATTTTCCGCTTTCCAGTCACCATAAGTCACATTACCCGTTACAAGATTAACTTTTATTTCACGTACAAATGTTACTCCGTCAACAAATTTTTCATGAACTTCTTCATCTTTATCATTCGCCGAGTTGTAAAATAAAGTGCAAAAGCAAAATAGTGTTATAAAAACAAAAAAAGACAGATAATTAACTTACTAAGATTCACCACAAAATTAGAAAGGTCATTATCATGTCTAAAACAAATTATAACACAAAAAAACAATATAAACAGCTATCATTGGTTGAACGTACAAAAATTGAAACGTTATTAAACGAAAAAAAGCCAATACGATATATCGCTGAACGACTCGGAAGAAATGTATCCACAATTTATAGAGAAATTAAACGAGGAAGCGTTAATCAAATTGTTAATCGAAATGGTATCCAACGTGACGAATTAAAATATTACGCTGAAACAAGCCATTACATCTATAAAGCTAAGCAACAAAATAAATATCATCATGATTTAACTGAAAAATTTAGTCAACAATTTTTCAAAGACTTACAACAGGTAGTTACTGAAAAATATAGAACCCATAGTATTGATACCTTTGTACATTGGTATCGGCAAAATCATCCTAATGAAAAAGTCCCTTGTACGAAAACGGTTTATACGTTTGTTCATCAAGGTATTATCCCTATCAAACCAATTGATTTACCCAAAATGGTAAGCATTAGAAACGACCGAAAAAAGAGAACACCAAAACATACAAAGAAAAATATGGGTACATCTATCGAAAATCGACCAGACGTAGCGAATAATCGTACAGAATTTGGACATTGGGAAATTGATTTAGTCTTATTTAAGAAGACAAAAAATGAAGCACTATTATTAACGTTAGTAGAACGACAAACACGTTATACAATTATACGTAAAATGAATGATAAAACAGCACAATGTGTCTTACGGACATTAAAGAATATTTTTAAACAATATAGGAAATCAACCTTCAAGAGTATTACATCTGATAATGGGTCAGAATTCGCCTCGTTATCTGAATTAGAATCGACATATTTAAGCATTTACTATGCACACCCTTATTCATCTTATGAGCGTGGTACTAACGAAAATCATAACGGACAGATACGGGAGTTTTTACCTAAGGGTAAATCTATCAATACCGTTAAAAAGTCAACTATTCGTAAAATAGAATCCTGCTTAAATCAGAAAATACGGCGTAAATTAGGTTATCGTACACCTGCAGAGTTATTTTTATTGCGGGTAGATTAATAGTTTAATAAAAACAGGTTTCCCGTCAAGGCACACTTTGTTTTTCGCCTTGACTAGAAAACCTTTGTTTTTATTGTTTGGTTATTAACCCCGCAAAAGAGAAAGTAATTATCTGTTTTTTTGCACTTTACTTTACAATTGGAGATCTTTATCATTCACATAACTAATTTCACGAGTAACTACTTTAATAGTTGAAAGATCTTTATCTTTTAAATCTTCTGGCCAGTTTGGTGAATTTGGATCATCCGGATTAACTGGTTGACCTGGTTTTGGTGTTTCACCTTCTGGTGTATTAGGTGTTATTGTCTTAATAATTGGTCTTACCACAACAGTAAAGACTTGGCTTGGATATTCTCTTACATTATCTTTTATACTATCGTATACTTTTTCTCCACCATTTGTGAAGTCATCAGACACAAATTCATACCCTTGTTTTTCTAACTTAGTAATTTTTTCAGCTGTACTATATTCAATTTTATCTCCTGCAAACCCTGTTTTCGTATCTGGATCTGCAACAGCTTTTTCTGTATTCTCTTCAATATAGCGAATAACTGCTACTTGTGTGTCTTTTTCTTCTGGTGCTTTTGGTGCGTATACAACAACTTCAACAATATCTTTTGTATCAATAGTTGTTTCAACTGGTTTTGTTGTTGTGTCTGATTCAACAACCGTTCCATTATTTGTTGTTACAACAATATCATGATTTTCAACCGTTGGTAACGGATTTCCTTCTAATATTGAATCTCCATTTTTGGCTGTCCAGTCACCATAAGTGACTTTACCAGTAACTAAGTTCACCATAGCTGTACGTTCATACGTCACAGTATTTGTATTTGTATCAGCAACTTTTTTACCTGTTACATCCACATAAGATACCGTACGTGTAATTGTTTTCGTTAAATCTAATTGACTAACTGTTTCAGGCCATTTTGGTCCGTCTGGTTTTTCTGGATTAACTGGTTGACCTGGTACAGGTGGATTATCATTTGGTTTAACTGGTTCTACACGTGGTTCCAATTCATAAACAAAGTCTTGTGAATTGTCTGGAATACCGTCAAATGTTCCTTCTGGAGAATATGGATTTTTATCTTTATCTCCAATATTCGTTACTGTATAACCTTGTTGCTCATATTCTTTGATTTTTCCAGCAGGATCATAGCCAAATTGGTCACCTTCTTTACCAGAAATGTTTTCTGTGTGTTTCACTTCTCCAGTATCTTTTACTTTAAAAGTTACTGTCCCTACTTGTGTTGGAGCCACTGGTGTATATAAAACTTTCTTATCTGAAAGACCAGTAATGACACCATCTTGAGAAATTGTTGCTGTTTCAGCTTCAACACTTGCTTTATCAAATGTATAACCGTCTTTTTCTTTTGAGGTAACTTCAGGAGCTTCTGATTTAACAGCAGTCCATTCACCATACGTTACTTCACCAGTCACATTATCAATCGTCATTGAACGTGTAAACACAACTTCTTGAACAACATCTTCAAATACTTTTTCTGCATTATCATCCGGTGTTGCTGCATAACGGTAGCGAATTGTACGTGTTGCTTTCTTAACAAGTTCTTTTACTTCATTTGGCCATTTTGGTCCATCTGGATTATTTGGATTTACTGGTTGACCTGGTTCAACCGGTGTATTTCCTTCTGGATCATTTGGATTTGGAATTGGACTATCCGGATTATTTGGATCAGGCATAATTGGTGTTAATTTATGTCTTAATGTTACTTCAAATTTTTGTGTTGGATTTGCATCAGACTCATCTTTCTCATTATCAAACACAAGTTTTGTTGGTACACCATCCTGAACTAATTCGTATCCTTGATTCACATATTCATCAATACGTGATTTCGTTGAGTAATCACTTGTTGCACCAGTAGCACCATTTCTTTTATCAACATCACCTAAAATAATTGGTTTATTCGGATCATTTACATCTTTATACGTAATGGTTGCATGTTGTACTACTTCATTTGGAACATAGATAACTTGAACATCTTGTGGATCAGAATCACCAGTCAAGTTTGTTAATGCATCGACACTTGGTAAATGTGGTGTATACCCTGTAATTTCAGGTGAATCAACTTTATCCATTGTATCTGTTGTTACTGGTGTCCATTCACCATAAATCACTTCACCTGTTACATGATTTACTTCTGCTGTTCTTGTGAATGTCAATGTTTGTGTTACAGTTGGTGCTTTATCTTGTTCAACTGGTTTACCATTATTGTATACATAAGTAATATTACGTGTAATAGTACGTACTAAATCTTTTTCAGCTACACCTGCTGGCCATTTTGGTCCGTCTGGTTGTGTTGGATCAATTGGTTGACCTGGTTCAACTGGTGTTGTTGGATCATTCGGATTTGGTACTTTATTTGTTGGATCTTCTGGTTTTGGTGTGATTGTGGATGTTTTCTTTTTCACAACTACTGTAAAGACTTGAGTAGGATCTTGTCCAACTGTATCTTTTTGATCATCAAATGTTTGCCCAGCATCAGTTGTAAAATCATCAGATACAAAATCATATCCTTGTTTTTTCAACTCTTTAATTTTTGATGCTGTACTATAGTCAATTTTATCTCCTGCAAACCCTGTTTTTGTATCTGGATCAGCAACTGTTTTATTGGTACCCTCTTCAATATAACGAATAACCGCTACTTGAGTTTCTTTGACTTCTGGTGTTTTTGGTGCATATACAACAACTTCAACAATATCTTTTGAATTTTCAGTTGTCTCAACAGGTTGTGTTGTTGTATTCGCGTCAACAATCGTACCATTATTTGTTGTTGTAACAATATCATGATCTTCAACTACTGGCAGCACTTGTCCCTCTAATGTTTTATCAGCATTTTTTGGCATCCAAGGTGTATACTCTATTTCGCCAGTAACAATATTTACGGTTGCACTACGTTCATACGTCACCGTATTTGTTTTTGTTTCAGCAACTGGTTTACCTGTTGTATCGACATAAGATACTGTACGTGTAATTGTTTTTGTTAAGTCTAATTGATCTACTGTTGCAGGCCATTGAGGTCCGTTTGGTTCATTTGGTTCAACTGGTGTATTTGGTTCTGGCTTAGGCTCTGCGGGTGTTACTGGTTTTTTCAATGCTTTTACAACTACTGTGAAGACTTGGCTTGGATCTTCAGCTAATTTATCTTCTGTTGTATCGTATACTTGACCATCATCTTTTGTGAAGCCATCTGAGACAAGTACATATCCTTGTTTTTTCAATTCTTCAATTTTCGGAGCTGTATCGTAATTGATTTTTTCATTTGCTTTACCTTTTACCGAATCTGAGGCAGCAACTATTTTATTTGTTGTTTCTTCAACATAATTAATTTTTGCTGCTTGATCTGGAAGCTTTTTATAAATAACCGTCACGTCTTGTGGATCTGACTCACCGTTTAAGTTTGTTTCTGCTTTTACCGTTACTTGATCTGGGGTATAACCGTCAATCGTAGGGCTTGTCACTTCCGGCATTTCGTTTGTTGTAACAGGTTGCCATTCTCCATAAGTAATCGCACCTGTCACATGATTTACTGTAGCCGTACGTTTAAACGTTAATGATTGAATTACTGTTTTTGGTTCTCCATTTTCCATAACTGGTGTACCGTCATCGTATACATAATTAATTACACGATCGACTGTACTAATTAAATCAGATTCATCTAAACCTGTTACTGGCCATATTGATTCATCCGGATTTTCTCGAGTTGGTGTAATCACAATAGATTCTCCAGGTTTAACCGGTGTATTACCCGTTGGATCATGAGGATTTGGTACTTTATTCGTTTCACTATCCGGGTTAGGTGTAATAGTCGTTTCTTTAGGTCTTACAACAACCTTAAAGACTTGTCCTTCCTCTCCTAATTTATCTGGAATTTTATCATAATTTGTGTCTTCTGTTGGACGATCTTTAAAACCATCTGTTACCAATTCATATCCTTTTTGTTTTAAAACATTAATCATTGGTGTTGTGTCATACATAATCTCAGCACCTGTATTTCCAACAACAGATGATTGTGGTGCTACAACATTATCTAATTCATCAACATATTTAATTGTTGCAATTTGTGGTGTATCAATCGTTTCATCTAGCACATATTGATATTTAATCACTTGGTCAGTTTTTGTGACATTACCAGATTCTGGTGCTGATCCATCTTTTAATTTAGGCACACCATTTTCTCTCACTAAGCGATATACTTTACCTTCTACTGAACGAATAAATTCTGGAACATCTGTTGATGTATATGGAGTATAAAGTAATTCATTTGTTACAACATCCTCTCTACCCATAGTCACTTGTGCAGGTAGAATAGCGATAAATTCATTATTAACAACCGTTCCAATATCTCCAGCTAATTTTTCTTCTGTATTAGCAATATAATATTCACGATATACATTTCCTTTTACCGTTAATATTGGAATAGACGCACCATCCCCCAATACGGATCTGTGCTATGATTATAGAAATATTCACCTGCTGCATTATCCGGATTCACAACAGCAACTTGAC
This sequence comes from Carnobacteriaceae bacterium zg-84, assembly GCA_013874835.1. Classification (NCBI taxonomy): domain Bacteria; kingdom Bacillati; phylum Bacillota; class Bacilli; order Lactobacillales; family Carnobacteriaceae; species Carnobacteriaceae bacterium zg-84. The sequence goes on along the minus strand of CP059430.1, from coordinate 731,961 downwards.
GTCCACTATTGGCAAAAATTTTACCATCAGATGTTAAACCAATACCTCCGATTGCCCACGTTGCATCATTTGCACCTGTACTATCACCAGATGTTGCATCTACAATACGTACTCGTTTAGATAAGTAGCTTTCTAATTTTGTGTAATTATCTTGTGTAGCTGCACCTTTTTCCACTTGATCAGCTTTTACTGTTAAAATGTAATAATCTGGTGTATTGAATTGATTCAATAATAAACTCATATTCCCTTCACTATCAAAGGAAATATCACTACCTACAGCCCAACTTCCAGCTCTGAAAAAGCGTTCAAAAGTGTCAAATAAGTTACTTTTAAAAAGCGTTGAATCAACATATCCAACTGGTTCTACTTTTTGTGTTGCTGGATCATAAGACCAGAAACGGAAATAAATATCAAATGTATGGTCTCTTGTTGCTTTTTTAAATTCATCTTCTGTTCCAGGTTGTACTTTATTAAAAGATGGATCATAATCACGTGTGTGCATCCCAAAATAATATTTACCATCTACTGGATTGACAGCACCGGCTGTCCATGAATTTGTTCGCATAATCGCTTTATCTGCCCATGTAGACGCATCGCTGACAAATTCCCAATAGTGTTTAGTAATATCATAGCGATATACCCCAACAATATTTGTTCTATTTGGATTTGCCTGCCCATTGATCATTGTATTGATATCACCCATAAATCCGATCATATAAGCATATCGTCCATCTTGAGAAATACCTAAACCATTAAAACGTAAATTATCTGTTCCAGCTGAAAAACCTTGTTTAGCAGTTTGTTCTTTTAAATGGTCGTAAACATTTTGACCATTTGACATTTTATCTTGTGAAATTTGTGTCACAGATTTATTTTTTACATCTACTTCATAGATAAGACCACTGTATTTTGGATTAGCATCTGCACGTCCCGATGCTTGTACATAGTAATAATCACCATTATTACTAAAACGTCCAATAGTTAATGCACCTCCTGTATCAAGCGTTGGCGTTTCTGCATGTGCAACAAGCACATTATTGTTGATTGAATCTCCTACTGCAAATAACGATGTCCCTAATAAAACAGAACACGTTCCAACTGTTAATTTACGAATAGAAAATCTTTGTCGCTTATTAAAAATCATATAACCTCCTAATAATTATCATATTTTATGTTTTTCTTTTTGTTATAACACTTCTTTATGAATATATTGTTTCTGTGTTTCTTTTTTGATGAGTATCTCCAATACCGTCTTGAACATTGACGACTATAAAGAATAATCCGTCTAATCAATCTATCTTTCAGTGTTACAACCAGTGTTTCTCATTTCTACAAATTAATATTCAGCCTTTATAAAAAATAAATTTTGTTATTCATTTGCACATAAAATCTTTTTTCATCATTATTCTCATACTTTTTTACAAATACTTTATATAGTGTATTTATAAGTCCAACAGTCAGTTTAAGAAACATCAAAAACTGTACACTCCTTTCTTTAGTGAATAATATGTGTTTGTCCATTTAAGTAGACTTTTACGGACAAGCAAAATGAGAAAATATGAAAAATAGATATATTATTTTCATGTGTTTATTTTCATAAAACTCTTTTTATTTTGTGAATTAGAAAGGCTAACGGTATACGTACCCACCCCCATTATTCCATTATAAACATTTGTACAAAAATGTCTAGTTTTTTAGGATTTTTTTAATATTATTTCACTTACTTTTTCAAATAAAAATAAGTTTTAAACAAAAGTATCCGACGTAAACAAATGTTTACGTCGGATACTTTCTTAGATTTATATACTTTTTTATAAGTTTATCAAAAATCAATTTAGTCTATCTTTCCATTTTATAAATATACGTTTTCATACACTTGAAAAAACCATATCTATCTTATTTTTTCTGAAAACCTAGTAGACGTAATCCATTTAAAATGACGAGTATCGTTGACATTTCATGGAAAAAAACACCTTTCGTTAAATCTAGAATACCAAGCATATTTAATAAAATAAGTACTAAAATCACACTAATTGCAAAAGCAATATTGACTCTTGTAATACGCCCATACTTTTGACTCAGTTCATACAATAAAGCAATTTTTGATAAGTGATTTTGTGTAATGATAACATCACTAACATCCATGGCAATATCGGTACCACTCCCCATTGCAATGCTAACATCTGCATGAGCTAAAATTGGAGCATCGTTGATTCCGTCTCCAATCATACCTACAACTTTCTCATCATGTTTATATTGTTGCATATATGTTACTTTATCCTCCGGCAAACACTCTGCATAAAACTTAGGTAATCCTAGTGTATTCGCAACACTTTTTGCAGCGTGCTCTCTATCTCCAGTAAGCATAACAACATCTACAAGATGTGTTTTAAATACCTCTACCATTTCTTGAGCATCTTTTCGTACTGCATCAACCAACTCAAAATAACCAATGACTTCGTTATTTTCTGAAACAAATAATAATGTTCCTTGACTTTCTTTTTCTAAATAATGATTTGTATCTGTACAATCACGCATAAAACGCTTATTACCAATAGATAGTTGATTCATTTGTAACCCACAACCTGCAATCTCTTGAATGACTATATCTTGTGGTAATGTCGGATAAGACACATCTTTAAAATAAGTCATAATAGATTTTGCCAATGGATGTGATGACTGACTTTCCATAGACAGCACAAGTGGTAAAACTTCTGGTTTATCCAAATGATACTGATGTACACGAAATTGACCTGTTGTTAACGTTCCCGTTTTATCACTAAATAAAGTCGTCATACGCATCATTTTTTCCAATGCATTCCCATTTTTGATTAAAATACCATTTTTAGCACCAAAACTCATCGCACTGAGCATAGCTGGAGTCATTGATGCAATAAGCGCACATGGACTTGCAACAGTCAATAAAATCATACCTCGATAAAAAGCGTCTGTAAAACTCAATCCTTGGATACACATTAAATAAGTAATAAAGAATACAACTGTTATCAATACACCTAGCACATACGTTTTTTGTATTTGATGAATACGTTTATCTAAATGACTTTTACTATTATTAGCTGTTTTAACTAAGGATACAATATGTGAAAATACACTATCATGACTTGTTTTTGTTGCGACGTAAACGCTCGTATCTCCAATATTGATTGTTCCAGCAAATACATCATCACCAATTTCTTTATATACAGGAATGCTCTCTCCCGTTAATACACTTTCATTCACGAGCATCACTTTAGAAGCTGTTCCATCCAAAGCAATTTGCTCTCCTTTTTTAACAATCAATGTTTGTCCAATATCAATCTGATCAATATCTACAATTTCTGTCGTATCATCTTCCTTTAAAACCATTGCTTGTTTTGGAATATGTGTCATTAACGATTCCATTGTTTTCATTGATTTTTGATACACATAATCCTCTAACATTTCTGAACCAGAAAAAATAAATAATAAAATAGCCGCTTCGCTAAAATACCCAATAGAGATGGCACCACATGCCGATAATATCATTAGAAAATCAACATTTAATCTATGCTCTTCAACAATATCAGAAATAACATCTTTGACAATTTCATACCCTAATAATACACTAGCAAGACATAACCACAACGGACTTCCTGATAGCTGTATCTGCTCACATAATAAACCGATACCTAGACTAATACTCCCTGCCACAAATAGTTTTCCTTCCTTTGTTTTTAGTAAATCAAACATATTTTTCCTCTCCTTTTTATTTGATAATACAAAAAAGAGCATACCCGTGGACAGTTCGTACTGTCTCACAGATATGCTCAGTTCATTTACTAAACATTTTTCTGCTGTCTAAACACTTATAGACCCGGCTACGTAAAGAGCCATTACTGCTCTTTACTGCTTGTTCAAAAAATAATTTATTTCTATACATATATAATAAAAGAAATGACATATTTTGTCAAGAAAAGTTTGAGAAAAAATTCACTTTTTTAGCAAGCCGAGTTGTAAAATAAAGTGCAAAAGCAAAATAGTGTTATAAAAACAAAAAAAGACAGATAATTAACTTACTAAAATCCTCTACAACATTAGAAAGGTCATTATCATGTCTGAAATAATCATAACACAAAAAAACAATATAAACAGCTATTATTGGTTGAACGTACAAAAATTGAAACGTTATTAAACGAAAAAAAGCCAATACGATATATCGCTGAACGACTCGGAAGAAATGTATCCACAATCTATAGAGAAATCAAACGCGGAAGCGTTAATCAAATGGTTCATCGAAATGGTATTCAACGTGACGAACTAAAATATTACGTTGAAACAAGCCATCATATTTATAAAGCTAAGTAACAAATTAAATATCATACTGATTTAACTGAAAAATTTAGTCAACAATTTTTCAAAGACTTACAACAAGCAGTCACTGAAACATACAGAATACACAGTATTGATACCTTTGTACATTGGTATCGCCTAAATCACCCTAATGAAAAAGTCCCTTGTACGAAAACGGTTTATACGTTTGTCCATCAAGGCATTATCCCTATCAAACCAATTGATTTACCCAAAATGGTAAGCATTAGAAAACGACCGGAAAAAGAGAACACCAAAACATACAAGAAAAACATGGGAACCTCTATCGAAAATCGACCAGATGTAGCGAATAATCGTACAGAATTTGTACATTGGGAAATTGACTTAGTCTTATTTAAGAAAACGAAAAATGAAGCTCTATTATTAACGTTAGTAGAACGACAAACACGTTATACAATTATGCGTAAAATGAATGGTAAAACAGCACAATGTGTCTTACGGACATTAAAGAATATTTTAAACAATATAGGAAATCAACCTTCAAGAGTATAACATCTGATAATGGTTCAGAATTCGCCTCATTATCTGAATTAGAATCGACATATTTAAGCATTTACTACGCACACCCTTATTCATCTTATGAGCGTGGTACTAACGAAAATCATAACGGACAGATACGGGAGTTTTTACCTAATGGTAAATCTATCAACACCGCTAAAAAATCAACTATTCGTAAAATAGAACCCTACTTAAATCATAAAATACGACGTAAATTAGGTTATCGTACACCTGCAGAGTTATTTTTATTGCGGGTAGGTTCATCGTTTAATAAAAACAGGTTTCCCGTCAAGGCACACTTTGTTTTTCGCCTTGACTAGAAACCTTGGTTTTTATTATTTGGTTATCAACCCCGCAAAAGAGAAAGTGATTATCTGTTTTTTGCACTTTACAATTGGAGTTAAATCAAGGATAAACCAACATTGGTTTATCCCTCAGACTGTTGACAATAGCGATAAAAAATCCAACGTATTTTTCCAGTTTTGAAAAATACGTTGGATTTTGCATTTAAAAATGATAAATAAAGAACTATATTGTAAAAAATGGCTATCTCTCGTGAGTAGAATTGCCATTTTTTTCATATTTTGGGCAGCACAAGATAACCAAGTGTACTGCTGCATCTTGGCTACTCCTCTATATTGTGCAAACCGATACCCATGATTTTGTTTAGAGTCTGCAAAGCTACGCTCAATCGTTTCTTTCCGTCGTTTATATAGTGCTTTCCCAAACGTAGATAATCGACGCTCACGACATCTATCGTATACATCAGCATCTATCGCTCGACGTAGTATCCGTTTATTACTGTTATCGCTTATACGATACTGTTTATATCCTTGTCTATCAATGTTTCTGTAGGTGTAAATTTCTCCCGTACGTGTATCCGTAAAACAATCTCTAGATGAATGATAGCGAAAAAATTATGGTCAGGATTGCGATGAAAACGTCTATACCCAATCACAGAAAATATCTTTTTCTCTTCTAAAAATTTTAAAATGTCTTTTTTATAATACCCGCTATCTAACGCGACACAATTGACATCAAATTTAAATTTTCCATCACATACGTTAATCGTGACATATACGGTACACTATCATGAACATTTCCTGGCGTAATAAAGCAGTCTACAATAAATTGTGTTTACCATCTACACTACGATGGTCTAAGTACATAAATCCTTTTTCTTTATTATCCCGATGGTAATAGCCACTTTCTTTATCAGTCGTACTTTCTTTAATAGTTTTAGAGATGGTTTTATCGGTGTAATGAAACGGCTTTTTTCCAATAGCTTCTCGTTCGGCGTTGATTTCGTTTTCTAAATCTCGTTTACGTTCTTGAACCACTTCAATAACAGCGTTTCTAAATTTATTTTTATTGGCGTTTGCTTTAATGTGTGTGGAATCTGTGAATAATGCTGTGCCGCTAATTAAATGATGTGAGATAGCTTGGTGTACAATAGTGTTGAATATATCTTCAAACACAGAAGTCCCTTGAAAACGGCGACTATAATTTTGAGAGAAAGTAGAATAATGTGGGGTAGGTTTAGAGAAAGGGAGGTTTAAAAACCATCTAAACGCTACATCCGTTTCGACACGTTTAATGGTTTCTCGCATGGATTTAATGCCATAAATATCTTTTAAAAAGACCAATTTAAATAAAACAACAGGGTCTAAACTATTGCGACCGTTGGTATGACTATAATAGGGAGATAATATCATAAATAAAGTTGAAATCAATTGATTTATCAATTTTACGTAGTAAATGGTCTTTTGGTACTAATTCGGACAACGTGTTTAATATGATTTCATCATTTGGGTGAGTTTCTTTATAAAACATAGATTTTTCCCTCCTTTTTCTTATCTCTATTATACCACTTTTAAGTATCATTATCGTATCAGACGTTGTGGTACGAATGGCTTCGTTCTCGCACGTAGTAGAGAACGAGAGATGTATCGTGTACATCGTGGTAAGCCGTACAACTTAACGTCTGATACGAAAAAAGACTGTTGACGCTCTTAATTTGTCAACAGTCTGAAGGATAAACCAACATTGGTTTATCCCTGATGTCTATCCCACAACAGCAATGACTTCTATTTCTATTAGAGCATCCTTTGGTAAAGCTGCCACTTGATAAGCGGCTCTTGCAGGAAACGGTGCGGAAAAATAACTTGCATATACATCATTCATTTTTGTAAAATCAGCAATATTTTTTAATAAAACAGTTGTTTTCACAACATTTTTCATCGTTAATCCTGCCTCACTTAAAATAAACTGGATATTTTCTAATGATTGTTTTGTTTGTTCCTCAATCGTACTACCTGCAAATTCACCTGTTTCAACACAAATTGGTAGTTGACCAGAAACATAGACAGTGTTTCCTACTTGTATTGCTTGAGAATAAGGACCAATAGCTGCCGGTGCTTTAGCACTTTCTATTTTTTTCATATAATACCTCCATCATCAGTTTTGTTCATTTAATATATCATCAACACATGATGATAGCAACTTTACGAATAATTATATCAATTTATCTATCGCATTTTTTAAGTCAATTAAAAAAATCTCTTTCATCTTATTGAAGGCACTATTTTCTATTTCTCTATAAGTACTCGTAAGGACTGTTTGAATTGTATTACCCAACGGACACTCTTTATTCGTATTTTTATCAATTTCAAGTAATGATTCTTCATGAATTGCTTGAAAAATATCAAATAATGTGATGTCTTTAGAAGATTTTAAAAGTCTCGGTTTAGCACTACCTTGTTTTGTTTCAATCAAATTTGCTTTTTTTAATTGAGACATAATTTGTCTTACTAATGCGGGATTTGTATTGATACTTTCAGCAATATCTGTACTTGTGATACGTTTATCTTCACAAAATACTTCTATATACAAAAGTATGTGAATAGCATCAGATAATTTATGTGAATGTTTCATATTTTAACCTACAATCGTCACATAACCTTTTTGCAGAAGTGTATCTCTACCTCCACGAACACTATTGTCTTCCCACGTTAGAAATGCAATCACTTCGTTATTATTCAAATCTAATAATTGAGATATTGTCATACCACTTTCTTCAATCCAGTTAATAAAATATTTCCCACTTTCCAATTCAATGACTTCATAAGGATCTACTTCCTCTGAAGGACCACCGTCCTCAACCTCACCCACAGATGTCCATTTTAACTTACCTTCTTCTACGTATTCCATAATGAAGTGAAACCCTGTCTCGTACTGCACATCTAATTTCTTTCCTTTTAACATTTCAAATAGTGTCATTATATTCTCCTTTTGTTATTTTATAACTTACATGTATTTTAACATGTTATTTTTAAAATAACAATAAAAAGAATTATTTTTCATAAATTTCTTTTTTATTTAGCTCTATAATAAATCGTGTTGGTGAGAATAATCCACCAACACGATTTTGTATATAAAAGTGGACAAAAAAAGAGAAATACCTGTATGATTAAATCACCACAATTAAACAAGGAGGTATTTCTCATGGATTATTATACAAAAAAATTATTGACATTAACAGATAAATCTTTCATAGCTGATGAACATTGGTTAGAAGAAAAAACAATAAATGGTATTCCACACCACTTTATTAAAGGCACTTGGACAAAGCCTTGCCACACCTGTCCACATTGTCATGCTAAAACACTCATCAAACATGGTACATATCAAACGAAAACATTATTACCAAAGTTTAGACAAATCAAAACGGTTTTACTTCTTAAAAGAACCCGTTATCGCTGTAAAACGTGTCTAAAAACCTGTTCTTCTTCGTGTTCTTTAGTCGATAAACATTGTTGTATTTCTAAAGAATTAAAACAACTTATCGCACTTGATTTAACGAAAAATATTTCAAGAAAACATATCTGCCAAGACCACTTTGTATCTGATGTGACCGTACAACGTGTCTTAGATAAATATACAAAACAAGTTAAACCGTCTTTTCATTATCTACCTAAGGTACTATGTATCGACGAATTTAAGTCTGTGACATCTCATTTAGGGAAGATGAGTTTCATCTGTGTAGACGGATTGACACACCGTATTATTGATGTGTTACCTAGTCGCCAATTAGACCATTTAATCACTTATTTTAAACAATTTTCTAAAAAAGCAAGACATAGCGTTCGCTATCTTGTTATGGATATGAATGCCAATTATGGCAAACTTATTCAGAAGGGTTTTCCTAATGCCGTTATTGTAACAGATAGATTTCATATCATACAACATATACATCGGAATTTAAATACACTACGTATAAAAGAAATGAACACCTTTAAAAAAGAAGAAGAAAAGGCTTATAAACACTTAAAGAAATACTGGAAATTATTATTAAAAGATGCCTTTGATGTAAATGATACAGACTATCACTATCACCAATCCTTTAAAACATATCTGACACACACACAAATCCTTGATAGATTATTAGACTATAGTCCTGTTTTAAAACAAGCATATGAGTTTGTACAAGAGCTGAGATATGCTTATAGACAGCGAGATTTTGATTTATTTATGGAGGTTATTCATCATATTGACCCGTCATTACCAGAGTGGTTTAGAAAGAAATTTGATATTTTTAAAACCTATCAGAATGGTATTTATCAAGCTTTTACCACACCTTATTCAAACGGTATCACAGAAGCTATCAACAATCATATTAAAGTTATCAAACGCATTGCCTATGGCTATAGACGTTTTTCCTATTTTAGATTACGTATTTTAATCATACAACACCATTCCCAATGGCAGAAAAAGAATGGGAAAAAGGTAGTGAATGGTTAATGCCATTCACTACCAACATACTCACTATTTCTCTCCACCAACACAATTTGACGAAGAGCCTTTTATTTTTGATTAAATCACACAAATAAAATTATGTTATACTAAAATTTAAAAATAAAAAACCGATAACGAAGAACATTCCTCATTATCGGCTGATAAAATCACTTATTCTTTTTTATTTCTAAATGAGTATACTACTCCAGCAATAACAAATAGAACTAATGAGTAAATAGAAGAATCTATAGTTCCTGTTTTTGGCAAAATAGAATTTTTATTTTCTTCTATCAATACTTTACTTAAATTAGAAGAATTAGTAGGTACTATTGGTTCAACATATGTATTGGTTATTGTATAACCATTTTTTTGAGTTCCTTCGACATTAACGGTATATGTGTTGGCTCCTTTTGTTACTCGATTGTTCGCTTCCCCGACTTCTTTCACGGTATAGATATTCGGTGTTGGTTGTTCTGGAGTATCTACGACTAATAAATTTGTAAAATCATGTTTCCATTGATTAGATTCGTTTAATGTAACAGGAGCACCTATTGCTTCTCCATTTTTATATAACTGTACTTGTACACTATTTTCGCTGACGTTTCCACGCCATACTTTTGTAACACTGACACTTGTTGTTCCTGGTTGTAGTGGTGTCGGTTTGATTGGCTCAACATAGGTATTTGTTATCGTATAGCCATTTGCTTGCGTTCCTTCTGTATTAACCGTATATGTGTGGTCTCCTACTGTCACTCGATTGTTCGCTTCCCCAACTTCTTTCACGGTATAGATATTCGGTATTGCTTGTTCCATAGTGTCTACAACGAACAAATCTGTAAACTCATGTTTCCATTGATTAGATTCGTTTAAGGTGACAGGAGCACCCATTACTTCTCCATTTTTATATAACTGTACTTGTACACTATTTTCGCTTACGTTTCCACGCCATACTTTTGTGACACTTACAGTTGTTTTACCTGGTTGTAGTGGTGTTGGTTTGATTGGCTCAACATAGGTATTTGTTATCGTATAGCCATTTGCTTGCGTTCCTTCAACATTAACAGTATATGTATGGTCTCCTACTGTTACTCGATTGTTCGCTTCCCCGACTTCTTTCACGGTATAGATATTCGGTGTTGGTTGTTCTGGAGTATCTACGACTAATAAATCTGTAAACTCATATTTCCATTGATTAGATTCGTTTAAGGTAACAGGAGCACCCATTACTTCTCCATTTTTATATAACTGTACTTGTACACTATTTTCGCTTACGTTTCCACGCCATACTTTTGTGACACTTACAGTTGTTTTACCTGGTTGTAGTGGTGTTGGTTTGATTGGCTCAACATAGGTATTTGTTATCGTATAGCCATTTGCTTGCGTTCCTTCAACATTAACAGTATATGTATGGTCACCTACTGTTACTCGATTGTTAGCTTCACCAATTTCTTTCGCTGTGTATACATTTGGTGTTGGTTGTTCTGGAGTATCTACGACTAATAAATCTGTAAACTCATATTTCCATTGATTAGATTCGTTTAAGGTAACAGGAGCACCCATTACTTCTCCATTTTTATATAACTGTACTTGTACACTATTTTCGCTGACGTTTCCACGCCATACTTTTGTAACACTGACTCTTGTTTTCTCTGGTACATACGTATTCGTGATGGTATTATCTACAACTGCTTTTTCATACCCTGCAGGAACGTTCACTTCATCTACTGTATATGTGTAAGCCACTCCAGTATTGTCTGTTGCTGGTAAATCACGCCATGTATGGCTTGTTGTACCTGAAGTCAATTCTACGGCTTTATCATAAACTGCTCCATTTTGATACAACTGTACTGAAATTGTTGGTTTTTCTGTTGGTCCATTCACCCAGACTTTGTTTACAGTGTACTCCGTTTTTCCTGGTACATACGTATTCGTGATAGTATTATCTACAACTGCTTTTTCATACCCTGCAGGAACGTTGACTTCATCTACTGTATAGGTGTAAGCTACTCCACTATTATCTGTTGCTGGTAAGTCTCGCCATGTATGGTTTGTTGTACCTGAAGTCAATTCTACGACTTCACCATAAACGGCTCCATTTTGATACAACTGTACTGAAATCGTTGGTTTTTCCGTTGGTCCATTCACCCAAACTTTGTTTACTGTGTACTCTGTTTTTCCTGGTACATACGTATTCGTGATGGTATTATCTACAACTGCTTTTTCATACCCTGCAGGAACGTTCACTTCATCTACTGTATAGGTGTAAGCCACTCCAGTATTGTCTGTTGCTGGTAAATCACGCCATGTATGGCTTGTTGTACCTAAAGTCAATTCTACGGCTTCGCCATAAACTGCTCCATTTTGATACAACTGTACTGAAATCGTTGGTTTTTCTGTTGGTCCATTCACCCAGACTTTGTTTACAGTGTATTCCGTTTTTCCTGGTACATACGTATTCGTGATAGTATTATCTACAACTGCTTTTTCATACCCTGCAGGAACGTTGACTTCATCTACTGTATAGGTGTAAGCCACTCCAGTATTGTCTGTTGCTGGTAAATCACGCCATGTATGGCTTATTGTACCTGAAGTCAATTCTACGGCTTCGCCATAAACTGCTTCATTTTGATACAACTGTACTGAAATCGTTGGTTTTTCTGTTGGTCCATTCACCCAGACTTTGTTTACAGTGTATTCCGTTTTTCCTGGTACATACGTATTGGTTATCGTATAGCCATTTTCTTGATTTCCTTCCACATCAACAGTATATGTATGGTCACCTACTGTTACTCGATTGTTCGCTTCACCAACTTCTTTCACTGTGTATACATTTTCTACATTTTCCGATCTATATTTTGGAAGCTTCATAAATGTATATGTCCAATTTCCATTTTCTGTTAATTGAACAGGGTTTCCTTCTGGATTACCATTTTTATACAATTGAACAGTAACACTCGTTTCTTTAACACGACTAGCCCATTGTTTTGTAACTTGAACTTGTATCTGTTTTTCCCATCCTGCATACGCATGCAATACATTTGGAGTGACAATATTGGTAATCGGTGTTGTTCCAGATGCAAATCGTAATGAAAAATCGAATGGATTGGCATCTCTATTTGCTACTATTTCTGCATCTGTTATTGGATTATTATCTTCTGTGCCATCTGCATGATGATTATACCAACCGACTAAAGCATACGTCGGACGTGTCGGTTGAGAAGCGTCATCCAATAATTTTAATTGTGGAATATCTGTCCAAGGATCAGTTGAACTATATATTGTATATAAAAACTCTTTTTCCGTTCCGGAATCAAAAGTTCCGCCATTTGCATGATAAATCATCTTAGCACGTTGTCCTAAAACAACTTGCTTAGTCATTGGATTTAATACAAAATCCCACATTCCAACACTTATATGATCTGAAAGTGGTGCAATCGGTTGAGTAGTGTCTTTACTTACATAATGTAATAACTTAGCATCTTCACTAGTCGCTTCATAAGCATTTGTCTTTAATTTTTCATTTGCAAATTCATTATTATTCGCCCCTCTAGCAACAACATAACCAACGTGACGATTGGCATTTTCAATATATCCCATAGCGATACCGGTAGCTATCAATTTAGGTGTTTCACTAATAGAAACATTAATTGGTTTCGTCAATGCTCCCGTTAAAATAATGGAAGATTGTCCTTCTAAAACACGCACATCCCCATTTTGAATGGTGGCATTTGGCGTGATAATGACATCTTTTGCGGCGTAAATATTTTCACCACTATATTCGCCTTTTTTCAACTGGTGATCATAGCCGGTAGCCCAATCCCCTTTTGAATTGTTTTGTATAGTCGCATTATCAACTTTTAAATACCCAGCATTATAGATACCACCAACCATTTGATAAGCGTTATTACCGGATATATTAGCACCGCCTGTTAATGTTAAATTACCTTGATTATAAATAGCACCCGCATTATTGGAATATGTAGGACCAGTTATAATACCTGAATCCATAAGCACGGTATTACCTGGTCCTATAAACATGCCGCCACCATACGACCAGTTTCCATATGTATATGCCGCATTATTTATTAATCTAGTATTTTTCAAAGTTAAATCAACACCAGATACTTCATCACGTTGATTTGAAATCGCAATAGCAGCACCTGATACATCTGCCATAAAATTACGAATAGTTGTATTTTCTATTTTAGCAGTAACGGTACTACCTGTATAAAATGAAATAGCTCCACCATATTTAGCAGTATATTTTCCTGCATTCCAAAATGCTCCACGACCTTCTAAAGTAGAATCGATTAAATTAAATGTTCCACTTCCAACAACTTGGATTAACCCACCTGCTTCTTTAACACGTGTGCCATCTCCTACAGACATAGTTGTATTGGAAATTGTCAAATGTGATCCTTCTGAAGTAATTGCTCCACCTGCAACACCAATTTCCCCTTTTCCCTCTAATAAAGTAAAATTAGAATGATGAACTTCAGCATGAGATACATTTTCAAATTTAATAGCTCCTCCAGTATTAAATGGACCAGCAACTTTAAATGTTGTTCCATAAATAACAACTTCACTATCAGTTGCTTCAATAGCTCCACCTTGATATCCACCTTTTGTTTGCCAATCATCATTGCTATTTTCTTCAAATACCGTAGTAGTTTTATCAGTTGAAGCTGCATCTTTATTAATATAAAGTTTAGATCCACCTTCTAGTTTGATCGCTCCACCTTCTCCATTTGAACCATTTGGTGAAGATCCTGATCTGTTATGACTAAAGCGTCCACCTACAATATTAATCGTACTCGTTCCAGCATAAATCGCTCCACCGTGAGGGGCTAAAATAGGATCACCCGGTTTTTCAACGACAGGGGTATCTTTTTTAGTTGTATTTTCTATAAATTCAACATTTTCTAAATTTAATGTTGCATGCTCCGAAAAAATAGCTCCACCACTATAACGTTGTTTATTTACAGTATCTATTATGTTCTTTTCAAATAATTGAGTCGTTCCTTTTTTTACAATGGTATTTTTTAGCGTTAATGTTGCACCATTAGTAACAAGAAATAAACGAGATTGATTATTCCCATTAAGACGAATATTTTCAAAAGTAACTTGTCCACCAGAAGCGATAAACATATTCTCTATCAAACCGTTTGTTGTTAATTCAACACCATCAGATGCTGTTATTTCAACTGTTTTTTGGGATAAATCAATAGAACGAGATATTTCGAAAGAAGAATTAATTAGAATATTATCGCTATTTGATTCCAATGCTTGAATAAGTTCATCTTGAGTATTAACAGTAACTGTTGTAGCATAAATCGTTTTCAAATTCATACAAAACAAGCAAGTGAAAAAAATCACAAATACTGAATGCCATTTTAAACTTTTTGTACTCATATTGTGCATACTCCTTTTATACTTTATTTTTTGATAAAAATTTGAATATATTATTACACATATTATACGACCAATCATCCGTAATTTGTCAAGGATTTATTCGGAAAAACTTTACAATTTATTGTCTAATTCATCATTTTGACATTTTTTTGAAATGTATCAACAATAAAAGTTATTCAGGGAATATGTTAATGTAGTAGAACGAATATTTTATTCTGTATTTTTTGTTTGTTTTAAAAATATCAGGTCTTAATAATATAAGTCTTAAAATTTATGAAAAAGGCAGCAAATACTGTATATTGTTAAAAGATTATAGAAATTTTATCTTATTGTGATTGTAGTGAGTATTCAAAAAAAGAAGTTCTATAATAAATATATGAATAAAGACTTGAAACTATAACTCAAGTATTTGATTTTAACTATTCAATTTTTCTATTTTGCTATTCCAAACTGGAATAGCAAGTAACACAATTACTAATATATAAACTATCTTATCTACTATAGTATTATTAAGTAATTGAATATGATCTGTTGCCTTAATATTCGAATTAAACATATTAATAACTGCTGTAGAAAAACTAATCGCTAATGGTATAACTACAGATAAACCAATAACAGAAATAACATAATTTAACATCTTACTTACGTGATAACCAAAATCCTGATCTGGCTCGTTTAAGAGAATTCCCATAAAGAAATGATCTCCAAGACCGATAATTCTCGTCCAGCAACCTTCTGGCTGATTGCCCTCCTTACACAGATACACAAGGATATCGTCAATATAATTCTCATGTCTACAACTATCTAGGAAAGACATTTCTCTTGTTTTTTCAACTTCTTCATCAGCATCATAATAATGAAGCATCTCGATTTTATCCTCATAACGATTCGCTAAGCTTCTATCCTCATCTGCAAAGAAAAGGAAATCATCTTCAGCGACGGCTCCTACTCTAATAAAGGATCTTGTTTCTTTAGATGTTTCCCAAAAGCTTGCATTTCCGTCCTTTATTTGTGCTGCTGCAATTACTTCTAATGTCAATTCATCTTCACTATCATAGTAGCCGTAGGTAAGTACACCATTTGCTTTCTTTGCACCAGGGAAATCAACAAGAGCAGCCTTCGTTGTCTTTGTTATTGGTAATACACAAAAGTGTTGATAAAACGGTCTAAAACCTGTCTCTTTATAATTCATCTATTAGTCCTCCTTACTTGATATGTATACGCATATTAAATAGTCATTGTAAGAAGTCTCCTACTAAACGACCTTACTTTAAACCTAACCTCATTATCTCTTCGCAAACCTGGAGGAACTTTTCATATAATTCTCCATAATCTACATAAGTTTTATGTACTGCATAGAACACCGCAGTGTTCACCTTCTTATTACCAATCAAACTATATCGTAATGGTTTGATCTGAATTTTCTTTAAATGAGCATATCTTTCTTCCTCAATACACATGATGATATTTCCATTCTCAAAAAGGCAGTATATCGATACCACCCACCAATTCATATAAGGTGTCACACTTGAAGTACCTTGGCCATACTGTCCTTTAAAATCTGCCCATCACAAATCGGTCTTTCCTTAAAAACATAAGGAATCTTTAAACCTTGTGCTTTTTTTGATTCAGCATTTCTATCTGCCTACTCAACAAAATGTGTATATGTATTTTCAAAGGTCGTAGGAGAAACCATCTGACTTACTTCACTTGTATGGTTAGCCTGTCCAGATTTCTGAATTTCAAATGATACAAGGCGTTTCACTTCACCAATACACTCATCGATTGTTTCCAGATAATAGAACCACGTGCCATCTTTAGCTTCATCGCAGTGATAAGAGGTCTTTTGTGCCCAGTCAGAAGTAACATTGAATATCTTATACACTTCTTTCTCGACACTAATTCCGTATACCAACAATTCTAGAATGCCTACTGAAACGATATTCTTTTCTGCTGATACAGTTACCGGAATTAACTTAAGTGTATTTTTAATCCCATCAAACAGGTCATTAAGGCGAAGTGCTATCGTATCTACAACGGCAGCACCTTCTTCAAATGAGCCATTAGTCCATACTCCTCGTATACTATCTTCCTTTTCACCTCTACATCTGTAATATACAGGTCCAGAATAAAGATAGTCTTCACCTAAAACAAGATAGTTTCCGTCATCAGTTCTTTCAAAAAGATGTGAGTGTTTTTCAAAATCGATACCTTCATTAGTTCTGTTATAGCAATAATCTGCCGGCAAAAAGCTGTTCCTGTTCATAGGATATGTAGCTGTCACAAGACTGTACAATTGATCCGGCGTCATCTTTGATGTAGTTCCATTTGAGCTGACATAGTCATTGATGACTTCTATTACTTTTTCCTCGATTGTCATGACTCAATCACCTCCAGCTTATCTCTTAATTCTTCCAGCGTTTCTGGCATACGTGTCAGATCAACAAAATGCAGTCTGACTGTTGTTCCATCGCCAGATTCAAATTCTATATCAGAATAATCACGCACCTCATCATTTAATGGGTAGAGAAGCCAGATTTCTGATGTTTCATATTTCTTAGAGTAAGCATACATTTGATACATATCACTTTGAGAAATACCATAATTGGCGTGTTCACTATTGATGAGGCTTTTCCATTTGGTATCCATTATGACGATTCTATCACCACGCTTACAAACGATATCTGGTCTCAGCGCAAACTGGCGTCTTGGATCCATGAACAAATAATATCCTTTGTCCTGACTTGACACTTCCCAGCCTGCCGGTCCTAGCACCTTCTTTATTTGCTGCACTACATAACTTTCGTATACACTCTCCATTGGAAATAACAATGCCCTTGATGTATTCTTACCAGAGAATGTTGTAAATGATTTATTCATAAGAAATACCTTAGACCACTGCATAAGCATTTCATAGTCTTTCGTATTTCTATCAATTTTCACCTGTGAAAAATCCTTCGTATAATTCGTTGAAGGTTCCACCATTTCAAATGTTGTCAACAACTGTTTAATCTCTTTTGAGTTTTCAGTACTCGTTGTCAACTTCTGTAATTTAAGTAATGTCGCTTTGACAAGTTTATTCTCTGATCTATTTGGATGGAATTCATCATAGGCAACATAGAATCTTTCCCTATGCGCCATGTTTGTTTTTATGTGCTGGCTTGTAAGAAGTTTCCCTTTATAGAATTTGAGATTATCTTCTTGTCCAACATATGCAGATTTAATGCCACGCTTAACCAGCTGTCGTACTTCTTGCAGATACATATTTATAAAAATCTCATAGAGATTCATGCGATCCACTTTTAAACTAGAATCATTAAATACCTTACTAGGAAAATCCTTCATGCTTTTTAGCATCTTCAGGAATATTCTTTTTGTTTCCTTATTACCAGTGTCTTCTCCAGAATCAAAGCTAATCTTAGGAAGTATCTGTATCTGATAACCGCTATTCATCTGGATCAAACCTACATAATTCTTGATAGTTACGATATCACCAACATTACGTTTATAAGAAATGTGCATAAAATCCAATGCATCAGCATTTTTTTCATCTCCTGAGAATTCATGGATAAATTCCACAAGATTATGGAAAGTCGCTGTATCAAGATATTTATATTTTTCATCATTTTCGAAATCAACATTTCCGGTAATAGTATCAAACTCTCTCACCTCTAGCAATTTATCCATTTATCTCACCACGCTTTATATAATCTGTTTGTAACTTTCAAGGTTATCAAATGCCTCACTGTTGATGGTGTATTTCTTGTCAGGAAGATCAACAACATCATCTGCATTGCCCTTGAATATACTTTTGACTTTAACCTCTTCGTCAAGAATGAACTTCGTTGAAGGATCTGTCTTTCCATTATCACCAAGGACCAACTGGATCTTCTGATAATCTTCATAGAAGTATTCCTGAAGAAGCGGAATAACAGAATTTTCGAAGATTGCCCTTAGGGTTTCTATTGTTGGATCTTTTGCAAGTTTTGTAAAGAACGCATGACCAATTGTATGTTCTCTGTCATAGAGGAAAGTAATACGTTCATTAATCTTTTCAAGCATTTCTACAACATCAAGATCATCTACCTTGT
Organism: Carnobacteriaceae bacterium zg-84; assembly: GCA_013874835.1. Taxonomy (NCBI): domain Bacteria; kingdom Bacillati; phylum Bacillota; class Bacilli; order Lactobacillales; family Carnobacteriaceae; species Carnobacteriaceae bacterium zg-84. The sequence continues at coordinate 712,798 of CP059430.1, read as the reverse complement.
CAGCACTAATATCTCTGAGTACATTCGCATCTGGCATCATCTCAACAAACTGAAATCTTCTACGAAGGGCAGTATCCATTAAAGCAATCGAACGATCTGCAGTATTCATTGTTCCAAGAATATATACATTAGACGGAACACTAAACAGATCTCCTGAATAAGACAGAACTGCCGCAGCCTGCTCATCCATTCCTTCTCTCTTAGTGTCTTCGATCAACGTAATCAATTCACCAAAAATCTTTGAGATATTTCCTCTATTGATCTCGTCGATAATAAACACATAATTCTTATTTGATGACACCTTATTATTTTGAACTAAATCACCAGATTCAAGCACAACTTTCGACACTTTAGCATTACGATCAATTTCATTACTCTCTGGCATAGTTACACCTTTACAAAATGCTTTAAAAACTCCATCTTGAATCGTATATCCTATGTCATCTCCAAAATTCAATACTGGTTTGATGCCTTCGATAAATTCCTCATATCCATAAGACTGATGGAAAGTAGTAAACGCCACTCTACCTGTATCCAGCAGTTCACGATAACGAATCATCACTTCGTCATAATCCATAGCTTTTACACTATCCAGATCAAGCTGATCACAAATAGCCACAGCGTAAATTGCAGTGCTGTATGTTTTACCTGTTCCTGGAGGGCCATACAGGATCATATTTTTATCGTATGCAATTACTGATTCTTCCTCCGTTGTAAGATCAATATGAGATAAATCCATTCCCTTTAATGCCTCCCCCAATTCGTTTCTAAGTTTCCAAGAGTATCTACGTTTACCCTTTTCTACTACATATCTCCCAACAAACGGAACTGTGTAATAGCGCTGACGACCTCCATCAACACAAAGTGGACAATTCGTCTTTCTATGTACTCTCTCACCAAAGATACGTCCCCAGTTATTATATGAACCAGCTGAACCTCCATAGATTTCAGCAAGATTAGCACATGTAGATTTCCCACCCAGTTCAAGTATCATCTTGAACATTTTTAGGCTATCTTTATTTGTAACATCCGGATCATTAAGCAATTCGGTCCACTTCTCTTTTGTGATTCCCGGATCATATTCTTCTAAACTTGGCCAGTATGTAACGTCGTCAGCTTTCTTGCCAATTAGTTCTAACCACATCTTTTTCAATTCTGGTAAAACACTTGATTTAATCTCGATACCAGATCCCATTGGACTCCACTGCTGGTCAGGAAGTGTAGTTTTAAGGTCATCCTGCATCAACATTGATTCTGTATCATAATCTTGAATCCAGTCATATTCTGTATCTATGTGATTAGATTTAACTCCTGCTTCAGCTTTTTCAGGATCGTAGTGATCTGCTTCATAAGCGCCTTTCACTACATATCCATGAGCAAGAATTCCTCTAGGTTTAGAACCTGTCTTAATCAAGAAAATCTCATCACCAACAGTAGGTTGCTTACTTGCACAAGTCCAAGACTCAACAAATTTGTTTCCAAGCTTTGTATCTTTACACCATGTTTTGTAGTTTGTCCAATTCCAGCTTGCAGGATTCCATGTTAACAGCCATGCACGGCCAGTTGATTGTGTAGAGAATTTTCCAATGACATACTCGTAATATGGAATGATCTTCTTTACTGCGGCCATTACATCAGCGTCATATTGTTCGTTTGTTTTACCCTCTGCTGACTCAACATAAACACAAAGTTGAACCTTTCGAATTTCACCTAAATCAATCTTTGCTTTGATCTGATCTACCGAGTCTGTAATGATTGCTGGATTTCCCCACTCGTCACTTCCAGACACATAAACCATTCCATCTTCTTTCGGAATATCTAAATGAGAATGGTATAATGCCATCGTTTTCTTATCAGTGCCATCATTCTTTATTTCCAAACTAATGCGGTATCTTGTCATACCATTGTCTTTCTCAACAAACAAAGAAATACTAGTAGGATTAGCTGCGTAATCCTTATATTTTATCTGCGCCCAGAGATATTTTCTAGTCTTCGTGTTTGAGCCATCCAGCCAAGAAATAGGCAAACATTTATCCAAGCCGAACAATTGCTCGCAACTCGCTGCCATCTTTTTCATTTCAGCAACCGCTGCCTGTCCTTTTTCTTTAACCTTAAGTAGTCTATCCTTTTCTACTGGATCAACGCCGACTGCCTCTGGATTTGAATATGGAACTTCCTGGTTATTCCCCAAGTAATCCAATACTCCTTTGTAATCGATATCAATTGCTACCATTTTCTTTATCACCTCTTGGTACTGCTTCTCAACAAAGAAAAATAATTCTTCCATTGTCATTTGGAGACCGTTTATATCAAACTTATCTGACATACTTAATACCGTAGGATACATTTTATCAGGAAACTCATCCATCATTGAAAGTCGTCTTGAAGTAGAATCAACCGTTGAATCCGCTCTCAAATAATTCTGTATATGCTTTTCATTATCGGAATTAACCCACCATAGCACTCTAACAGAATCAACTTTATTTATTATCAATGATTGAGCTTTCTTTACTATATCCGACTTCTTAAAGAATATATCTTCACGTGTCGCACTCGATTTCATCGTATACTGTTCCGCTGCTAATAACGCTGCCACAATCCAGACCGCATCATTAACACTGTATTTATTCTCAGTATCATTATTAGTTACCTGAATACACACTAACACTAAATTATATTATAAACCAAATGAGTAATATTTCCAATTCGTTTTGAATATGTCCCCAAGTAGTTGATAAGATCGATAAAAACTAAGGCTTTTCCAGATTCATTTCTTTCGTTTAGCGATAGAACTCAGAAAAGCCTTTGATTTCAAAAGTTTTTCTTACTTAGATGTGCTTATTTTTGACAGTAATACGACCGCCTCCACATGTGCCTAGCAAACTCCTATACTAGAGAACGAAAGTGGCAGCTTGGCTTTGAAATTATATTATTGAATGAAATACAGTTACAAATACATCGAACACCAGTATACACTAAAAGCCTAGTCAGATTCTGAATAGGCTTAATTTTTTTATTAAAATTTAAATTGACTAGCTCTTACAAGTTCAACCTTAGCACCCTCAATCACTTCACTAAGAATAGATTCGACAGATTTAATTTCAGTGATAAGTGGTACAATTTGTCCTGCCATACTGCACCTTCCACCATATCTCCATCAATCATAGCCTTTTTAAGAGAACTTTCAGCTACTGTACGAAGAAGTTCCGCAGCAACTTCCTTAGTATTATTTGCTTCAATTTCAATCATTTCATCTGAAAGTTTATTTTTAATTTGGCGACAAGGCTCATCTGTGGAATAACCTGTAATAACCGTTGACATATCACCTGCATTAATTAAAGCTTTTTTAACATTTGGATGAACTGAAGCTTCTTCCGCAGCCATAAAGATTGTTCCCATTTCAATACCTTCTGCTCCAAGAGCAATCGCAGCCGCGAAACCACGTCCATCCGCAATACCACCTGATGCAACAACTGGCACACTCAATACATCCGTAGCTTGTGGAACAAGAATAGTGATGGCTTCAACTGTAGTATGACCTCCACCTTTTTCAGCAGCAATTGCATCAGCAATAGTTGAAGCCTTCAAAATTATTTTACATCCCGCATCATGCCAAAGTTTAAAATAATGAAGACAAATTTGTTCATCTACATTAATCAGTGTATCTGCATATATAACTGGTGGTTTTATTTCAGAAATCAACTTAGTTAAACGATCAAGGTTCTCAGGTATAAGAACTGTATTGATACCAAACGGTTTATCTGTCAATTTTCGAGTTTCCTCAACCTGTTCTTTAACAAACTCATCTGGAGCAAAACCTACGCCTAGAACTCCTAGGCCTCCAGCATTAGAAACCGCAGCAACCAATGGTGCTGTTGAAATCCAAGCCATAGGCCCTTGAATAATAGGCTTTTCAATATTAAGTACTTCACAAACACGATTAGACATATAAAGTCTCCTTTATTTTTATTTGTGATTAGTCTAACAAAATAAAAAAAGTGATTAAAGACAAAACCTCTTTATTTGTCGACCAAAATCCGCTCAAAACCATTACTCATAGATGTAGCTATCATCTCAACCACCTCTTCTGCTGTATGACTCTCATAATTTTCAATCCACCAACTGACTGTAGATAATACACTAGAAGCATAGAGTTTGCAAAAAAGTGACATTTTTTCTTTATTAACTTTAGGATATTTTTGAGAAAAAGTGAGCGCAATCTCTTCTTCAATTTGTACTTGCATCATACGATAAGGAGAATAGCCCTCTAAATTCAACTGAAAAATAACTTTAATTAATTTAGATTGCTTAGCCATTTCATCAAAATAAGTTACTGTCTTATCAATATCAAAATATTTTGGACTCACTGTTTGATGTAAGATAGCTATATACTGAAAAATAAACTCATCACAGATAGATTGAATAGGTTACACTAAACTAGACAAAAATTATAAAGTGTTCTACACTGAACTAAAGAAAAGAGGAATCCCTTATGTCTAGAAAACCATACCTTAAACTGAATAAAGAAAATGCCAAGAACAATCGGAACCACTACTATCTATTCAGCGTTGAGCCTATCGAGAACAACAAACTCATCAGAAAATATGTCTACCTAAAGACTGTTTGCTCTACAAACTAAAAAAACGATTCTTTTGGTATCAATATTGAAAAATATGAGTTTTTTAATGATTTGTCAAGATACCTTATTTTTCATTTTATTTAGTCTATAAGCATACTTTTTCAGCGAGTTCCTAAAATGCTTCTCTCCCAAACTTCTTATTACTTTTCATCTACCACTCCTAACAAATGTAAATATTTAACTTTCAGATAATGTGTTTTCATTTTGAACACTGCTTTTCTAATCATTTTCTATATTATAATGTCTTAGAAGACGAGATATTATCATTGTTTAATTGTGATTCTTATGAAAATATTTTAAAACCGCATGTAGCTAAAAATAGTTACATGCGGTTACTTCATACGTAAAGTATTTTCTAACTATCCACTATAGTTGAAAATAACCTACTTTACACTTTCTTGGCCGGAGTGGATAATTTTGAACCATTTTCATTATAGATTCTTTTTTCATTGACTACAATTTTTTCAATGATTGCAGTTTCAAGATCTACATTGAGAATTTCAGAAATACCAAGTAAAAAAATAGCTACATCTGCTAATTCCTCTGCAATATTTGAAACATCATCCTTCAAATATGCCTGAAATAATTCATTAACCTCTCCATATAAACATAGTAACTCAAATTTAATATCTGTAGTATTAAAGCCTTTCATTTTTTTATTTTCTAAAATCTTCTTTTGGCAATCTTTTAATGACGTAATCATATTATACAATCCTTTCAACTTTTATAAATTTATCATACAATATTTTGTCCTCTTTGGAAACTTTATGTGCTACCTCTATAAAACCTACGTTTCGTTGTGATAGATATCCCCTTATATCCCTAGTTGTTTGTTCGTCAATCATTGAATTAACCTCATCCACTAACAAAAATTTAGAAGACAATAGCACCCCTCGAGCAAGTGCTACTCTTTGCTTTTCTTCCCTAGATATATTGAATATATTAACATATTTAAAAATTGTATCAAAAACAGTTCTCACACTTCTCTAGACCAAACCTTTCTAGAGTTTCATTTATAAAAACAGGGGGGTACATTTATTCCCATAAGCCCCTTGTCTATGGAAACAAACCCGTACCCACTAGGGTTTATGGGAATAAATAATTCTACCATCAAGCTTTCAATCCCACCACTTCAACTTCAACTCTCACTCTGATACTTACCCACCATACGACAAAACACCTTGATGTCAAGGCGTTTTACTATCCCTTTCGTTCAAAGGATTCTAAGATTTTACGAGCAGAGCTACGCACTCCACATGACTCGTCCCAGGGAACATGTCCACCGGCTGAACATATTGCACAACATACCCGTACTCACCATACAAAGCAACATCTCGTGCCATTGTGGCTGGATTACAGCTCACATAAACAATACGGCTAAGATTTAACTTAGCAGAGGTATGAATGAAACTACTATCTAATCCTTTACGAGGGGGGTCAACAATAAGAACTGTTGGTCTTAACGCACTTTGTTTTATTTGAGTAACTTCTCCTAAGATTATCATACCTGTATTTTCTATCTCTCCCCCGTCGTTTACTCTACTCTCATTGTCTATCCCTTCTCCATCATTTACCCTACTCTCGTTGTCTATCTCTCCCCCATCGTTTAATTCACTTTTAATTTCTGAACCTCCCCCACTATTCAACTTACCTTCATTCTCCATCTCTTCCCGACCGATTAATCTACCCCTATTTTCTAAACCTCCCTCTCCATTTAACCTACTTTTATCGTCTAAACTTTCCCTATGAACTACAGTTCCTCCATTATTCGTTTCTCTCTCACCTACCATATTATCTCCACTATCTACTCTCTCCCACATTTTCACCCATTTAGATAGCACTGTTTCGGCAGAACCGACTTCAAACGTCATATTGTGCACATGATTAGCTAGAGCATTTTGTTTTGCCATAACAATAGCATCCTCAACAATTTCCATAGCATAAACGTGTTTAACTTTATCGGCTAGGCAAATGCCAATCGTTCCGATACCGCAATACGCATCAATCACACAATCTTCTTGTGTTAAATGAGCTGCTTTTATAGCTTCTTGGTATAGTTTTTCTGTTTGTTCCGGATTTACTTGATAAAAGGATTTTGAACTAATTGCAAATGTTTTATCCAGTAAAGTATCTAAAATAAAGTCTTTTCCATACCATATTTTCTGTTCGTTACCCATAATAACATTGGTACGTTTTGTATTGATATTTTGAACAATGCTCTTGACGTCTGGTGCTCTATCTACAATATCTGCAACTAATTCATTTGTCACACCTTTTTTCCCATTTGTTATCAAAACAACTTGTACCTCTCCTGTATGTATTCCACGTCTAATCATAATATGGCGTACAATACCTTTGTGTGCTTGTTCATCATAAGCTCTGATGCTGTGCTCTCTCAAACAGTTACGTACAATTAAAATAATATCGTCAATGCGTTGGTCTTGAATAACAAAATCTTCCATGGGTACAAATTCATGACTATTTTTTCTGAAAAAACCTGTTGTTAATACACCATTGATGTTTCTAACTGGAATTTGTGCTTTGTTGCGATATTTTGTCGTATGTATTGCACCAATCGTTTGACGAACATCTATATCTGACATCTTAGCAATTTTGTACATAACATTTTTCACTTGTTTTTGTTTAAATAATAATTGGTGTTCATAAGCCATATGTTGTAAGGGCATTGTTCCCGTCCATGTTCCTTTTTTGTCTAAAATAGGTACACGGTATATCGCCTCTTTTTTCAATTCGACTAATTTACCAATACCATAGGCTTTGTTTACTTTAATAACTTTAATAATCGCTTCTTCTTCTGGCAATAAATTATCAACGAAGATTGGGTATCCATCTATTTTGCATACTCCCATTCCTTCATGTGTCAAATCTTGACATATTACCGTGTAAACTTGATTTTTTTCTATTTTATTCATGATTTCCTACTTCCTCTAAATAACACTCTATCAGTAAATCTCTTAACTCATTATATAGGGGTGTATCTTGCAATGTTAAAATCCGATTGGATAAAAAAATCATAGCTTTTTGTGTTTCCAATTCAAACATGACTAATGTTCCTGTGAAACCCGTATGTTTTATCCATGTTTTTCCCTGATACACTTGTAACTGCCACCCTAAAGAGCGGGTATGACATTTTGTTTCTGTCCAATCTTTTGCTAAATGCTCTACTGAATGCTCTGATAATACTCCAACACCATTGTATGCTCCTTTATTCAAATATAACCTTACTAAAGCAATTACCGTTTCTAAACTTGCAAATAATCCAGCACTACCACATTGTCTTTTCAACTGGCGCGCTTTGGGATCATGCACAATCCCTCGCTCAGACAATACTTCAGTTGGCACACATCGGCACGCTTCAAAAGGACCGTATCCTATATTTTTTAATGCTAGTTTTTGAATACATTGCTCATCAAACACATCAGCAATGGGCTTTTTATAGACAGCCTCCACCAGTTTTCCAGCTAAGACAAAATTGGTATCCGTATAAAATACTTTTCCAAATGTATCACTTTTTTGATACCGACATAGCGCTTCAACAAGTGAATCACCTGTTAATAAATGTCGATTTTTAATATAACCTGTTAATCCTGATGTATGCGTCACTAAATGACGAATGGTCAATTCTTTTTCAACCATATTCGGTAAATACATGGATACTTTATCATCAATATCTATTTGATTTTTTTCTAATAATTGAAGTAATAAAAAACTAGTGACAAACACTTTCGTTAAAGAGGCTAAATCATACATCAAACTGTCTTTTAGGGGCTCTTTATCATGTGTATATCCCTGGACAAACGTTTGTACCTTTTCTTTATCCAAAAAAGCGACACTATATCCAGGAAAAATATCATTTTTTCTATAATTTTCTAATAATTTGATTGTTCTTGAATACATAAATGACCTCACTTACTTACCTTATCATAAACATTCGTCTTAAACAACTTGTATACCTATTTGACAGGCTTTTTTTTAATGTTATAATGCTAAAGTAAATGAAAATTTAAGGAGAGAATATATGGCAAATTTTGCAATTGTAGGTGCAACTGGCGTTGTGGGAACAAAAATGATTGAACGTCTTGCACAAAGCAACTTACAAGTGGATCATTTATATTTAATGGCATCAAAACGATCTGCTGGAAAAACATTACAATTCCGTGGGAAAGATATTGTGGTCGAAGAATTAACAGAACAATCTTTTAAAAAAGATATTGACTATGCCTTATTTTCAGCAGGTGGAGGAACTTCTCTAAAATATGCTCCTATTGCTGAAGCAGACGGTGTTATTGTCATTGATAACTCAAGTGCATGGCGCATGGATCCAAGCATTGATTTAGTTGTTCCTGAATGCAATACCCCAACATTAAACCGCAAAATCATTGCAAACCCAAACTGCTCAACAATTCAATCTGTTGTCCCATTAAAACCATTACACGACGCTTTTGGTATAAAACGTGTTGCTTACACAACTTATCAAGCTGTATCTGGTTCTGGACAAGCTGGTATTAATGATTTAGTAAATGGAGAAAAAGGCATTGCACCAACAAACTATCCACATCCTATTTATAATAATGTACTACCTCATATTGATGTATTCACAGAAAACGGCTATACAAAAGAAGAAATTAAAATGATGAATGAAACGAAAAAAATTCTAGGATTATCAGACGATGTAGCCATCACGGCAACATGCGTACGTGTTCCTGTATTAAACTCACATTCTGTTGACATCAATGTGACATTTGAAAAAGACACAACTCCAGAGGATATTCGTCGTATCTTAGAAACAGCACCTGGCGTTATCGTAATAGATAACACCACACAAAATGAATACCCAACACCTCTACAAGCTACTGGAAAAGATGACGTACTTGTTGGACGTATTCGCCGTGATATTTCTCAACCAAACAGTTTCCACATTTGGTGTGTAGCAGATAATATCCGAAAAGGTGCCGCAAGTAATGCTGTACAAATCGCAGAATTATTAGAAAGCAAAAAAGCCTAAATAAAATATATCAAGAAACAGCTTAGTATCATTATTGATACCAAGCTGTTTTAATACCATTTATTGAATTTTAAAGAATGCAAATAGGGGAGTGAACGATGAAACGTTCACTCCCCTTTCCATACTTTCTTACTCATTTTCAAACTGGCTATTGTATAGGTCAGCATAGAACCCACCTTGAGCCATTAGAACATCATGATTGCCTTGTTCAATAATATTGCCATCTTTCATAACTAAAATTAAATCTGCATTTTTAATGGTTGATAATCGATGAGCAATAACAAAGGATGTACGTCCTTCCATTAGTTTATCCATTGCTTTTTGGATAAGTTCCTCGGTACGTGTATCTACAGAACTTGTTGCTTCGTCTAGGATTAACAATGGAGCATTTTTTAGTAATGCTCTAGCAATCGTTAATAATTGTTTTTGACCGACTGACAAAGAAATGGAATCATCTAAATATGTATCATAACCTTTCGGCAATGTTTTAATAAAATGATGTACACCAACTGCTTGACAGGCTTGTTTCACTTGTTCATCTGTAATGTTTTCTTGATTGTAGATTAAATTTTCTTTAATGGTTCCTTCAAACAACCACGTATCTTGTAAAACCATACTAAATAAGTCATGAACAGCTTCTCTTGTCATATCTTTTATATCGACACCGTCAATCTGAATAGAACCACTGTCAATTTCATAAAACTTCATTAATAAATTGACAATAGTTGTTTTTCCGGCACCTGTTGGCCCAACAATTGCGACTTTTTGCCCCACTGTAGCAATAGCTGAAAAGTCATGGATTATCGTTTTTTCTTTATCGTATCCAAATGATACGTGTTCAAACACAACATGCCCTTTCACATTGTCTAATTGATTGATTTTATCTGTTTCATCCGCCATTTCTGGTTCTGATAAAAATTCAAAGACACGTGACATGGCTGCTCGCCCAGATTGTAGAACATTTAAAGATTGTGCAATTTGTGATAAAGGCTGTGAAAAAATACGAACGTACAACATAAATGCGACTACTACACCAAAGGTGATGTCACCATTTAATGTTAAAATTGCACCAACCACACAAACCATAACATATCCAAAATTTCCTAAGAAAATCATCAATGGCATCATAATTCCAGATAGAAATTGTGACTTCCAAATAGATTGATATAAAGCATCATTCAATGACTCGAATGTTTCTTTTGTTTGGGATAATCCATTATAACTTGTCACGACATGGTGCCCAGAGTACATTTCTTCAGCATAACCACTGACGGCAGCTAAGTTCTTTTGTTGTTGATAAAAGAGCCCTCTTGATTTACTCATTAAAAAGATAACACCGACAAGTCCTAATACAACAGTAAAAATAGCAGTCAACGCCATCAATACATTTGTTTTCATCATCATAAAAATACTACCAAATAGTAAGACAACAGATGATAATAATCCACCTAAACTTTGACTTAGTGATTGTCCCAAAGTATCCACATCATTTGTCACACGAGATAAAGTATCTCCTTGTACATGGCTATCAAAATATTTTAGTGGTACTTTATCCAATTTTACACTAATAGCACGTCTTAAACGATTGGTTAATTTTTGTGTCATCGTCGCCACAATAACCCCTTGCATATAAGACAATACCGCACTAATCACATATAAAATACCTAATGACATGGCAATAGAACTAACTTTATCCATATCAATCCCTGTGACAATCCCTTTAGCAATTTCATTCGTAATCTCACTTACTCTATCTGGTCCAATAACAGTAATCGTACTCGCAATGACTGCACCAATTACTGCCACAATAAAAGGAATTTTAAAACCTTTAACATAAGGTGCCATTTGTACAAATAAACGTTCTTTTTCTTTATTTTCCATGTGCTAATTCCTCCTTCGATAATTGTGAGTAAGCAATTTCTTGATACACTTCGTTTGATTGCAATAATTCTTCATGCGTTCCTTTTCCAACGACTTGTCCTTTATCCAATACAATAATTTGGTCGGCATCCATAATGGTTGAAATACGTTGTGCGACAATCAATTTGGTCATTGAAGCTGTTTGTTTTGCCAATGTTTCTCTTAACATACGATCTGTTTTGTAATCTAAAGCAGAAAATGAATCATCAAAAATTAAAATTTCAGGCTTTCTAGCCAATGCTCTGGCAATTGCTAAACGCTGACGTTGCCCACCAGAAAAATTCGTTCCTCCCTGCGAAACAGAGGCAAACAAAGCATTTTCTTTCTCTTCTACAAAATGTTTTGATTGTGTTAATTCTAAAGCTTCCCACATTGCTTCTTGACTTAATGGCGTTTCTTGACTAGACCCAAAATCTAAATTTTGGTTAATTGTACCACTAAATAAAACAGCTTTTTGTGGAATGTATCCTACTTTTTGATACAAATCATTACGAGAATACTCACGAATATCCACACCGTCAATTTCAATAGCACCACTTGTCACATCGTAAAAGCGAGGAATTAAATTGACTAGTGTACTTTTTCCACTACCCGTAGAACCAATAAACGCTACGGTTTCTCCCGCTTTAGCTGAAAACGAAATATGCTCAATAACCGGTTCAGCCTCTGGAGAATATTTAAAACTAACATCACGAAATACAATATCTCCTACTTGTCCATTTGTTTCTTTAGAGTGTGTAGGATACTGAATACTAGAGGATAACTCTAACACAGCATTGATACGTTTAGCAGAAACTAAGACACGCGGTAAAATCATAAATACGATTGTCATTAACATAAACCCAATAACAACTTGCATAGCGTATGAAGAAAATACAACCATGTCACTAAAAATAGTTACTTTATCTGGCATAGCTGCGTCATTGATTAAACGTGCACCAATAAAATAAACCGCTAATGTCAATCCACTAGAAATCAATGTCATCACGGGCTGCATCAATGACATAATAGAGCTAACAAAAATATTTGTACGTGTCACATTATCATTTGCTTTTTCAAATTTTTTATTTTCGTATGTTTGTGCATTGTACGCTCGTACAACTCTTAGTCCCATCAATTTTTCACGTGTCAATCCATTTAATTTATCGGTTAACTGTTGGATAAGCGATTGTTTTGGAAATGCCAGTGTAATCAACGCTAGCAACATTAAAATTAATACAAAGACAGCTACAACTGTAGCAAGCATCCACTCTGTACTTTTACCAATAATTTTTGTAACTGCCCAAATGGCCATGATAGGTCCCTTTGTCGTCACTTGTAATCCTAATGCAATGATGATTTGCATTTGTGTCACATCATTCGTCGTACGTGTTAATAGACTTGGAATAGAAAACTGCTGAATTTCGGCTTGTGAATAGTCCATAACACGATTAAAAATATCACGTCTTAATGATGCGGTAAAACTAGCGGCAACTCTAGCAGCTAAAAATCCTACAGTAACAGATGCAAGTAAACTAACAAGCGATAAACCTATCATTTTACTACCGGGATTGAAAATATCGGCAGTTGTTGTCCCTTTTGTTTGTAGTAATTTTGTAATATCAGACATATATTCTGGTATTTTTAATTCAAGAAATACTTGAAAAGCCACTAAACAGGTACTTAGTAATATCATAAGTATTTCTTTTTTTGTTAAACGTTTAAATAGTTTAATCATTGTAACCTCCTCATATTAGAACATCATGTTTAAAATTTATCTTTGGCACATTCTAAATTATATTCAATTTGCTTTAATGTTTCTAAAACGATATGAATATTTTCTTTAGAAATTCCTTGGAGTAAGGTACTGTGAAATTCATCAAAGAATTGTTTCACATAATCTGCTTTTTCCTCGCCAATGTCTGTTAACACAATATATTTATAGCGTTTATCTGTTTCATCTTGCTCCACACGAATAAAACCATTTTTTTCCATACGCTTAATCAAATTGCTCGCAACTGATTTTTGTATATGTAAAAGTTCTTGAATATCTTTGATATTGGTTTTTTCATCTTTTCTTTCTTTTAAAAAGAAAACAACATGTCCTTGCGGGCCACCTAAATGTTCAATATTGTGTTTTTTCGCAACAGACTGACAAAAAACATCTATTTGTTGCCCTAATTTTTTTAAATCAATCTTCTCTTTCATAATACCTCCTCCTAACTAATGTTTTTTAGTTCTCATGAGAACAAATAATACACGTGTTTGTGAAAGAAGTCAATTATTTTTTGTGGTTTCAATAGAAAAAATCTGTTATGATGAAGATACGACATTTAAGGAGATATTTATGATTATTCAATCTATTATGATACCAAAAGAAGCTGTACATACAGTGACTACAAAAGATACCATTGCCATTGCCTTAGATATTATGGAAGATCATAATCAACGGTGTATACCTATTCTTGATCCATCGAGTACCTTATATCGTGGCAACATTTATAAGTACCATATTTATAGACATCTTGTCCAAGGGGGTTCCCTTGACGAACCTGTTACAACACTCTTGAAAAACGCTACAAAATTCGTTAAAAATACAGATGCTTTTTTTAAACTTTTTTTCACATTGGGTGATTTACCCTATATTAGCGTCTTAAATGATAAACATCATTTCTTAGGTATTATTCGACATACAGATATGTACGAACTATTGTCACAATCTTGGAAAATGACGGAATCTAGCTACGCTTTAACAATTAGCGTACCAGATAATGTAACTGGACTAGATAAAATTTTAAAAATCATTTATAAATTTACAACTATTACCGGACTAATTACACTCGACCGTGAAGAATTTACACTTAGAAAACGTATTATGGTAATGTTCCCACCAAATTTTACAAAGCAACAACTTCAAAAATTAACAAACAAACTCACAGCAAAATCATTTGATGTACTTGAAGTCGAAGACTTAACACATGGTATTTAATTAAAATCAAAGTGGTGAATTGACATTTTAAACTGTCAATTCACCACTTTTAATAATTGAGTACCATATCTCTCACAACGAAATCATAAGCGTAGGAGGACTGTTCAAATTATTTATTAAGAAGTAAAATCAACATGTACTCACAAATACTCATTTACTCTTACCTATATAGACTACTCTTGTCTAACTTTTTATTCCAATAAATATATGACTATGTAAATATCATAGTTTGTTAAAATCCATAATAAACGCAACTCTCAACAAGTGACTAATATTCTTGTGAGTTGGCTAGATACAATCGAAAAGCGTCAATTAAATTATCAAGGACAAGAAAATTTATTTATTATTTTAAGTAATGATGGCTATAAAGAAGACTCTGAACAACATATTTTATCTCTAAAACAGTACAATATTGAAGTTCTTGATTTTAATAATAAACAACATTAGAAAAACTATTTTCATCGTCATGTTGATAACGTGTTTTTCTATATCTATCAACATCATCAACGATACATTTTATCCTATGATGATATATCTTATCTAATTTAATAAAAGTATCTCCAACATTAAAAGACTTAGCATCAACTGATAAAAACCCTTGATGCTAAGTCTTTTTGATTTCTTGTCAAACTGTTATGTGAATAGCTTCTTTTCTATGTCTAATCTTTTCTTACTTTCCATACAATAGGTAATAGCACAAAAATAATGATTATCATTCCGACATTTATATCAGCTTGTCCTGTTTTTGGTAAAACACGTTGTTGTTTTGCTTTATCATCTATTTGTGTTTGATTTCTATTCTCTTTTACATTTTCAATAATTGGAGCAAATTCAACACCACCAGTATGCTGTTTAAGAATTGTTACGGTAACTGTTTTAATTTCTACTTTTCCGTTTGCGTATATTACCTCAACTTCTATCACTCGTTTGTCTTTTTCTTGTTTAATAGACAGTACACGATACTGTGCTGCTGATTCTTCTCCGAAACTATCTACAACAGGAATTAAGTCATGATAATTAATAGCTGACGTATCATATACTGCAGCATTCTCTTTAACGATTGCGTGATAGTCGACTTCCACGTCTACTTTCACCGTTGTTTTCACTATTTTTCCATTTGGTAGAGTAGCTTCAATTTCTAATAGATTTTCACCAGCTTTTAGCGGTTGCGTTGATAAGACACGGATATGACTTAATAATTTTGAATTTCCTAGACTATCCGTTACGTTAATCACACTAGTTAAATCAATGTCTTTATTAAATGGTTTATAAACGGTATAACTATCGTTAAAACTGTAATGAACAATCACTTTAAATGGATATGTTTTTTCTGTTACATTCCCTGCTCTATCTGTGGCTCTCACCGTCAATGTATACTCTCCCGGAGTATTTAAAGATTCACCGTGATATGCTTGCCCATCAATACTCATTTCAATGATTGCCTCTTCATTTGCATTTGCTTGTAGAGTACCAGATACTTGTACTTCTTGGTTTTCATCTAATCCTGTTACACTGACTTCTGGTTTAATATTATCATATACAAACTGATAGCGTTTTGTGAAATGATTGCCGAAATTATCTGCCATTTCAATAAATAGTGTATTGCCATTTGTTGAATCAACAGCATATTCTTTAGACTGCTCATTATCGAGTACACCGTTACTTGCTATGTGATCATAATTTAATACCTCATTCCCATTGATAAACAAACGGTAACCATGTCCATTATCACTAGCTGTCGCCTTTAAGGGATAAGGATTTTTATTTGTATAAATTGTCTCGTTATCAATCGTTCCCGGACCGTTTAATGTGATATTTGGCATTGTTTTATCGTAATAAACGGCATAACTACCTTCATAAATCGTTTGACCATCCAATCCAATCGCTTGAATCGAAATATGATTGTTGATTTCTTTTAATGGATAGCGATGACTAAATCTCAATCCTTTATCAACCGGAACAACTTGTCCACCAATCACTAAGTGACTAATTTTTTTATTTACATGTCCCTCTAAAACGAGTAAATCATTTGGCTCCACAAGTTTACTATCAGCATTGATATAGTTAAATGCACTGACACCAGATGTCATATAAACATTGAAAGGAGCATTATCCTCATCTTCAAAAACAGTATTTAAAGAAAGAGATGTCTCATTTCCTGCACTATCTCTAGCCACAATTTTTAAAACTCTCGTCCAGTCGACCGTCGCCTCTCCTGTAAATGTTCCGTCTGGATTTACTGTAAAATTCGTAAATCCTGCTCTTACAGAAATTGGATTGTTTGTATTATCGGTAACTTTTCCTGTAATTGTTATTTTATTCGATGTTAATGTCTGTAACACATTCACATCATGGGACGTAATCGCTAAAGTTGGTGGTTCAGTATCCTTTGTTAACGTAAACTGTGTATCCTCATTTGATGAAACAATAACTTCACCTTTTGCATTTTTACCAACAAAAGTCACCATATTTTCTCCCTCATGTAAAGGCAAATCAACTGTAAAGGTATCCTCATCAATGACTGCTTTATGCCCATTGATAAATAACTCGGCAACTTGTTTACCAACATGCCCTTTCAAGCTATAGGTCGCTTTATCTTCTGATAAAAATTTATGTTTCGCACCAATTACTTCATTCGTTGCATTGTAAAAAACAACAGATGTTTCATCTAAAACAATCACTTCTGTTTTTACATTAAATACTTCATCAATCGCTCCGACTGTAATCGTATGAGGTTTTCCATCTTGTAAAGACGTACGTGGCACACGATATGTATAAACACCATCTTCTTCTCCATCATCGTCGTCATACAGTGTTGTTTTCTCTTCATTATCAACATACGCACCCACACCGTCCTCGGCAAGTCCTATACCACCGTCATTATCTACCGCTTTAAATTTAATAACAAAATCGTCTCCTTCATATTCTTTTGAAAGAATTTCTAATGTCGGTTTTGTTGTATCAATTTTAAATGGTAAATATGTATATTGCTGTTTTGTAAGATTAGATCCAACACTTGCCGCAATACGCATATAATATTGCCCGTCTTTTAAGGCTTCATACTTACCAGTTTTCTCATTGAAAACTTTGCCGTCCCAGTATCCATTCGTAAAAGCAACCAAACTTTTATCCTTATACAATGGTTTTTTTACATCTTTTGCCGTAGTCAGATGTATTAAACTCTCGGCTTTTTCACTTTGTCGATCCACAACATCCACATCCAATGTTTTTGCCGAACGAAGTAAACCCAATATTAAATTTATACTATCATAATTATCGTCATCATTTGGTGAAAAGCCAACTTTATCCCAATTTATTTTTTCTGAGAATGTCATGACATCAAATGCAGAGCCTAAATAAGAACCCCCACTAACAAGTCCTAATGTGTCATATACGCTACCCGTTTCTGATTTTGGCTTATCTAAAATCGGTTCTGCACCCCAATCACCAACAAATCCCATATATGGGAAAACTAAATCTACACCTTGTTGATCTGATTTAAAATACACATATCCTTGTGCAAACTGATTACCAGATACTTGTGACACATCTAATGTCACTTGGACTGTTGTCGCATTATTAGCAGGTACCGTCACTATTTGTTTATCCGTTGACACACTTGCTTGTGTCAGTGGTATCGCTCTAAGTTGTTTTGTATCCTCTGCTGTTGTTTCTGTCAAAACAGGACTAGCATCCAGTGTATATGTTCTATCTTGATTGCTATAGTTGGTTAATGTCAACGTAAATGATACAACACCACTAATTTCTTTTAACGATTTTGTAGCTTTTCCTGTTTCCTCTGTTATTAACACTTTATTTTTAAGAGCATTATCAACGTCAGCTAATCCAGCTCCTTGTCGTCTTGGACTTACTGGTAATCCCGTATTTCCTGCTGTATCAATTAATGGTGTTGCTGTGTTTATAAGTGATAATGTTGAAAAACGTTGCACATCATCAACAGTAATACCTTCTTGTTTTAAAGCACCTAACATCAACGCTAGTAATCCTGATATATGTGGCGCTGCCATTGATGTACCAGACATATTACCGTATGTATTATGATTTAAAGTTGAATAAATATGCCCTCCTGGTGCCATAACTTCTGGCTTAAAAGTTAATTCAGGACTTGGCCCATAAGACGTAAAACTAGATACTTCATTAGATCCTGTATAATCATTTTTATGGAAATCAATTTTAACTTTCGATGTTGTGTCATTGATTTTTTGTTTTAACAATTCTCCAGTTGCTTTATCAACAATGACAGACGGAATAGCATAATTATCTACTCCCGCCATACCAAATTCACCCTCAACATTATTCGCCATAATAATACCAATAGCACCATGGTTGATAGCTTCACTAAATTTTTCACTAAAAGTAATATCTCCTCTTGTGATAAAAGCAACTTTACCTGTTACATCTTTATCTGTATAATCATCAGCACTTCCTAATCCAACATCAACAATAGCATACTCTCTTGCTTTATCCCATGCTTTAGCATTTGTTGCCACTGTATACACAAATTCCGTATCATTTAACATACCATAATAGCCTGTTTCAGTCGCATTATTAGAGGAAGCAACACTCAATGCATGCTCTGCTGTTGACGGAGAACCTACGGCTGCATTATCTGTTAAACCTAAAGTATTTAACGGTATTCGACTATGATCGTCTTCCGTAGTACTCAATGCTGCATTCCCAGCAGAAACTACCACAAGTACACCTGATTCTCTTGCTTTTTTTATTGCAATATGCTCTGGATCATCTTCTGAAGCAAATCCATTATCTGTTCCTAAACTCATATTGATAATATCTGCACCATGCTTAACAGAATCTTCAATAGCAGATACAATCGCATCTTCATAAGCAGTACCTACATCACTATTATTTGAGAAAACTTTCATCGCTAAAAGCTGTGCTTCTGGAGCTACACCTCGTACACCATTTCCAGATGCCATATCTTCATCTGTGGCATTGGCTGCAACAATCCCTGCAACGTGCATGCCGTGCATCGATTTTCCAACCGCATCATTATCAATGACAATATCATTGCCATCAGCATAGTTATAACCATACGGTACTTTTATCGTAAAACCAGATTTTACCGTTTGGATTTTTGCACGATTAGGATCGCTTAAACGCATATCTTTATGCGTAATATCAATCCCAGAATCGATAATAGACACAACCATGCCTTCACCTTTATAATGTCTGTCTTGCCATATTTGTTGAGCATGTGTCAATCCTACAGCATTCGACATCATTTGATAATAAGTTCTAGCGATTGACACTTTTTTGACACCTTTGATTGATGATAAAGATGCTACATATTTTTCAGAAACATCTAAACTAAACCCTGATACTAAATAAGAAAAATCATTTTGAAACACAATGTCATTATTTGTTATTTTCTTAATATCTGACTTAATCGTCTCGTACCGTTCTTTTGTACCACCATCTATTTCAGCAACAGTATCTGTTTGAATGATGACACGTACACGTTTATCGCCTCCTTTTATGCTCAGTCTATTTTTTTCTTTAATGTTTCTTAAAGCAGTAATAAATTTTTCATCTTGTTGTAAAACTGGTTGTGTTTCTTGTCCATAAATTATTTTCCCAAAACAAGACAAAAAAAGAATCACTATCAAACATACACGACTCATTTTTTTGAAAATCATCATATCCCTCCCAATTTTTATTTAATATTTATAATATGTCAAAAAGATTAAGAAAATAAAATAAACATTAAAATTTGATTTCATTTCAACACATTAAATTTTCATAATCAACAATACTCTTTCCTATTCAACGATAAAATTACTTCAATAAGAAAATGCTCGACATCAACGTATAAAAAACGTTGATGCCGAGCTTTTGTGAATACTATTAAATTTACTATATTATAAATCAACACTTAAGCGTACGATTTCAACAATGACATCGACCGCTTTTTGCATAGATTCCACCGCAACAAATTCGTAGCGACCGTGGAAGTTTTCTCCACCGGCAAAAATATTTGGTGTTGGTAATCCCATAAAGGACAATTTTGAACCGTCTGTTCCACCACGAATAGCATTCATGATAACTGGAATATCTAAGTTTTCCATTGCCTTTTGAGCTAAATGAACTGGTGTCATATCTTTTTGTAAAATTTCACCCATATTATAATATTGGTCTTCTAGTAAAACAGATACATTATCTAATCCTAATTCGGCATTCATTTCTTTTGCCAATGTATCAAATAATTGTTTTTTTGCTTCAAATTTTTCTCTATCGTGGTCACGAATGATATAAAGTAATGTGGCATCTTCAATAGTACCAGACATACCCATTAAATGATGAAATCCTTCACGTTTTTCTGTTAATTCAGGTACTTCTTTATTCGGCAAACGTCTATCAAATTCTGTTGCCAATGTCATTGCGTTAATCATAACACCTTTTGCTGTACCAGGATGCACATTTTTTCCTTTAAATTTTACTGTTGCTTGTGCAGCGTTAAAACTTTCCCATTCCAATTCACCAACACGACTACCGTCCATTGTATAGGCAAAATCGGCTGCAAAGTCAGCTACATCAAACAAATCAGCACCACGACCAATTTCTTCATCTGGACCAAATGCAATTTTAATATCTCCATGCTCAATTTCAGGATGTTGTAATAAATAATCAACCGCTGTGACAATTTCAGCAATACCTGCTTTATCATCAGCACCTAATAATGTTGTACCGTCTGTTGTAATCAATGTTTGTCCTTTATAGTTTGCCAAGTTTGGAAACTCTGATACACGCAAAACAATATTTTCTTCTGCATTTAATACAATATCTTCTCCATGATAGTTTGGATGAAATTGTGGATTGATATTTTTTCCATTAAAGTCTGCTGTATCAACATGGGCTAAAAAGCCGATTGTTGACACTTTTTTAGTTGTATTGCTTGGTAATAAAGCCGTCACAAATCCATTACTTTCATGATATTTAACATCTGACAAGCCTAATGCTTCTAGTTCTGGCATTAACACTGTTTTTGAAAACTCTACTTGATTTTGTGTAGACGGAACTGTTTGACTATATGCATCTGATTGCGTATCAAACTTAATATATGTTACAAAACGTTCAACTAATTTTTCTGTCATCTTTTTTCCTTCTTTCTAAAATACAAATGGGTCTGTATTCACTTGTGAAATATATAATGGTATATCATACTCATTCATTTTAACCCATTCTTTATAGATAGCAAATAATTTATCTTTACAAATACTTTCAATATAATGCCCAGCATCAATCGCTACAAGTCCCTCTGCTAATAAATCTTGGGCTTGATGATATTTAATATCACCTGTAATATATACATCTGCTTTATGTTTAAGGGCACTTTCATAATAATCCATGGCTGAGCCTCCACATAATGCAACTTTTTGAATACGTGTTTTTTTGTCACCGACAAAACGTACACCATGTGTGATATACACATCATTTACAAGATTGCCTAATTCTTCCAATGTCATTGGATTTTCGAACATTCCGACACGACCAGTACCATACTCTTGTCCATTTTCCAATGTGCCAATGACATCCATCACACAAATATTCTGCAATCCTAATGACTGTGCTAACCAATCATTCATGCCTCCATTGGCATTATCTAAATTGGTATGTGCAACATAAACATTGATACCCTGCTCTATCAATTTTAAATAGAGCATCCCTTTATCGTTATCCGAACAAATAGATTTGACACCTTTAAAAATAATCGGATGATGTGCAATTATTAAATTGGCACCTTTACCTATGGCTTCCTCCACAACTTCAATTGTGACATCTAAAGTAAATAAAATCCCTTTTACCTTTACATCTCTTCTTCCGATTTGTAGCCCCACATTATCCCAACTCTCAGCTAAATAACGTGGTGCTAATGTTTCAATAACCTCTATCACTTCACTTACTGTGGGCATTACCTAACATCTCCTTAATGACACGTTGCTTTTCTCTAAACAATAAAATTTTCTCTGACTCATCTGTTTTTGCTTGCTTTAATTGTTTTATAACTGATTCATATTTATCCAATTCTAACATCCACTTTTGTACAAAAGCTGTTTCTTTACGATCTGGTAAAAATACCCCAAATTGTAATTGCTCTAACGAGTACTCTATATCATCTTTTGATACCGTCGCCACAATAACTTCATAAATTTTTTTGTTTTCTTCTATAATATATTCTTCAATAATTTTGTATTGATGTGCCATTAACCATTTTCTGACATGCTGTTCCCCTATATTTGGCTGTAAAATAAGAGTATTTACTGTTTTTAATTGCCCTTTTATATAACCACGTTCTAAAATTTTAGAAATCAAATCGCCACCCATACCACAAATAGTTACTGTATCAATCTTGTCGAGTTCTTCAATAGCATCTAAACCGTCTGCTAAACGAACAAATACTTTCTCTTCTAAACCTTGTTCTTTCACATGTAGACACGCTGATTGAAAAGGTCCGTCAACAACTTCTCCAGCCACAGCATACGTAATCTGCTCATTTAACGCTAAATAACAAGGTAAATAAGCATGATCGGAACCTATATCTGCTACTCTTGCATCTTTTGGCACAGCGTTGGCAACTAACTCTAATCTCTTTGATAATTTTTCAACGTTCAAACCCGTTCTCCTTTGTTATACCATTTTTATAATATGGGGAGTGAGCATTTTTTGCTCACTCCCCAACACACGATATTATCTCTATCGATAACGAGTATCAATAAAACATCAAACCTATTATCCTAAAACTTCTGTTAAAGCTGGGACAACTTGTTTTTTACGTGATACGACACCTTCTAATACAGCAGTATGGTTTGCTAATGTTACATTGAACGCTTTTTCAACAGCTTCCTGTGGTTCTCCTGAAACAACAACAACTGAATTACTTGTTAAAATATTTGTGATTACTAAAACAAATAAATCATAGTCATTTTCTTTATTTTCTTTATCCATTGCTGCTTCTAATACATCTTGTTTCACTAATAATTCATTTTCATCAACTGTGTTCACTTGTGCAATACGTACTGTTGTACTTCCCATAGGGAATGATTTTGCATCTAAGTTTAATAATTCTTCAATGGTTTTGCTTGATAAATTTGTTCCTGCTTTTAATAAATTTAAACCATATACATTAACATCTACTTTTGATAATGCCGCTAATTCATGTGCAACATCAATATCTTCTTGTGTGCATGTTGGTGATTTAAATAATAATGTATCTGAAATAATTGCCGACAACATCAATCCAGCAATGTGAGATGGAATCTCAATACCATCTTCTTTAAATAATTTATACAAAATAGTAGCTGTACAGCCTACTGGTTCAGCACGGTAATACAATGGATTTGCTGTTTCAAAATTGGCAATACGATGATGATCCACAACAGAAAATACTGTTACATCTTTTAAGTCTTTGACACTTTGTTGTGCTTCATTGTGGTCAACCAAGGCAACCGTATCCACTTCATTAGATACTGTTTCTACCACACGTGGCGCTTTCACACCAAAATATTCTAAAGCAAATTGTGTTTCTTCATTTGGGTTTCCTAAAGCAACTGGTTCTGCTTCATGATTTTTTTGTGTTAATAAATATGCATAGGCAATCGCAGATGAAATTGTATCTGTATCTGGATTTTGGTGCCCAAAAACAAGTAATTTTGTCATAAAATGACCTCCAAAATATATGATAACTCTATCATAGTAGATTTTCATCATAATGGCAATTATTAAATTTAAACAAAGAAAATTTTTCACTGTTTTTTGATAAAGACACTATCTTGCATACAAGTAATACAATTTATTTTTTCCAATACAAATAATGCATCATACATAAACTGATAAATAAATGTATGTTTATCAATTAAAGGCATTTCTTTTAAACGAATAATATCATGCTTAACAAGCCACACTAAATATTGAAAAAGAATATAAAATGTTACTTTTTTATCTTTTTGAATTTTACAAAAAACATAAATAAGAACCTCGATAAAAGAAGTAGCCAATCCTAAATAATGCTTTTTTTGTATGAATAATACCGACGGTAAATAGCATACAGCAATACGCCTCTCATATAAATAACGTAAACATGCTTTTGACAGACATCTTTTACTATACTGATTTGGTGTTTGTCGAACATTTAATTGATACCGTTTTGACTGATTACTTAATAAATCAACAAGAGTAATAGCATGTGTATAGCCTACTGTTTTTTGATATAATTTTTTTGTTTGAGTATTTAAATGAAATAAACTTAATACAGGTGTGGTTTGAGCGAAAAAAAGATTATGAGATAAAAACAATTTTCTCCCTACAATCCAAATAACATGATATCCCTCTTTAACATATCCTTCTGTTCGTTGACGTATTTTTTCACTTGAGATAAAACTACATTGAAATTCAATCACATATTGTTGATGCTTATAAAAAAATAAAATATCTGGTCTTTGTTTTAAGGTTTTGATATACGGCTCTAGTACTGGACAACAACTATGCTTAGACAACAAATCGTATAAATACTGCTTACCTTGTACATGCTCTATCGTTTCCCCTTCACTAAACAAGTTTTGTGAGCATACTTTTTTATGTGCAAAATAGGGTGTTTTTACTTTACCAATTTTTAATACTACTTCTTGTAAACAACTTGGACAATAATAGTCCTCTTCTTTAGTTGCCAGTTTTGCTTGGCAATAGTGATGTCGATGATTTTTCGCAATAAGCATTTTCCCCTCCTACTAATTATATATGCAAAAAAACCACATTTTTGACAAATGTGGTTTTCAATCATCAGTTTCTTAAGGTTTATCTTTTAAAATAGTCACAGTTATATTTTGTCTGCCAAATTTTATAGCATCCTCAACACTGACCATATGAATATCGATTTTATTTCCTTTAATTGCACTTCCAACGTCGGCTGCTAAATAAACACCAAAGTTTGGAATATAAACATAAGATCCTAATGGAATAACACTTGGATCAACAGCAATTACTTTAGGATTGATACGTAAATCAATTCCCATTTTCGTATGATGTGTTAATCCTGGTTCATTATAAGAATAAGCCGTTGCATGTACTGTCAACGTTCGACCGACAAAGGTATTTTCTGCTGTCGATACTTGTGTTGTTTGTTGCGTTTGTGTCGTTGTTTCTGCTGGTTTTTCTTTATTCTCCTG
This sequence comes from Carnobacteriaceae bacterium zg-84, assembly GCA_013874835.1. Lineage (NCBI taxonomy): Bacteria > Bacillati > Bacillota > Bacilli > Lactobacillales > Carnobacteriaceae > Carnobacteriaceae bacterium zg-84. The sequence continues at coordinate 687,044 of CP059430.1, read as the reverse complement.
TACAGATTGTGTTGTCACTTGTGCAACAGTCACTTGTTTTTGTTCTTGCATCATTTTTTCAAACATTTCAGTTAATTCAAGTTGTTTACGATATTTTTCTTCTGCCAATTTATCTAAATAATCGCTATTACTAGCAATTTTTTCTGACAGAACTTCTTTTTGTTCGCTTAAGCGTACCGTTTCTTCTTCCAACTCTTTCTTTTGAGCATTTAATTGAATAATTTGATCTTTATGCTCCGCTTTTAAACGTTGTAAGTCTTTAAAAGATTGTTGTGCAGACGTCAAACGACTATTCGCCGCATCTTGTAACTGTGCCATTAAATGATACCGTTCAAAAAAATCAGTAATACTCTCAGAAGATAACAAAATATACAAAATATCATTGACTTCATCTCGAATTTGTATTTCTCTTAGTCTATCTTTCGCTTGTAACCTTCTTGATTCAACGATTTTTTCCTGATCAATAATTTTTCTTTCCGTTTCTCGATATAGTTTTTTACTTGTTTCAATGTCTTCAGTTAACTGAGAAACTTTATTTTGCTTTTCTTGTAGTGAAGTCACAAGCGATTCAATTTGTATTTCTATATCTTTTGATTGCTTTTCAATCTGCTCTTTTGAAGCATCTTCTTGAGCATAAGCTATATAAAGACTGCTTACAAAAAAAGAAAATCCAATGAACAAGAAAAATCGTCTTGATTTTCTTTTTAACATAGGTCACTCCTTTACTTAATCTCATTCTATCAAAGCAAGAATACATTTATGTTACTAAAAAATTACATTTAAACTCATTCTGTCTTTAAAATGTATTATTTTTATATCTTTCTGTTATTTTTGTAACAAAATCGTAATATAAAGAGCTGTTTTTTGTTCTTCTATATTGATTAACAAAAATCCAGTTATTATCTACTCTAATTAGTTGATAATAAAGACTTTTTACATTATGCTATACGTAATACATCATCAATGAGAGATGGAAATAGACTTTTTGATGACTTTAAAATATCTATAAATGATAACACTGGAGGAAACAAATATGACAAAAATTTATTTTGCTAGTCCTTTATTTTCAGAAATGGAACAACAATACAATCGCTATGTGGTAAGTTTAATTCGCCAACAATTTCCAACACTAGATATTTATTTACCACAAGAACAAGCAGACATTAACGATAAAAGTGCGTACGCCGATTCTAAGCTAATTGCTAAAGTTGATACAGAACAATTATTAAGCAGCAATATTATGGTTGCTGTTTTAGACGGTGCAAGCATTGATGTTGGTGTGGCAAGTGAAATCGGTGTTGCTTATCAAGCAGGCATTCCAATTATTGCCTTATACACAGATAGCCGTCAGCAAGGGGCAATAAATCAACAAAAATTAGATGCATTACAAGATATTGCTGAATCGCAATTTTCATACATCAATCTATATACAGTAGGTCTTGTGAAATTAAATGGAAAAGTCGTTGATACAACAGAAAAATTATTGAATACTTTAAAGGACTATATTTAACTTTTGAGTCTATATATGATAAAATAGGCAAGAATTTATAATGAAATGAGGTAAAAAATTTGCTTACAGTATCAAACGTTAGTTTACTATTTTCAGATCGCAAATTATTTGATAACGTAAATATCACTTTTACACCTGGTAACTGTTATGGGGTTATTGGTGCGAATGGTGCAGGAAAATCAACATTCTTAAAAATTTTATCAGGAGAAATTCAAGCAACAACAGGTGATGTCTTTTTAGACCCACATGAGCGACTATCAGTTTTAAGCCAAAATCACTACGGCTTTGAAGAATACGATGTTTTAGAAACCGTCATTATGGGAAATAAACGTCTATATGATATTATGAAAGAAAAAGATGCCTTATATGCAAAGGAAGATTTTTCAGAAGAAGACGGTGTTCGTGCTGGTGAATTAGAAGGCGAATTTGCTGAATTAAATGGATGGGAAGCTGAAAGTGATGCGTCTATTCTCCTACAAGGATTAGGTATTACAGAAGATTTACACAATAAAAAAATGGCTGAGTTAATTGAACCTCAGAAAGTAAAAGTCTTATTGGCACAAGCATTATTTGGTCAACCTGATGTCTTATTACTAGACGAGCCAACCAATGGTTTGGATAAAGCATCTATTGACTGGTTGTCCGACTTTTTATTAGACTTTCCCAATACTGTTATTGTCGTTTCTCATGACCGTCACTTTTTAAATGTCGTATGCACACATATGGCTGACGTTGATTTCGGCAAAATCCAACTATATGTCGGAAACTATGATTTCTGGTTAAAATCAAGTCAATTAGCCGCAAAATTAGCTGCTGATGCGAATGCGAAAAAAGAAGAAAAAATTAAAGAATTACAAGACTTTATTGCACGCTTTAGTGCAAATGCCTCTAAATCCAAGCAAGCAACTTCTCGTAAAAAAATGTTGGAAAAAATTACACTGGACGATATTCAACCGTCTTCTCGTAAGTATCCTTTTGTTGGCTTTACGATTGATCGTGAAATCGGAAATGACTTATTGATTGTTGAAAACTTATCAAAAACGATTGATGGCGAAAAAGTATTGGATAATATTTCATTCACCTTATCAAAAGACGATAAAGTTGCCTTTTTAAGTAGAAAAGATATTACGACAACAACATTATTTAAAATTTTAACGGGTGAAATGGAAGCAGATAGTGGTACATTCAAATGGGGTGTCACAACAAGCCGCGCTTACTTACCAAAAGATACAACGGAAGAATTTAGCTCAAACTTATCTATTTTAGAGTGGCTACGTCAATACGCTCCACAAGAAGAAAGCGATAATACATTCCTACGTAGTTTCTTAGGTCGCATGCTCTTCTCTGGTGAGGACGTAATGAAGGAAGTAAACGTCTTATCCGGGGGAGAAAAAGTACGTTGTATGTTATCAAAAATGATGCTATCAAAATCAAATGTATTGATTTTAGATGACCCAACAAATCACTTAGACTTAGAATCTATTACTGCTTTAAATGACGGTATGATTGCCTTTAAAGGTTCTCTTCTATTTACATCACATGACTACGAATTTATCAATACAATTGCAAATCGTATTATTGAAGTTTCTCCAAATGGTGTTGTCGATAGATTATCTACCACTTATGAAGAATATTTAAGTGATGAGGCTGTACAAGCACGTGTCAATGCACTATACGAATAAAACAAAAGGACCTCGAAGTAAATGCTTCGAGGTCCTTTATATTATACTCTTTAAATCAATATGTGATAATCAATCAACAACTACTTTCCAATCACTATTTTGATAAGCATCAAAACACATCTCAATTTCTTTAACTGTCGTCTTTGACTCAGCCAGTTCTGGTAATTCTGTTAACTTAAAATAGCGACTAGCTAATGTTTCACTGTTACTTATAAACTCCCCTCCTAATACCTCACACGTAAAAAAGAATTTATAAACACTAAAAATATTCTTCTTTTGATGATGTTTTGCCATGTCTAAAACGGCAACCAACTTATCTATCTTCACATCCAATCCTGCCTCTTCTTTTACTTCTTTTATGGCATTTTCAGTAGGCGTTAATAAAATATCGCACCACCCGCCCGGTAAAGACCACAGACCTGTTTTCTCTTGAACTAATAAAATAGTATCCTCTTGAAAAACAGCTGAACGCACATCTACTTTAGGTGTTTGATAACCTTTTTCTGTTAAAAATAAATCACTTACTCTTTCTAAAGAATAAGACGTTTTATTTGATAAAATTTCTAGAGAAATATCTTTAATACGCTCATATCTTTCTAAATCAAAAATATCTTTTCCATAAAATAAGCCTGCTTGTGCTAAACTTTGTAATTCAAGTGCTAATGAAAATAATTTTTCTGCCATAAATAATCCACCTTTCTTACACTAAGCATAGCACATTTTAAAAATAAGCACCACTTGAGTATTCAAGACACTCAAGTGGTGTTTCACATATTTTTTATACTTTAAAACTATTTATTTGTTTTCCAAACGGGATAATATTGACCTGGTGCTACTTCATTCATTTTCTCAACAACATCATCAGATTGGAATAATTCCACAATTTTTTTATAAACAGGATTATCTGCATTTTTTTCTTTTGCTGCAATAATATTGTAACGGTCTGCTGGAATTGTATCTAAATAATCTGCATCTGTGAAAATATTGTCTTTAATAGATAGACCTGCATCTGTTGCAAAAGAACCTCCAATTGTTGCTGCGTGTACATCATCTAATGTACGCACTGCTTGGGCAGATTCAACTTCTAAAAACTCAATATTTTTTGGATTACTTTCAATATCTGTTAAAGAAGATTTTGTACTACCACCATCTTTTAATTTAATAACACCTGCTGTTTGTAAGGCAACTAACGCACGACCTTGAATAGCTACTTCTTTTGGAATAGCAACTTTAGCACCCTCAGGTAAATCACTTAATGATTTTACTTTATTAGAGAAGAAATATAGTGGTGTAATAATGGTTAAACCTATTTCTTTTAAATCGTCTTTATGCTCTGTATTCCATTGTTTTAAATATGCACGATGTTGATATGCATTCAAATCAATAGACCCTTCTGATAGTGCCACATTTGGTTGAACATAATCATTCATTTCAATAACTTCTAAATCAATATTTTCTTTTTTAGCTTTTTCAGCGACAAAATTCCAAATATCGTGTGATGGACTACCGACAACTGCAATTTTTACTTTTGTCGGTTCTTTTGTTGTTGATTCTTGATTACTTTGTATTTGTGGAGCTTGTCCACAAGCTCCTAATAAACATGCTGCTAAAGCAACTGTGAAACTTTTTTTAATTTGTTTTATCATAATATATTCTCCTTTTTCTATTCTAATAATTTATAAAAGACATTTTACTTTACTAACCCGCAAGATACTTTTATACTAAGTAAAAACAATCTTTGGAGGAAAGAAATGAATTTAGTGCCTACTGTTATTGAACAATCATCACGTGGCGAGCGTGCTTACGATATTTATTCAAGACTTTTGAAAGACCGTATTATTATGTTGAGTGGCCCTATTGATGATGATGTAGCAAACTCTGTTATTGCACAATTACTATTTTTAGAAGCACAAGACCCTGAAAAAGATATTTATTTATATATCAACTCACCAGGAGGAAGCGTATCAGCCGGTTTAGCCATTTATGATACAATGAACTTTATTAAAGCAGATGTGCAAACCATTGTCATTGGTTTAGCAGCTTCTATGGGAAGTTTTTTATCTTCATCTGGTGCAAAAGGTAAACGTTATGCATTACCAAATGCAGAAATTATGATTCACCAGCCATTAGGTGGTGCTCAAGGTCAAGCAACAGAAATCGAAATTGCTGCAAAACATATTTTATTTACACGTGAACGTTTAAATAAAATTTTAGCAAAAAATACAGGTCAAAAAATAACAAAAATCGCAAAAGACACTGATCGTGATAATTGGTTAACCGCACAAGAAGCAAAAGAGTACGGTTTAATTGACGACATTATGGTTAGCTCAAAAGATATGAAATAAATACAAGAGGTCAGCTTTGGCCTCTTTTTTATAACAAGTCTTTTTCCCATGTTTCAATCTCTTCTAATGTATCAGACTATCATCACCTCTTACATACACTTATTTCATGTCAGATAAACAAAAAGCCTCTAGTATTTTAAAATACTAGAGGCGGATTATCGCGTTACCACTCTACGTTCATGTATGCTTTACAACACACACCTTTACCAGTACAATCATACTGTTGTGTTATATCGTACACATGACGGATATACCTATTAGATATATCTTACTCCAAGACCATTTTCGAAGCACTATCATTGCTTTTTTTCATCAACCAAAAGCTCTCTTTAATATGCATCATGCTTTTACTTATCTTTTCAACGTTTATCTATGAAATTAACATCACTATAACGTATACAATGAGAAATGTCAATATGTTTTATCATTTTTTTCTCATTTATTTCGCATCATACCATGTGTCCCCTATTTCACAATCCACTTTCAACGGAACAGATAATGACACAGCGTTCTCCATGACCTCTTTCACAAGTTTTTGCATGATTTCAATTTCCTCTTCAGGCACTTCAAAAATCAACTCATCATGTACTTGTAACAGCATTCTTGACTGAACATGTCGTTTCTCCATTTCATGTGCCATTCGTATCATCGCTATTTTAATAATATCGGCAGCACTTCCTTGAATAGGCGTATTCATTGCTGTACGTTCAGCAAATGAACGAATATTAAAATTACTAGACGATAAATCCGGTAAATAACGACGTCTATGATTTAATGTTTCTACATACCCTTGTTTTTTTGCCAAAGCAACAATATCATGCATATATTTTTGTATATTTGGATATTTTTCAAAATAACGATCTATAAATTCTTTAGCTGCTTTTCTTGTAATATTTAAATTTTGAGATAATCCATAATCGCTTATCCCATAAACAATACCAAAATTAACTGCTTTTGCTTGACGCCTCATGGCATCGTCAACCTCTTCTCTTGCAACCCCAAACACTCTCATCGCCGTACTTGTATGAATATCCTCATCAGATACAAAAGCCTCTTTCATATGTTCATCATCAGCAATATGTGCGAGCACACGCAATTCAATTTGTGAATAATCTGCCGATAATAATTTCCAGTTTGGATGGCTAGGTACAAAAGCTTTACGAATACGTCGTCCCTCTTCCATACGGACGGGAATATTTTGTAAATTAGGGTCGGTTGAACTTAAGCGTCCTGTTTGTGTTAAGGTTTGAACAAAACGTGTATGAACTTTTTGATCCACATCCGAAATATATTTCAATAAGCCTTCCACATACGTTGATTTCAATTTTGTAATTTGACGATAATCCAAAATTTTCTCAACAATTGGTACGTACAATAATTTTTCTAATACATCAACCGCTGTTGAATAACCAGTTTTTGTTTTTTTGCTAGCTGGTAGACCAAGTTTTTCAAAAAGGATTTCACCAAGTTTTTTAGGTGAATTAATATTAAATACTTCTCCCGCCAAGTCATAAATTTCTTGTTCTAAAGTAACGATACGTTCTTCTAATATATCTTTCATATCCAACAAAGTCGTATCATTCACTTTAATCCCTAAACATTCCATCTGAGCCAGTACATGTGCTAAAGGCATTTCCATATCATAATATAACGCATCCAATGATTGTTCTTTTAATAATGTATCAAAAATTGGATACAATGCTTGTAGTGCATCTACTTTTTGAGCCAAATGCTGTTGCCAAATTATTGGTTCTGGAATAGCTAATTTAACACCTTTTCCATAAACAACTTCATCACTTTTAACACTTGTATGGTAATATTCCGATGCAACTTGAGAAATATCCGAATTTGTTAAATTTGTATTTAATAAATAAGCTGCTAATAAAATATCAAAAGCCATACAATCAATGTTTAATCCATATCTTCTTAACATTACTTCTGTTTTTTTACGATCAAATACGATTTTTGGATGTGAACTCATTAACCAGTTTTGTAGTAAAGAGGACGCTAATAATGTTTCCCATCGCGACACATAAATACGACCTTGATTTGACCAAGCAATTCCTACTGGTGTACCGGTATGATAATTTTCCTCCAGTAGCTCAATATAAAAAACACCGTCTTGTGAAACCATATCCGATGTAACTTCTTCTACAAATTCATAAGCACTATCAACAATATCAATTTTTTCTTCTTGCACATCTAATTGACTTAAAAATTGTTTAAATTCCATTTCTTTATAAAACTTTTCTAAAGCAGGAATATTTTTCCCACGATATAAAGTGTCGTCTAACGTAACATCAATCGGTGCATCAGTTAAAATACGTGCTAAATTTTTACTTAAAAAAGCATTTTCTTTATCTGTAATCAAGTTTTCTTTTAACTTACTGGTCTTCATGTCCTGTACATGATCATATACACCTTCAACACTACCATATTCTTGAATGAGTTTTAATGCTGTTTTTTCACCAACTTTTGTAACACCCGGATAATTATCCGAAGAATCACCCATTAAGCCCTTTACATCAATCAACTGTTTCGGTGTAATTCCCATATCATTCATCACAACTTGAGGCGTATAGGCATATACTTCCGAACCTTTTTTAGTAATATCCACACGAATATGCTCACTTGTTAGTTGGATTAAATCTCTATCTCCAGAAACGACAACAACTTCAAAATTTTCCTGTTCACCCATTGACGCAAGTGTTCCAATAATATCGTCTGCTTCATAATTCAATAACTCATAATGTTTGATACCCAAGGCATCGAGCATTACACGAAAATATGGCCATTGTTCAGCCATTTCTTCAGGCATTTTATCACGCCCACCTTTATATTCTGTGAACATCTCTGTTCTAAATGTTGTTTTACCTGCATCAAATGCAACCAATATATGTGTGGCTTCTTCTCTTTTCATCATACTATCGAGCATCGTATGAAAAGCATATAGAGCATTTGTATGTAGTCCTGTTTTTGTTTTAAATTTATCTAAATAAGATAGTCCATAAAATGCACGAAAAGCTAAACTACTTCCATCAATTAACAGTAATTTATTCTTTGACATTGTTGTCTCCCTTCTATAAAGAAACAGTACCGTATACATATAACGGTACCGTATATTTTAAATGTTTAATTTTTATTTAATTGTAATTGACCTAATAAATTCGTATAATCATTCGCAATTTTGTTAATATCGCCTGCTCCCATAAAAACAATAACTGCATCTTTATAATCTAATAACAAAGATAAATTGTTTTTATGCAAAATTTGGACATCTTTTGTAATTTTATCTGCTAAATCTTGAACAGTAACATCGCCAACTGTTTCTCGTGCAGAGGCAAAAATATCACATAAATAAACTTTATCTGCTGTTGATAAAACATGAGCGAATTGTTCTAAAAGTGCAACGGTACGTGTAAACGTATGTGGCTGAAATACCGCAATCACTTCTTTATCTGGATATTTTTGATGCACAGCATCTAGTGTCGCGGCAATTTCAGATGGATGATGTGCATAGTCGTCAATAATAGTCATACTACCCACAATTTTTTCTGAAAAACGACGTTTTACACCAGAAAATGTTAATAAAGCTTTTGCCACATCTTCTGCTTTAAAACCTTCTAAATAACATAATGAAATCACACCTAATGCATTTAAAACATTGTGCAATCCATACGTTGGAATGTGGAACGTTCCATAAAATTGCTCTTTGACATACACATCAAACTTTGACCCGTCTTGTGCACGTTCAATATTTCTCGCTATAAAATCATTAGTTTCTTTAAATCCATAGTACATGACATTACCTAATGATTTTAAACGTGGTAAATAAGCATCATCGCCACATGCAACGACTATTTTTTTTACTTGCTTGGCAAATGCTTCAAATGCAGAAAATACATCATCAATATTTTTATAATAATCAGGATGATCGAAATCCACATTTGTCATAATGGCATAATCTGGATGATATGCCAAAAAATGACGACGATATTCACATGCTTCTAACACAAAATATTCTGCATCATTTGCTCCAAAACCTGTACCATCTCCAATTAAATAACTTGTTGGTTTCAATGTTTTTAAAACATGAGATAATAATCCAGTTGTAGTTGTTTTTCCATGAGAACCAGTTATCGCAACACTCGTATATTGGTTAATCAAATCTCCCAAAAATGTATGATAACGAATGACTTCCGCTCCATTTTCTCTTGCTTGTACCAATTCTTCATGATCATCCGTATACGCATTTCCAGCAATAACTATATGTTGATTGTCTAAGGTTGCCTGTAAAAAATCATATAACGGAATACGTTGGTCTTCCAATCCTTTTTGTGTGAAGAAATATTCTGTTTTATCACTACCTTGAACTTTTTTCCCTTTTCCATTTAAAACGAGTGCAAGAGCACTCATTCCAGATCCTTTTATCCCCGTGAAATGATAAATTTTCTCTTCAGTCATATATATTCTCTCTTTCTACACGGTTCGATAAATACGCTATATCACGATTTTCTTGCTCTAAAATACCATTTATAGAACGATTTAAACCACGTTTTTGTACTTTTTTTGCTTTTTTATTCACGTCTGGATGACTCTGTGTTTCTTCTTCTAATAATTGTGATAACTTCGACAAATCATGATATAACTGTCGACTATTTTCTGCAAAGAGCAACAAATCTTCCTCTGAAACAGATAAACGCCCATAAAGACTTCTATAATCAACTGGCGTTTTTTTCTCCATACCTTTTAACAAAGACGGCACTTCACTTCTCACAAATGGACGTGATTGACGTTTTTCTAATTGCTTTAATTCGTCGTCACGCTTCTTTTCATATCGTTGTTTTGCTTGTTCATCTCGCACATGCTGAAATGGTTTTGATAGAACGATTTCAGATTTCATTTGACGCTTTTCTAATCTAGGATACCCATTATGGATTAAATAATTTGGAAAATCAATCATTTTCTCCTCCTACACCAAAGGAAAAGGCTGTCCAACTATTCCCTCGTCTAACACTAAAATACCTCTTTTATCAGGTGCATTTGGTAACTGTAATTCCCTAGCAGAACATAACATACCTTGACTGGCAATACCACGTAGTTCTCCGTCCCAAATAATCATGCCACTTGGCATCACTGCTCCAACTTTTGCGACAACTACACGTTGTCCTACTTCTACATTAGGTGCTCCACATACAATTTGTAATGGTTTATCTTGCCCAACAGACACAGTTGTTACATGTAGATGATCTGAATCAGTATGATCAACACATGTATCCACATGTCCTATCACAAATTTAGGTGTATTATCTACGGTAATAGTTTCCCATTGATATTTAGATAATAGCTCATTCAACATCACAACTTGATCATCTCTTAGTAAGACTTGTCCATGCCCTTCAAGTGTCATTTTCTCAGATATATTGAAAATATTATAAGCTACTGTTTCATTTGTTTCTTTGATAAACACACGTGTCACATCGTCTACACGTTCAAAGTCTACTGGTTCATCTGTTTCCTTACGAACTAATAAAAGCGTATCTCCAACATGTTCTTTATTATAAAATGCTAAAAACATCATATTCTCCTTACCCATTCATTCGTTTAATTGTATCAAGTGTACTGCTATCAAATGTTCTCATAATGTGTACGATCATTTCTTTAGCAGCCTCATAATCTTCAATAGCGAAAATTGTTTGATGTGTATGAATATATCTTGCACAAACACCAATCACAGCGCTTGGTATCCCTGTATTCATTTGATGAGCTGCACCAGCATCTGTTCCACCTTTAGAAACAAAGTATTGATATGGAATACCATGTGTTTCAGCCGTATCCAATAAATACTCTTTCATTCCTTTTAACAAAATAAAACCGGGATCTAAAATACGTAATAACGTTCCTTTTCCAAGATGCCCAAATGTACCATTTGTTGTTTGTAAATCATCTGCTGGTGAACAATCTACCGCAAAAAAAACATCCGGTTGGCATAAAACAGTAGACCCTTTTGCACCTCTTAAGCCAACTTCTTCTTGCACATTTGCTCCAGCAATAATGGTACTTTTTAATGTATCATCTTTTACTGTTTGAAGAGCATCTAATAATACAGCACATCCATAACGATTATCCCATGCTTTTGATACAATCCGTTTTTTATTCGCCAATAATTCTGTTTCAACTTTTGGCACAATCGTATCTCCCGGTCTTACACCATAAGCAATTGCTTCATCTTTAGACTCAAATCCGGCATCAAATAAAATATTGTCAATAGAGATATCTCCAGATTGGTTTGTACCTCTTAATAAATGCGGAGGAACTGATGAAGAAACACAGGTATAATCACCTTGTTTTGTTTGCAGTGTAAAGCGTTGTGCAGAAACAACATAAGGATTCCAACCTCCCAAAGATGTCACTTTAAACAAACCTCTATCTGTAATATGTGTCACCATAAAACCTACTTCATCCATGTGCGCAGCAAACATCACTCTAGGAGCCTGTTTATCTTGATGTTCTCTCACACCAAAAACACCACCTAGACCATCTTGTTCGATTTTATCTACTAATGGTGCAAGTTGTGTTTTCATATATTCTCTAACATTATGTTCAAATCCACTTGTTGCTTGTAATTCGGTTAATTGTTTAATGCGTTTAAACGTTTCTTCATTTATCATAAACTATTATCACTTTCTTTTTTTGTATCTATAATCATACCATATTTTATGTATGAAAAAAAGTATCCTAGACGATATCCTATTGAATATGAAAAAACCATAGAATAATCTCTATGGTCTGTTCTTCATATTTATCCTACCAACTCTTTAGCAACCTCTAAAGCTTTTTCATAGTCTGGTTCTTGTGTCATTTTAGGCACAATTTCTATATATGCCAAACGTCCTTCTTTATCAATGACAAATACAGAACGTGCCAACACGTCTAATTCATCCATAACAATACCATACGCCATACCAAAGTTTTTTTCAATATCTGGTAACATAATCATATCGACACCTTTTGATGCACACCAATTATTAAATTCTTCTGGTGTATTTTTCGCAACTGTAACGAGTGTAACATCGTTTAATTCACTAACTTGTTTATTAAATGCTCTTGTTTGCATGTCACAAACCGGTGTATTGATATTTGGAATAACACTAATAATCGTCACTTTTCCTTTTAATTGTTCTAAAGAAATAGCATCACCTTTACTTGTCACGCCATTAAAATTAGGAGCCATTTCGTGAAGTATTGGTTGTTCTCCTAATAATAAATATTTTTTCAATAATCTTGTTACATACATATTTGATAACTTCCTTTCTTTGTCACCTTTTTAATTTATTATACTCCAAAACATTAGATTTTTGTGATAAACTTTGTTAAAATAAATCAACATCTTTATTAGAAAGGGGCAATTCATGAAACAATTACTCGTTGTAAATGATTTATCCTGTCTTGGAAAAGTGGCGATTTCTGTTACGCTACCTATCTTAGCAACAACGCAGATTGAAACGCATTTATTACCTACGGTTTTACTTTCTGCACATACAGGATTTCCAAATGTTTATAAACACATATTAACATCAGATTTAGAAGACATTTTACATCACTGGAAAAAAAATATCGACTTAACTTTTGATGCTATTCTAACTGGTTATTTTGGTCATAAAGAACAAGTCAAACTATTTTTAGACCATTTACCAGATACAGACTTACTAATTGTAGATCCCGTTATGGCAGATAATGGTAAATTGTACAGTGGATTTCCACATGATTATCCAATGGTATTGAAATCGTTATGCGATAAAGCAGATATTATTTTACCCAATTTAACAGAAGCTTGTCTATTATTGAATAAACCAATTCCTGACCAATATACACAAGAGGATATTTTAAATATTTTACATGCTCTATCCAATGAAAAAACACAAACTGTGATTTTAACAGGTATCTCCTTTGAACAAGGTAAAATCGGTGTTGCCTATTTACATCACGGCGTATATGGATACTGCGATACAAAGTATATCCCACATTATTTTTCAGGAACTGGAGATATTTGCTCAGCACTAATAAGCTCATTACTAATTCAACATATCCCTATTCATCAAGCTGTACAAACGACACTCGATTTCATTATTGCCTGCTTAGATGATACACTATCTTCAAAAAAAAATACACTTTATGGTATCGTCTTTGAAAAACAACTACCAAATTTATCTAAACATATACAATTACTGAAAGGATACTCGCATGAAAAATAAAGAATTTAAACAACTTATTTTAACAGCTTTATTCGCTGCTATTATTTTTATTGGTACTTATTTATTTAGAATTGAAATTGCTCCAAAAGTCATGGTGCACTTAGGAAATGCTCTTGTTGTAGTGACATTTTTTATTCTTGGAACAAAAAGTGCTATGATTGCTGCATCTGTTGGTTTTGGTATTTTCGACTTATTAAGTGGCTATGCCAACTCTGTTGTCTTTACAGTCCTAGAATCTTTAATTGTTGTTGCTGTATTGGGTATTTGTTATCGTCAACTTCACCAAAAAGACACATTAACAAATGTAACACTACTAGCTTTTATTGCAGGCTTAACTAAAATCATTGTGATTTTCACTCGAAAATATATCACAAATGCCTTTATTATCGGAAATGGAACGACGTTTATCGCCACACTTATCGGTATGACCAATACATTCATTACCTCAACCATTACAGCAATTATTGCACCTATTCTATATTTTTCTATGAAAAAATATATTGTCCCTTTAATGAAAAAATAAGAAAAAACACCAATTATTTCATAAAATAATTGGTGTTTTTTCGTATGGTTATAGGATAGGGAAAGATACGCCCTATAGATATACAGAAAACATTCCTTACTTTTTATTTTTATATCATACCCTCTATTTAACCAACTATTCGTTTAAAACTCAATAACTTATATAAAACGATATAACAACTATTTATAAAATATCCCCTTCTCAAAATAAATAAAAATACTGGAGTGTTTTCTGTATGATAATTATACAACTTAAAGAAAAATGTGTAAATGCACCCTACCCCCATTACAATCATATTTCTAACAATAAATCCACATATAATAAATGTTTTTTTATGCGTTCTAAAAACCAAAAATACTATTTATAACAATTCTTTGATAGGCTATAAATTTTATCCTAATATCACAAAACCAGAGTGAACTATCGGTTCACTCTGGTTTTCTGTTTTATTTTAATTCATCTGTTAAACGGTATAATTCATCAACTAAATGTCCAACATAAGCAATCGCTTCTTTTAATGGTTGTTCTGTTGATACATCACAACCACCTAATTGGCTTAATTCAAGTGCAGACATGCTGCTACCTTTTGTTAGTGTGTTTAACCATGCATCTACTTGACTTTGTTCATTCATTTTATTGGCAACAGCTGTTCCAATTGTTAAACCTGCTGAGTAAGTGTATGGGTATAATCCCATGTAATAATGTGGTTGACGCATCCATGTTAATTCAGCACCTTCATTAACAACAAGACTATCACCAAAAAATTCTTCTAAAACCTCTCTCTTGATTTGATTTAATACATCTGCTGTTAGCATATCGTTATTGTCAACTTTTTTGTATACACGATCTTGGTATACAGCTTCTAAGTAGTGCGTTACCATATTGTGAAAATATGTACGACTAATCATATTACTAATAACCCATCGTTTAAAGCGTGCATCTGTACTTGTACTTAATAGATAATTCGATACAATAACTTCATTACATGTTGATGGTGCCTCAACAAAATATAATGGACAATCAAAATTTAAAATAGATTGGTGTTTACCAGTGGACATGAAGTGATATGCATGTCCTAATTCATGTGCTAAGACAAATACTTCATTCATTTTACCTGTCCATGATAATAGAATGAATGCTGCCACATCTTTAACAGTTGCACAAAATCCACCCGTACTTTTTCCAATATTTTGTGGGAAATCTGTCCAACGTTTATCATAGCTCTCATCAATCATCGCCACATAGTCTTGTCCTAAAAGGCCTAATGCTTTTTTCAAATAATCACGAGATTCTTCGATTGTCATATCTACTTCAAATTCTGGGTCTAAATTGATTTTACAATCAGCAAATTGCATATCAGAAATACCATGTTCTCTTGCTAAAAGTTTAATATAACGACGAATATGTGGTGCTAATTCTTGCATAATGACACGAATTTGTCTGTCATATAAATCACGATTTCCATCTTGTTTATCTAATAAATAGTCAATCACACTTTCATAACCACGAGCTGTTGCCAACATTTTTTCACGTTTAATATGTGAAATATATTCATTGGCTGTTGTATTTTGATACGCACGCAATGTTTTATAGAAACTTTTTGCTGCTTGGCGACGCACAGATGTGTTATTATCCATTTCATGTAAGTTTTCATATAAAACATAACTATTCTCGTATGTTTTTCCGTCTACTTCAAACGAATCAAATTGCATATCTTCAAATTTTGTCACTTCGTATAAGTTATAAAAGGACGGTAGACTTTCATAACTTGCAATGATTTGTTCAACATCTTTAGACAATGTATGTTTTTTTGCACGTTTAATTTTTTCAAAGAAATACGCTAAATCTGAACGTTTTTCAGCAACAAATGTATCTAATATATCGTCATTTAATCCAGATAATTCTGTTTCAAAGAAACTTGTATAGGCTGCAAATTTAGAAGCAACTGCTTCAAATAATGTGGCATTTTCCACAACAGTATCATTGAAACGGTCTACTGTCATTGGTAATTCCGCATAGTGAGATAAGCGATAAAGTTTTTCAAGCAACACTTCGTACGCTTTCACACCTAAGTCCATTTGTTCGATTGTGTTTAATGTATTTTCAAATGTTTCTTTAAATGTTTCAATATCTTTCTCAAATGTTTTTAACTCTGTTCGAAAGGCTTCATCTGTTTGATACAACAAGCTCATATCCCATGTATGTGCTTGGTTAACATCTTTTCTATCTACTAGTTTCATACTTTTTCCTCCAAAAATTAAGATAGCTTTATTATATCATAAATCGCAAAAATACGATTGCATAGACTTTTCTTTTTTGTTTTTCATGAAAGTAATGGTTTAAATAACGGTTTTGATGTACATAAAAATGCACTTTTGACATAAATCCTTTAAAAGACAGCATATTCTATAGTACATTCATTAGGAGATAAGATACCCTTTTTTTCTTGTGTTGAAAAAACTGACGTGCATTCTAAAGCAATTTGATTTTCACTTAAATTAAAATAACCTTTTAGCATACGTTTTCCACATGTTCGTGTTATCGTCACAAGATGATGTTCACATGTAAGCTGAACATCTCCTGTTCCTAATACATCAGCGTAACTCTTTCTAAAGTGAATTAACTGTTTGGTAAAATTCAACATTTTTTTATCCTGTTTGGCTGTATCCCACCACATTGGCTTACGACAATCTGGATCTCCTTCCCCCGTCATTCCTACTTCTGTACCATAATACAAACATGGTGTCCCAAATTGCATAAACATAAATGCCAAAGCACACATCACGCGCTTTTTATCTCCTTTTGCTACAGTTAATACACGAGGTGTATCATGGGAATCTAATAAGTTGAACATCACTTCATTTGTCTGTTGGCGGTACATCATCATTTGCTCTTGAAGTTGACTTATCATCTCTTCTGGTGCTATTTTTTTAGTGAGAATACCTTCTTTAATGCTATCTGTAAAAGCATAATTCATCACAGCATGAAATTCATCACCATTTAACCACGCTTGAGCAGAGTGCCAAATTTCTCCTAAAATATAAAAATCTTCATTTAAGGCAACTGCTTCTTCATAAAATTTCTTCCAAAAATGATGATCTACTTCATTGGCAACATCTAATCGCCATGCATCAATGTGAAACTCACGAATCCAATATGTTGCGATATCTAATAAGTATTTTTGTACCTCTTCATTAGCTGTATTTAACTTTGGCATATTGGCACTAAAAGAAAAGGTATCATACTCTAAATCTTTTGTATTTTCAATATCTATAATTTCTGTTTGTCCAACTGGAAATCGTAAAATATGAAACCAATTTTTATATTTAGAGTGTTCTTGATGCGTTAAAACATCTTGCCATTGTTTTGAGTGATGACCGAGATGATTAAAAACTGCATCTAGCATAATTTTCATTCCTTTTTGATGAGCAGTATCAACCAATGTTTTAAACAAAGATTTATCACCAAAATGTCTATCAATTTGCATATAATCAATAGTGTCATATTTATGATTGGTACTCGCTTCAAAAATCGGACAAAAATATAATCCGTTGACACCAAGTTCTTCTAAATAGTCTAGGTTATCCAAAACACCTTGTAAATCCCCACCAAAAAAATCGGTACGACTAGGGTGTTCTTTACTATCCCAAGATAGCACATTTTGAGGAGATAAATCAGGATTACCATTGGCAAAACGTTCTGGAAAAATTTGATACCAAACCGTTTCCTTTACCCACTGAGGTGTTTTAACCATGTCTTTTTCATGAAAATAAGGCAATCTGAAATAATGAGAAATCGTTTGTAATCCTTTATCAGAATAAATATTCACACCTTTATCACTATAAATGTACCGTGTATCATTCACAGAAGTCACAACAAATAAATATGCTAAACGTCTATGAGGGGCACATACACTGACTTGAAAATAATCATATAACTTAGTAGAAGCTATTTTTCTCATAGATTTATTTTGTAATGCATCAATCGTTTCACTCATTAAATACGGATCTCCATAAAAAATCACGATATCTTTAACATCATCTTTTTTGGCTCTAAAACGTATGTGCATGGTATCTTTTGTATATAAATAAGCATATTCACTTTCTGGTCTATGATATAAAGATGCTAATTCCATTCTTTTTTCCTCTCTCAGTCATTTTCTAGCATTTTCTAATAATTTATCTAACTGTAATTGACTTGTATCTGATACGATATAATCTGCTTCTTTTAATACAATGAAATCCCCAATGCCAACAGCAAACATCCCTGCACGATGTATCGCTTCTATACCTGCTTGTGCATCTTCTAATCCAATACACTCACTTGGCTGCAATCCAAGCATATCTGCACCTTTCATATAAATTTCTGGATTTGGTTTACCATGTATTAAAGACGAAGGGTCAACAATGACATCAAAATAGGACTGCACACCCAAACGATTTAAAATCATCGGCCCATTTTTACTAGCAGATGCCAATGCTATTTTTAATTGTCTTTGTTTTGCCTCTTTTAATAAATCGCGAATACCTGGTAGAACATCTTTTTCTGTCATCTTCTCAACAAAAGATAAATAATGTATATTCTTTTTATCGGCTAATATTTCCTTTTGTTTTTGTGTATACTGCTCCGACTGATGACCGTGCTCTAAAATTAATTCAAGAGATTCCATACGACTAATTCCTTTTAATCGCTCATTAAATGCTCTATCAAATGGAATGCCTAAGTCTTGCCCTAATGCTTTCCACGCTTGATAATGATATTCTGCACTATCTGTAATGACACCATCTAAATCAAAAATAAGTCCTTTTATCATTGTACTTCCCTTTCTTTAACAAACTACAATAAAATACGTATAGTATCTTCTAATCGAACGATTTCATTTTTTATACAAATAGATAGCGCATCTCCTTTAACACGTTTAACAGTAATGTACTCTTTATCCACAGAAATGTGTAATAATCGTTGTCTAAAGTTAATGTTAAAACAATAGCCTTGCCAATTTTTCGGAACAAAAGGATGAAAACTTAACATGTTCTTATATACACGCATACCAGCAAAGCCTTGTACAATGGATAACCAACTACCGCTCATAGACGTAATATGTAACCCATCTTCTGTATCATGATTATAATTGTCTAAATCTAAGCGTGCTGTACGTGCATATAATTCAACAGCTTTATTCTCTTTGCCTAATTCAGCAGCTAAAATAGCATGGACACATGGAGAAAGCGATGATTCATGTACCGTTAAAGGTTCATAAAAATTAAAATGACGCTCTTTCTCCTCAAATGTATATGTATCATTAAAGAAATAAATACTTTGTAAAACATCTGCTTGTTTAATATATGGCGAACGTAAAATTTTATCCCATGACCATTTTTGATTGAGAGGTCTATCTTCTGGTTTCAATTCAGAAACTGGCGTTAAATCTTTATCTAAAAATGTATCGTGTTGGATATAAATACCCAATGTTTCGTCATAAGGTAAATACATACGATTGACAATATCCTGCCATTTATTCATTTCTTCTTTCGTCAATGCTAATGCGTTGTATTTATCTTGTGTCAACTGATTTATTGTTTCTAGTGTATACGACAAGGTCCACTTCGCTATATTATTTGTATGATAGTTATTATTCACATTATTTTCGTACTCATTTGGACCTGTCACACCATGTATCATATATTGTTCATGCCGTTTTGAATAATGTACTCTATCCGCCCAAAATCTTGAAATACCAACTAAAACATCAATTCCTTTATTCAATAAATATTGTGTGTTTCCTGTATAATTGGTGTAGTTATAAATTGCCCAAGCAATAGCTCCATTACGATGAATTTCTTCAAATGTAATTTCCCACTCGTTATGACACTCTATTCCGGTAAATGTTACCATTGGATACAACGCACCTTGTAGTCCTTGTTGTGCAGCATTATGATACGCTCCGTCTAATTGGTTGTAACGATACACTAATAATTCTTCTGTTACACGCTCATCTGCTACTGATAAATACATCGGCATAATATAGGCTTCTGTATCCCAATAAGTAGCCCCTCCATATTTTTCTCCAGTAAATCCTTTTGGACCAATATTCAATCGTGAATCTTCTCCATAATAAGTTGAAAATAGTTGAAAAATATTAAAACGAATGCCTTGTTGTGCCTCATCATCTCCAAAAATTTGCACATCTGCTTTTTCCCAACGTTTTTTCCATGCTTGTTCATGTTCTTGTTTTAATACATTGTATCCTTTTCGGCTTGCCTTTTCTAAAATAGCCTGAGATACATCTAGCTGATTTTCTTCGGCAACATCTCGACTTGTTACAACTGACACATATTTTATCAACTTTAATGTATTTCCAGTATGCAACATACCTCGCCATATCTCATGTGCAGAAAAATCAGTCGCATCATATTCTGTCGCAAAAGAGGTAGACCATTCATTTTTCATCGCTGTTAAAACTGTAAAACGAGGTACTTCAAATGGATTATGCGTTGTTTTCGTTTGAAGATATAATGGCTCGACACCATAAGAAACACTTTCCCAAAAATGTTCATCATAATTGCTGTCTTCATTACATACATCACCTACTAATTTAGATGCTATATCTATGTTTACATTATCTGATAATACCTCTATATTTAGAGAAATAAGTGCCAATTCTTGTTGCACAATACTCAAAAAACGTTCAAATGAAAACCGTACTTTTGCATCCTCTCTTATTAGCGTAAATGAACGTGTTAATACACCATTTTTCATATTTAAATCTAAACTAAAATCTTCAATAGTATCCACTGCTAAATCCAAAGGCTTACCATTAATACTAATATCTATAGCTAAAAAATTTGTTGCATTAATGACTTTCCCAAAATATTGCGGATACCCATTTTTCCACCAACCAACACGTGTTTTATCTGGATACCACACACCAGCTATATAAGTTCCTAAATGCGTATCTCCTGAATACCCCTCTTCAAAAAAACCTCGCATACCCATATAACCATTTCCAATAGACGTCAAACTTTCTTGTAGACGTTTATCTTCTTTTTCTAATTTATTTGAAATAATATGCCATTGATCAATATCAAATAATCGTTTCATGATACAATCCTCCTTACAACGCTTTCAATCTCTATTATGCCATATATCTTTGCCTATACAAGTGTTTTTATTGTATTACAGATAATATTTTTATGGATTGATAAAAAACAACTAATATAAAGGCTACCTTTTGTAACTATCAAAACATGTCTTAAACTTGAAGCGTATCATAAGAAGATTTACTATAAAATAAAAACATCAAAAAACAGTCATATCAAGGGATTAAACCTTTTAGAATAACTATCTTTTCATCGATGTTATTCCTGTATAGCTATATAGAAAAAGCAGTATTGTATCTGTTTAGTTATTTCTTTGATATACACAGTAATTTAGATTATAACAAATTTTATTTATACTTCCTTTATACTAAAAAGAGTGAACTAGTCGCTGCTAGTTCACTCTTTTTAACTCGATATATTATCAACGCATCATTTGGGTTTATAAAACATTCGATTATCTAAACCATAGATTTTATCAGAATATTGCCCTGCTTCTGTTTTCTCTAAAGCATTTGTCATCATATTTAATGTTGCATCTAACATATCCAAATGATGTAATACTTCTGCTTCTAGTATTTTAGGTACAACTGGAGAGCCGTATTCTAATTTACCATGATGCGATAATACAATATGTTTTAATAATAGAACACTTTCTTTTTTATCATCAATATTTAACTCAATACACGCTTTTGTAATTTCATCTGACATAATGACAATATGCCCAATCAAATTTCCTTCTAATGTATAGTCTGTTCCAACACTACCTGATAATTCAACAACTTTACCAATATCATGTAGGACAACACCTGCTGCTAATAATGATAAATTAATTTCTGGGTACTGTTCTGATACAGATTTTGCCAATCGAAGCATAGACAAAGTGTGGTAGCTCAATCCCCCGACTAAAGCATGATGATGTCTTTTAGCAGCCGGGTATTCATAAAATACTTGCTTATATTTTTGATAAATATAGCGTACAATACGTGCCATAATAGCGTCTTCTATCCAACACAAAGCCACATTCATTTCTTCTTCTATTTCTAACACATCCATAGGGGCTCTTTCCATAAAATGCTCCACGCGAGCATTTTCTACTAGTTTTAAACTTGTTATTTTTATTTGGGGGGTATTTTTATAGACATCACGTTGTCCTATCAATAAAACAACTTTACCCACTTGAAATGCCTCAATATCTTCTTTTGATGCTCCCCAAAATTTTGCATCCATTTGTCCACTTTTATCTTGAAAGGTAAAAGCTATGTATTCTTTATCCATTTTGGTTAAACGAACATCTGCCGCTTTAATCAAAACAGGTAAATTCATGTCTTCCCCAACAACATAATCATATAATTTTTTCGTCATCACACACTCCTCCCATCTATGCGTGTAATCTTTCTATTTGTACCTTTTCTTTTAATTGATTTTCTATATCTGTATCAAATGTGAAATACAAGACTTGATTTGTTTTTGACAAATCTTCTAATAACTCGTATACAACAGTCAATCTTGTTTTATCAAAATTCACAAAACTATCATCAATCAAAACAGGTAAGGATAAGCGGCTTGAAATATATCGAATAAAAGCAAATCGTAGAGAAACATATAATTGTTCCAAAGTTCCTTGCGATAATTCATGTAATAAATAAACATCGCTATTTGCCTTAACCACTCGAATTGTTTCTTTATCAAAGGTTAATGCAACATAACGTTGATGTGTCAGCTTTGCAAATAGTTTCGAAGCTTCAACTAATAAATCATCTAAATGTCCCGAAGTACCAACACTCAACAACATTTCAATGAATCTTGCTGACAACAAATAACTTCCAACCTCACTCATCAAGTCATACACCTCGTCTTTTAACGATGTATATTCTTGTAAAACTTGTGTGTACTCCCCATCCTTTTCTAATCGCTTCATGCTCTCCTCAACAGATGCCAACTGTTTATAAACATCAGCTTGCTGACGTATTATGTCGTTTAAATATACCTGTTTTTGTTGGAGATTTTCTTCAATAGCTTGTTTATCTGCATAGACACTTAAATCCACCGTCGAAGATTGTAATTGCTCTTGTAAAAGTACTTGTCTATCTAAAAAACGTTTTGCTTTTTCATACAACATGACTTTTTCATAAAAACTTGCTGTATCTTTTACACCTACTTCATCCAATAAATGCTGACGATTCGTTTTTAAAAGTGTGATTTCTTGATTTAAAGTTGCTATATCATAAGCTAATTGCTTTTGTTGTTCTGATTTTTGATGCTCTTTTGCAACGACAATATTCATTGTATCAACATATTTTTTAAAATTTGTTAATACTTGTCTTAAATGCGACACATCATCTAAATCTGTTTCGAGTAATGGATACTGTTGTTCATAAAATGAAAAAGAAGCTAACCATTTTTGAACTTGTTGATGATACATATCTTGTTGAGCTTGAATATTCTCAAGAGAATGTTTTAAGTCATATGCATAGTCAAGAGATTTTAACTGCTTCAAAGAAAGTACTTCAGGTATAGCATAGGCTTGTTTAAATGATATAGCTTTATTCTCAAAGATTTGTTGTTTATCTTGCAATAAACGCAATTCATTCTGTAAATCTTTTAAAGCTGTTACCTCTATATTTAGACGCTGTTCTTCTTCTTTTATTTGTTCGTTAATATAGTATTTTTTTGTATCCTGCTCTTTTTTTGCTTGATAATAATGCCGTTGCTCTACCGCAAAATATGCTATTAGTCCACTACTTAAAACGGCTACTAATATACCAATATAAACAGGCATAAAAACAAAGGCAATTATACTCAAAATATATCCAAACAAAGCACTTATCCACCATATCGCACTTGGTTTTTCTTGTTTCAGTCTAGAAATAGGTGATTTTCTAAGTTGTTCTAGTCGATCTTGTTTATCTAACAAACGTTGTTTAAGAGTTTTTATTTGTTCTTCTAAAGGGATTCTTTCTTGTGAAATAGCTTCCTCTTCTTGACACAGCATTTCAAATGTATCATCTTTTTGGTAAGCCTCATTTGGTAGTCTATCTATATCAAAACGTTGACATTCTAATAACAAAGCATCTTCTTTCACACTTTTTTCATAATCAGACTTTAATAATACTTGCATAAACTGTTCAATTTTTGGCAATAATTGAATGGTCTGTTTAATCAAATGTGCCTGTTCTTTGTACCAAGTTAAATCAACTTCTTGTGTTGCACTCACTGTACGTTGTTTTAATGTCCCAAGCTGTTTATCATAATAAGCGATTTGTTCATCAATCTTCTGCAATGTTTCTTTCGCATGCTCCGGTATCGAAACTGATTTAAACTGTCCATATTCTAATTCTATTTGTTGAGATTCTACTAATATGCCATATAGTGCAAGTCCTTTTTCAATGGATTGAATATCTTGTTTCAATGCTGTTTCTTTTTGAAATAATTCTTCTTTAGAAGATAAAACGTCTTGTCTATCCGCTAATAATTGTGCATAGGTTTCTTGTTGATTTTGTAAATATTGTAATTTTTCATCTAGTTTTTTCAATAATGTTAATTTTTGATTGAGTAATGGATTGCTTCCAGA
The DNA here is from genome assembly GCA_013874835.1 of Carnobacteriaceae bacterium zg-84. NCBI lineage: Bacteria > Bacillati > Bacillota > Bacilli > Lactobacillales > Carnobacteriaceae > Carnobacteriaceae bacterium zg-84. The sequence goes on along the minus strand of CP059430.1, from coordinate 662,058 downwards.
TTGTTTATACAATCCTTGTGCTTTAGATAGCCACATATCTCTTAATTGATACAATGTATCACTACCACTTGTACCAATCGTTAAAAAATAACGATTTAAATCATTGGCATCTACTTTTGTCAACTCTTGTAAATGAGATAATTGTAGTGCATAAAAACTATCATAAATATCTTGTGTGACATTCCCTAATATATCATCTAATACATTATCTGGAAGTGTATCACCTTTTTCATTTTTTATTGTTAATATGCCACTGGCTGAACCTTTTAACTGTCTAACTCGTTCAACAATAACCGTTCCATATTGGGTATCTTCTAGTACAATTTGTCCACCATATTGCGTATCTGTTTTTGGAATATATTGGTTAATATCCTTTTTACGTGCTGTTGGAAATCCAAATAAAATACTCTTAATAAACGATTGTAAAGTGGACTTACCCGCTTCATTATGACCTGTAAAAACCACCAAATCTTCCGTTAAATCAATGATTTTATTACTCCATTTCCCATATCCATATATATGTAATTTTGACAGACGCATGAATTACCTCCTTTCTCTTTAATGATTTATCTGCTGTTCAACAGTATTTATTGCTTTTGAGAAAACTTCTTCTTTAAAGACATCATCATGTAATAAATCAGGAAAGAGCGTTCTTATCGTTGTATTTTTAAACAATGATTGCAGAGCCGTCTGATACTCTTTATTTTCAACACCATATTGTTGTATGTTCCCCCATTTTTTCTCCATGGATACATTTAAATTTAATGTATGTGTATGGGATGATAAAAATGTTAAACGATATATATACATAGCGTTTTGTGATAACACTTGTAATGCCTCATCTGTTTGTAAAAATTGTCGTAATTCTTCTGGAATATGTGCATGCTCTATGAAGTCGATCGATATAATTTTTGTTTGCTGTGAAGATGTTATTTCCTCTTTTTTTAGTAAAGATTGCACATCTTCTACAGTAGAGCATTCAGATAACGAAAGTGTCACATGTTCCCATAAAATTGTTTCCGCAGGAATAAATTCAAGTACTGCCTCTTTGCCTTTGTCTAAAGTCACAAGATATGCTCCCTTTTTTCCTGTTTCTTTGCAATTTAATCCTTGAATATTACCAGCATATACAATAGGAGGCTTTTCTTGTAAAATAGATCGTTTATGAATATGTCCTAATGCCCAATAATCATAGTGTTTACTGTTTAATTCACTTAAAGAAAAAGGTGCATACAATCCCTTTTCTGTTGCGATACTTTCTAATGCACCATGTAACACACCTACGTGGTAATCAACATTTGAAAACCGTACTGGATAATGCGTTACTTTTCTATCTTGCACATGTACATGATGATAACTAAAACCACTAAAGGCTACTTTTTCTTGAGATTTTGTCGTTAAAACAAATGTTTCAACATGTTCATCAAATACATACACTTTCTCTGGCAAAGCAACAATTTTAGGCAGACGTACATAATCGTGATTTCCATGGCATAGCACAATTTGAATATGATGATCCACTAATCGCTGTAATTGTTCCTTAAAAAATAACTGTGCAGACACACTTGGATATACACTATTAAAACTATCCCCTGCAATCACCACAATATCAACCTGCTGTTCAATAGCATACGTTACCAAATATTGAAAAGATATTTTACTCGCCTCTTGGCATTTTATCATCAACTCTGGAAAAATATTACGAATATGATGAAATGGACTATCCAAATGTATATCTGAAATGTGTAAAAATTGAATACTCATACAGTACCTTTCCGTTCCATATTGTAAGAAAAAAGAGAACTATGCGTTCTCTGGATGATATAATTCTGAAAGTGGTTTTGTAATAATACGATTTAAGTCTTCCATAAGAACACTTAATGTTTGCTCAGCTTTCACCAATTCCATAATATATTCATTATCTTGTGCTTTTTTAGATACTTCCTCAGCTTCTTTTAAATCTTCTTCTGTTGGCTGTGTACCTGTCATTTGCATTGTTTGGAATTTTTCTGTCAATGCTTTAAATGCTTCAAACTGTTCTTTTGCTTGTGCATTTCCTTCAATTTTTTGAATTACTTCTCTTAATGCATTCACTGGTTCTGATACACGTAAAGCACGTTCCAATTCGTTAGCAATATCATATAAATTTTGTGTCATAATAACCTCCAAAAATGTCCTTTATAAAAAAATTATACCATAAACACAACTAAATAGGTACTCTCATTCCTCGTTTAATGTTGTTGGACTTAATAATGGAATAGCACCTTCTTTTATGAGTTGATTATCACCCTGTTTTAAAAATAATGAATGCGGTGGTACAAATAAAGATTTTCCTTGCTCGAGTGTAAACTCAACCGCAATATGATGTGAACAAGTTTGAATACCACAGATTTTATCCGACAAACTTACAACTAACTCCATTTGTCGCTTTAATACTTGTTTATTAAAAAATGTTCCTAACGGATATTCTGTAATAATCAAGCCCTTTTCTTGTAAGCGTCTTTGTAAGAAAATATATTTTAAAGGATAGGACACATCACAACCTGTTGCCAAAACAGCAATACATTTTTTATGTGCTATTAACGTTTGTTCATATAATTGACCAATATGCTTGTCGCATAAACTACTCACAAATACGTCATAATGACTTTTCATTAACACATTTGAAAGCACTTGTTCACCATAGTGATCAAAATACCTAGAACTAAAAACACCTATCTTTTTATCCTTAAGCAAATCAATCTGTCCCTTACAAAACAAAACGAGAGGCGGTCTACGTGTTCGTAATAAATCTATCGGATAAACACTATCAAAAATCGTTATAATTTTTATTTGATGTTGTTGATACATTGCCCTAATCTGTTCAATCTGCTTTAAATCAACTAAAAACTGCTGTGCTTTCTGTTTATCCAACACATGATAAATGGCTGTTTGTATATGTTGATAGTGTAATAGACACTTCACCAAATCAATACCGTCTTTCCAAGTACCGTAAGACGCATGAATAAAAAGTAAAAGTACATCTTGAAACATTTCTTTTCTCCTTTTCTTTTTTATATACTATATATGCAAAAAACAACAATTTTCACTTTATTGGTGAAAATTGTTGTTTAACATCGTTTTAATCGGTTCAAAACTTTTACGATGAATAGGCGTTATACCATATTTTTCTAAACCTAATAAATGATCTTTTGTGCCATATCCAGCATTTTTATCAAAAGCATAATGTGGATAGTGTTGAGCATACTCACACATCATTCTATCTCGTGTTACTTTAGCGATAATACTTGCACAGGCAATACTATAACTTCTTGCATCACCTTTAATCAAACTTTCTTGTGGTAAATCATTTGTTAATGTCATCGCATCAATCAATAAGAAATCTGGTTTTATTGACATTTTATCAACGGCTTGTTGCATAGCTACTTTTGTTGCTTGATAAATATTTAATGTATCAATATCATTCGGTTCAACAATGCCAATACCAACACTAATTGCATTTGCCATAATCTCTTTATATAATTTCTCTCTTTTTTTCTCAGATAATTGTTTTGAATCATTCACTGATAAAATAAAGGTATCCATTGGCATCATAACACACGCTGCAACAACTGGTCCTGCTAGTGGTCCACGTCCAACTTCATCAATTCCTGCAATAGCTTTGTATCCATTTTTTGTCAATGCTTTTTCAAAAGATAGCATACTATCTAATTTTTCTTGAAGTTTCTTGAATTTTACTAGCTTGTCTTCCCAACTTTTTAACGCCTGTTGAACACTTTTTCTCTCATCTTGATACCATTCCACAGGTATATCCTGTTTATGTTGTATACTGTTCAATGCATCCTTAATTTGCGACGTTGTCCATTTTGTCATTACATATCCTCTTCTTCCAATAACATATCCGATACATGATCCAATGTATAGCCACCTAATTTGCCACTTCTAATATCAAAAATAATTTTTTCATTTGCTTTATCGTAATCGTCTTTTAGTCCCATACGTTCCGTCATATACATCAATAATTCTGCATTTGGTAAGTCTAAGTTTTCTTGGGTTAAACCAAATGATTTTTTGAATGATTCAGGATAATAACGAGCAAAAAAGTCAATCGCAAATAAAGACACATCTTCTAGTTGAAGAATCGTATCTTTAATGGCACCTGTTAAGGCTAATTTTTTCCCAATACTTTCATCCTCAAACTTCGGCCATAAAATCCCCGGTGTATCTAACAATTCAAATTCTGTTCCTAACTTTAACCATTGTTGTCCTTTTGTTACTCCCGGTTTATTACCTGTCACAGCTTTATTTTTTTTAATAAAGCGATTGATTAACGTTGATTTTCCAACATTTGGGATACCTAAAATCATCAATCGAATCGGACGTGATTTCAAGCCTTTTGCACGTAATTTTTCAAACTTTTCAGACATCATGTCTTTCAGTTTTTCTTGAATTTGTTTTAATCCTTTTCCGTCTTTTGCAGAAATAGTTAAAATATCAATACTTCGTTCTTTAAAATAGGATACCCATTCTTTTGTGAGTTTGTCATCAGCTAAGTCAACTTTATTTAATACTACAAGACGCTTTTTTTCACCCACAATCTCATCAATCATCGGATTACGACTTGAATAAGGAATGCGGGCATCCAATAATTCAATGACAATATCCACTAATTTTAATTTCTCGATTGCTTCCCTCTTGGCTTTTGCCATATGCCCTGGAAACCATTGAATTGTGCTCATATTTGCAACTCCTTTATTTACTGTTTCATCTACGCTTGTTTATTATAGCTTATGTTATTAGGAAAGGAAAATAAAAACAAATAGGATAGTCGTATTTTTAACGTATTCTTTGAAACTATCTTCTAAACATAAAAAAGTTCTCTGTCAAATAATATGAGTTAATAAAAACAAGAAATCTTTTTGTACTTTTCTCCCACTAAGAAAAATAACGTATGATTAAAAAATCTTCTATGCCTCTATTTCAATAAAACTTTATAAACACTATAAAATAATAAAAAGGTGTTGATAGCTTCCTTTTGGAAGCCATCAACACCAAAAAGTAGGAATGAATATGATCCATTCCTACCAAAATTTTTCTCAATATAATAAAATCAAAATTCAATCTTTTTAAAAGAATATTATCTTTTAGAATGAATATAAAAATTATATTCAGACGGTACACAATATGATTTTGTATAAACAGTTGGTATGCCCATTTCTGTATACATTACTTCATAAAAACAACACAATGAACTGCCTTCTGTAATCTCTAATCGTTTTGCGATACGACTTCTAACATCAATAACACGCAAATCAACATAAGACTCATTTGTCTTTTGGGCAATATAATTAAAAATGAACGTTTGCATGTCATCATAATTATTTAATGATATATTTTCATGTTGTAAAATATCATACGGTAAAAATATATCCATGCAACTGATTTTCTTATCATCGACACAATAAATCAATTCAAAGAGAACAACCAACTTTTCATTATCAATACGCAAAGTTTCACTAATAATTTTAGTTGCAGGTTGATAAGAAATATTTGTCAGTGTCCATTTTCCTTTTTCTCTCGAAAAGCGATCACAAATAACGGTCTTTTTTTCTAAACCTTCTGATGTTTTAGCAATTTTTTCTGTGACATAATTACCCGAGCCATGTTTATTAATGATAAGTCCGTCTTCTTGAAAAAGAAGTAACGCTTGTCGTAAAGTACCTCGACTAATGTTTAACATTTTAGCCAATTCGTTTTCATTCGGGAGTTTATCTCCTGGTAAATAATGCCCATCTGCCATCAAACTATATAATGTTTCATAAGCACTGACATATAAAGGGACTTTTGATTTAGATACTTCTGTTTGTTCTTTTACCATAATATAAACTCCTGTATTTTTTATTTTTGTTGCGAATCTGCCTTAATGACTTCTTTCATTGCTTCAATAGCAGTTAAGATCGCACGCTCTTCTAAATCACCAGGATATGTTTTTGCATCTGAACTATAATTTTTATAATTAGTCGCAGAAACAAGTACTGTTGCGGAACGACAACCTTCTATTGTTCCTGTCACAGAAAATAATGTTGCACTTTCCATTTCTGTACTTGTTGCACCACTTCGCTCATAAGCATTCCACTTATTAATTAACTCATAGCTAACTGGTTTTGTTTCAGGCTCTGTTTGTGTGTAGAAAGAATCTTTTGTAATAGACGGTGCAATATTATATTCATACCCCAACTTAATTGCTGCCTTTTCAAGTTCTTTCAATAAATAATAGTCCGGAACAGCTGGAAACTCAACTGGTGTGTAATGTAGACTTGTTCCTTCCATTTTAACACATCCATTAGGAATAACAACATCCCCCCTCTTCACTTTTGGAGAAACAGAAGCACATGTTCCTATACGTATAAATGTTTTAACACCCAATTTAGCCAATTCTTCAACTGTAATGGCTGTTGATGGGCCTCCCATACCTGTTGATGTAACGGTTACTTTTACACCGTCTAAATATCCAGAATATGTTGTATGTTCTCTATTTTGTGCAACTTTTTCGCTGTTTTCAAGATATTTTGATATTTTTAATGCACGTTCTGGAGAACCAGGTAAAAAAGCGTACTCTCCTACATCTCCTTTTTTTAATGCAATATGTAACATTTTCATGTTTTCGTCCATTATCATAACCTCACTTTTTCTTTATATATTTCATTGTTTGATTCATTATTGGTCCAGTCGTTACCATACCTATAATTGTTCCGATTCCAATATTGCTTCCTAATAAAAATCCTAATCCTACTAAAATCATATCTAAAATAATTCTAGCAATTTTTATTGGAACATGGCATTTATTTTTAATAATAATCATAAAAGCATCGACTGTTCCTTCACCTAAATTAGATGATACATATAAGCCCAACCCCATTGAAAATAGCACACAAGCTATTATCAAAAGTATCCACTGTATACTCCAATGAGTTGCTTCAAGTGGTAATTTCATAAACATATCAATAAATATGCCAACACATACCCCGTTTATCACTGTCCCTATTCCTATGCGGCTTTTATCTAAAGCAAACACAACAATCAATAACGATAACATAATTAGTTGAGAAGCAGTTCCCACACTAATGTTTACTGTTAAAGAAACGCCATTAGTAAAAGTAGTTAACGGATTAGCTCCTAGCCCAGATTTTAGAAAAAGCGCTATTCCTAAACTCATCACCAATAGTCCAGTGATTAGGTATATATATTGTCTAGTTTTACTCAATCTTTAGTCCACCAACTTTCCAAGTCCCTCTGGAGCTGTTGGTGTTTTTGATTTTAATCCAACGACTAACAATACAAATAATGTCGTCATATATGGTAAAAGCGATATTAAATGCGTTGGAATACTTGCATCAACTAATTTAAAACGCACTGCTTGCGCTGTTGAGAAAATAAAACTTGCACCTAGTGAGCCTAGTGGATGCCATCCACCAAAAATATTTGCCGCTAATCCCATAAATCCTCTTCCGGCAACCATATCTGTTACAAATAAATTATTTTGTGAAATAGATAAGAAAGAACCGGCAAGACCTGCAATCATTCCACTTATCATCAACGCAATATAGCGATAACGATTTACAGAAATACCTGCAGTTTGTACTGCATAAGGATTTTCTCCCATTGCTCGTAAACGTAGACCAACTTTTGTTTTATACATGATAATATATGTCGCTGCGACAATGATAACCATAAAGTACAAATATGGACTTTGATCTAAGAACAAACGGTTTATAAACGGAATATCACTCAAAATAGGAATAGTAACTGTAGGAACAGTTTGAACAGTTGTTGATAATCCTTCTGCATCCCATATCATTTTTAATAATACAGCCGTTACACCACTTCCTAGAAAATTAAAACCAACACCTACAACTGATTGTTGGGCACGGTAACGTAAAACAAATACACCATACAATAATCCCATCAATCCACCAATTACAATAGAGGCTATGACACCTATCCAAGGATTATTTGTTAAATATACGCCTAATACACCAAAGAAAGAACCAAATAACATCAATCCTTCTACACCAAGTAAAATAACACCACTACGTTCCGCAATAGTTCCACACAAAGCACCTAATACAATGGGAATAGATAGTTGAATAGCAAGATACAAAATATCGAGTACAAATGTGACATGATTCATTTTTTAATCATCTCCTTTCTTTTCGATACAAAACTAATAATTTTAGGTGCTGAAATGAATAAAATAACCAAACCTTGAATAACCACTATAATACTACTTGAAACAGCTGTTTCACGGCTCATTCTCAAAGCACCATTATCCATAATACCAAATAAGAAAGCTGATAAAATAACACCAAGAGGATTATTTTTCCCTAAAACAGCAACTGCAATTCCTGTAAAGCCAAACGAAGGAGAAAATCCTTCAATGAAACGATACTGCTTTCCTAACACTTCGGTAATACCTGCTAAAGAAGCGATACTTCCACTAAGTGCCATAGCAAAAATCATAGTTGCTTTACTATTTATCCCCGCTGCTTGTGCAGCTGATTTATTAGAACCTACGGCACGAATTTTATAACCAATACTCGTTTTCCATAATAAAATATAAATAGCTGCTACAACAATTAAAGCAATAAATAAAGCACTTGTTAGTTGTGTTCTTGGTAACAATTTTGGTAATTGAAACGATTCAGCAATCATTTCTGTTTGTGCCACAGTACCAGGTGCTTTTAAAGGACCGTTTGCTAAAAATGACGTAAAATGTTTAACGATATAATTCAACATAATCGCAACAATTACTTCGTTTATTTGAAATACAGCTTTAAAAACACCTGAAATAGCACCGATCAATGCTCCTGCTAAAATACCAGAGATAAAAATAATTGGTAAAGCAATGAACGGGCTCATATTTGGCATGGCTAAAGCAACGATAACAGATACCATAGCAGCAAAAGTTAATTGCCCTTCTGCCCCAATATTAAAAACACCACTTCTAAAACCTACAGCAACAGCTAAACCTGTAAAAATGAGCGGAATGGTTTTACTTACTGTATTGGCAATATCACGAGGGCTACCTAATGCTCCTGCTAGCAATGATTGATAAACTTTAACAGGATTTTCTCCCATAACAGCAATAACAATAGCACCAATGACTAATGCCACAACAATCGCAAATAAAGATACTGATAAGTCATACCATATCGAATATTTCATAAATGTTTTTTTAGTCATGATGATTCACCTACTTTCTTATTTCCTGCCATAAGATTTCCAATATGCTCTTGATCAAATGCATCACGCGTTAAAATATCTTGGAATTCTCCCTCAAACATCACACCTATACGGTCACTTAAATTCATGACTTCTGTCAATTCAGCCGAAATGAGTAAAATCGCTTTTCCTTCATCACGTAGTTTTAATAATGTTTCATGAATAAACTCAATCGCACCAACATCTAATCCACGAGTTGGTTGACAAGCCACTACTAATTTAGGATGTCTACTCGTTTCTCTGGCAACAACAACTTTTTGCTGATTCCCACCAGATAATGTTTTAATTGGTACAGATGCATTTGGTAAACGAATATCAAATTTTTCGATCAATTCGTTGCTATACTTATACAATTCTTTTTCTTGAACAACTCCATTTTTCACAAACGGCTCACTATCTTGAAAACCTAATAGAATATTTTCTAAAACAGAAAAATCTGGTAAAATAGCACGTTTAAAGCGATCTGATGGAATATATCCAATCCCTAATTTTTTCCGTGAAGCCGGATTTAATTGACCAATATCTTGTTGATGAAACATCACTTGATTTTCTGATGATTTAATCAATCCGACAATTGACTCTTCTAATTGAAGTTGTCCATTTCCTTCAACACCTGCTACACCAAAAATTTCACCTGCTCGAATAGAAAATGACACTGTTTTATTCGTATGAGATAATAGTGGTAACGCATTCACTTCTAACACGACATCACCTTGTATCTCTTGTTCAACCGACTGAATAATCGTGACATCGCGTCCCACCATAGCATTCGCTAATTTTTCCGTATTTGTACTATTTTTATCAATAGACGTGATGACTTTACCACGTCTTATAACCGTAATTGTATCGGCTACTTCCATAATCTCATTAAGTTTATGTGTGATAAAAATAATTGTTTTTCCTTTTTCTTTTAATGAACGAATCATATCGAATAATTCTAATACTTCTTGTGGGGTCAATACAGCAGACGGTTCATCTAATATTACAGTATCAGCACCTCGGTATAATGTTTTTAATATTTCTACCCTTTGCTTCATACCGATAGATAAATTCGCAACTTTTTCATTCAAATCTAATTGGAAACCATATTTTTCAACTAATGCACTGACTTCCTTATAAGATTGCTCTTTATCAATAAAAAAGTTACCGACTTCTTTTCCTAAAATAATATTTTCCAAAGCAGTCATTTGTTCTACCAACATAAAATGTTGATGTACCATTCCGACACCATATCTATAGGCATCCTCTGGATTGTGAATGACAGCTTTTTGTCCATTGATATAAATCTCACCTTGATCAGCTTTATGTAATCCAAATAAAACATTCATCAATGTTGATTTCCCTGAACCATTTTCTCCTAAAATACTATGGACTGTATTTTCTTCAACTTTTAAAGTAATATTGTCATTTGCCAATACTCCGGGAAACTGTTTTGTAATGTTTCTTAATTCAATAGCATAAGCCATTTTATTTCCTCCTTTACACGAGAGGTTCTGTTATTTTCCTAATTGATGACTCTCAATAAAACTGTCTACTTTATCTAATGCAGTAGGCACTTCAATTGAACCATCAATAATTTTTTTCTTAATGTCATCAACTGTTTTCACAATATCTTCAGATACTTTGATATTACTTTTATCTAATGTAATACCAACACCTTCTTGTTTCAAACCAAGTGTATTAATACCAGGTTTATAAGCATTTTCTACAACACTTTTAATTACTTCGTAAGATGCTTGATTTGCTAATTTCAACATACTTGCCATAATATAGTCTGGTTTAATTTTATTTTGATTTGAGTTAACTCCCATGCTAAGAAATCCTTTTTCTTCAGCTGCTTGGAATAATCCCATACCTGATGCACCTGCTGCATGGAAAACAATATCTGCATTTTTACTGTGCATTGTTTCTGCGATAACTTTTGCTGTAGATGGATCATTGAAGCTACCTGCATAATCAACTAATACAGTTAAGTCTTTATCAACATATCTTGCACCTGCTGTATATCCTGCTGCAAATTTATTAATAAGAGGACTTTCAACACCACCAATAAAACCAATTACTTTTTCTTTATTCAACATATTAAGAGTGCCTTCTTTTTTTACAAGCGCTGCCAATGCACCTAATAAGAAAGTACCTTCTTCTTCACGTGATACATAACAAGAAACATTTGGTAAATCTACTTGAGCATCAATCAAAGCAAATTTTTGTTCTGGATAATTTTTAGCAACGACTTTTATAGCGTCAACTTGTTCAAATCCTACGGCAATAACAAGTTGATATTTACCAGAACTTGCCATTTCATCTAATGTAATTTCTTGGTCAGAAACAGATTTTGGTTCTACATAATCAAACTCAACGCCTAAGTCATCTTTAGCACGTTTTACACCTTCAAATACTAAATCATTGAACGACTCTCCCCCTAATCCAGCAGTCGTAAATACAACGCCTACTCGTACAGATGATTTTTCATTTTTATCAGACATCATTTTTGTATCCGTTTTCTCACTTGATTGTGAAGAACACGCTGCTAATACCACAACCAATAATGCAATTACCACTTTATAGACCATTTTTAAAGATTTTGACATAATTATTCTCCTCTAAGTTTTTTATTATCCAATGAAATCACATTGTCTAGATACATAACAATATAGTGCCTCCTCTCATTTTCTCTCAATGTCATTACTCGGATAATTTGTCTAACAAAATATAAAATTGGTTGAACAACTTTATAAAGTGATAGTACCACTAGTGACAAAGGATGTCAACACATTTCTGATAACGCATACAAAAAATATCAAAAAGAAACAATTTATATAAAATACGAGATAATATAGCACAAAAAAGTGCTAATGCTTTTTTACAGGCTGTATAATTTTTAGGGTTGATGGCATAAGCCAACAACCCTAATTTTATGTAGACAAAAAGGCAATTTTCTCTTAAATTAAAAGTACGACCAAATAATAAGGAGAAATTGCCTATGTCTAATATAACAGAAATCTTACTACAATTAAAGGATAAAAACATCACATTTGATCATGAAAACGTATCAGAGTGTGACATTCGACATAAAAAATCATTAGTCTTATACGGTAAATTAACCTATACACCAGATTGTTGCCCAAATTGTCACGCAACCAATGGCATTGTAAAAAATGGGACACGTCAATCGCGACTGTCTTTATGCCAAATTTCAGGACTAAACGCCTATTTATCACTCACTAAACAACGTTTTTATTGTAAATCCTGTCAATCATCATTTACAGCTGAAACACCTATTGTGGATAAGCATTGTTTTATCACAAACCGTTTAAAACAAAAGATAATGGATACTTTAACAGAAACCATTTCAGAAACCTACATCGCTAAACAACACAATGTATCTGTACATACGGTCAGACGTATTGTAGATAAGATCGCCTCTACTTTAAAAGTAAATCACAACACACAATTACCTCAACACCTATGTTTTGATGAATTCAAGTCAGTAAACTCTTCTGATAGTGCCATGAGTTTTATCTATTGTGATGCACTGACTCATCAACTGATTGACGTTGTACACGACCGTAAATCCAGCACGCTATTAGACTACTTTGCTAGATACGATACCCAGACAAGAAAAGCTGTTAAAACAATTACGATTGATATGTTTCGCCCCTATATTCAGATAGCCAAGCAAGTATTTCCTAACGCACATATCATTATCGACCCTTTTCATATTGTACAAGCATTAAATCGTGAGTTAACAAAACACAGAGTGCATGTAATGAAAGCTTTACATCAGAACAATCGCCGTTTATACAACAAAATGAAACGTTATTGGAAGTTGTTTTTAAGTAACACAGATACACTAAGTAGTTATCCTTATCACCGTTTTCCACTGTTTGATTGGATGACACATACACAAGGGATAGTCGATTATTTATTGGAACAAGTCCCCGAACTAAGAGCCACATACGATGTCGTTCATCAATTGAGAGATGCTTTACATAATAAAGATTTTGACCGATTTGAAGAAATACTCATATGGGCTAAACAGGAAGCTATTTCTCCTGGTTTACGTAGAGTATTAAGAACTTTCAAAGGGTATTTACCCTATATTAAAAACACCTTTATCTACCATCATTTGACTAACGGTGCACTTGAAGGAATCAATCATAAAATTAAAGTACTTAAGAGAAATGCCTATGGTTATCGTAACTTTTCACATTTTAGAAATCGTATTTTATTAATCTGTAAGTTATATGTACCATACACCGTACCATCTACTTCACTAGTTGCTTAATAGTTTAAGTCAAAAGTGACGTACGAATAGCTCCTTCCCCGCACAACGTAGGGGAAGAGAAATGTATCGTGTACATGTCGGTGAGCCGTACATCACTTTGTGACTTAAACTAAAAAGATAGTGACGTAACATTCGTGACATCACTACCTTTTTTGAGTCATCAACCCTATTTGACATAGAGCCTTTTTACATTAACACCATTCAATAAATGAAAAATCCCTCAATACCTTAACGGTATTGAGGGAAAAACCAAAGGTTAATTTAGATTAGTTTTCAGTTGATTTTTTTGGTAAAATCACTTCAACTTCTGAATGTGGACGTGGGATTACGTGAACAGATACTAATTCCCCAACGTTTTCAGCAGCTGCAGCACCTGCATCAGTTGCAGCTTTAACAGCACCTACATCACCACGAACCATAACTGTTACTAATCCAGCACCAATTTGTTCTTTGCCGACTAGTGTCACATTAGCAGCTTTAACCATAGCATCTGCTGCTTCAATTGCTCCGACTAAACCTTTTGTTTCTACCATACCTAATGCATCTTTCATTTTGATACCCTCCAATTTCTTTCTACTTATTTATTATATATAATTTTTCTTAATAAATCTAGTAGTTCCTCTTTAGAAATATTTTCCACAACACAAATATTTTGTATATTTTATTATAAATAATATGAATATATAAAAATTATTCAAAGAAAACCTTTTCAGATACACTAAAAGCTCTTGCCTTCAACATACTGCATAAGTTGATGGCAAGGGCTTTTGAACGTTTATTTAACTAAAGATTGACCTTTAATCAGTTTTTATAATTATTTTAACGGACCAATTTTATCTAGTGGCATAAATCTGAAAATCGCCGTGCCTTCTAATAAATTAGCATTGGCTAAACCAAACTCATCTCCGTCTTTAGAATTTAAACGATTATCTCCTAAAACAAAATAATGATTTTCTGGAATGACGTATTTTCCTTGTTCATTTTGTACGAGAGTCGTATTTTCTTCCGGTAAGGTCGAGTTTGTTAATTTAACACTATCTAATATTTGTTTCAAGGTTCTGTCTGGCTCTAGTGTTTGACCTTCTCCTAAAGATTGTCTTAAATTCGCTAGATATGGTTCATCATAAGGTTTTCCATTAATATATAAAGTATCGTTTTTATATTCTACTTCATCTCCGGGTAATCCAATGACACGTTTAATATAAACTTTACGTTGCCCATTTTCCATAGCACCGTCAGGAGCTTTTAATGTGACAATATCAAAACGTTTTGGTTTTCCTAATTTATATACAACAACTGTTTGACCGGTTTCTAAAGTCGGTGACATGGAATGCCCTACAATACTCATAGACGTAATCACATACGCTTTCAATACCATTGCCAGCGCCAATGCCCCTAGAATATACAACACAAATAGGATATTTTCTTTTAGTCTATTTGCTGATTTTTTCTTTTTCTTTTTATTTCTTAAAACAACTTCTTCAGACATAATTCCTCCTATTTTTCATTTAATAATTCTACAGCTTTTTGTAGTTGCGTATCGTTTTGTATAATTTTCTCGCGTAATGTTTTTAGCAACGCTCTTGTTGTATCACCAGAAACAACACCTGTTTCTTCTAGTTGAGCAGATTTTTGGAACTGTTTCACTGCTTGCACAGTTTCATCATCGTATGTACCCGTCAAATGAGCACCATAATCTAATGCACGTAATAATTTTTGTATATTTAGCACACTATCAGAAGATTCGCCCGACTGATGTACATCATCTGGATTGATAAACGACAATTTACTATATTCTGGTAAAGCAACTTCATAATCTGGTTTAATACCTGTTTTATGTACCCAAGTACCATTAGGTGTTAACCATTTTGAATACGTGATTTTAATACCTGTTTCTGCTGATAATTGTTGAACTGTTTGAGCAGTTCCTTTCCCAAAACTTGTTTCACCAACTAATTTTGCACGTCCTAAATCAGATAACGCTCCCGCAAAAATTTCTGATGCGCTAGCACTACCTTTATCAATCAAGATTGTAATAGGTTCTGTTACTTTGAAACTACCTAAAGATTCACTAGAGAATACTTTTTGAATACCTTCTGCTTTATTTTCCATTTCAAAGATAACTTTATTTGGTTCTACAAACATATTCACAATTTTTTGAACAGAGTCTAATAAACCTCCAGGATTTGAACGAACATCTATAACAAACGATGTTACACCCTTTGTTCTTAAATCTTTTACTGCTTCAACAAGTTCATCATACGTCGTTTTGGCAAAAGATGAAATGCGGACAATACCGACGTTTTGATTTGTTTTGTCTAATTCATGTTTGACTGTCGTCAATGAAATTTTATCGCGAACCACAGATACTGTATACTCACTATTACCACGTTTCATTTTTAGCGTCACAGATGTCCCTTTTTTACCACGAATTAAAGTCACAACTTCTGAAATAGATTTCCCTACAATGTTTTCTCCATTGACTTCGACAAATAAATCATTTGTTTGTAGACCTGCTTTTGCTGCTGGAGATTCTCCATAAGGACTGACCACACGAATATACTCACCTACTTGTTCTACTTCCACACCAATACCTTCTAATGTGCTGTCTGTTGCTTGCATCAATGCTGAAAATTCTTTTTCATTCAAATACGTTGTGTACGTATCTTCTGCACCTGAAACAAAACCACTTAATGCCCCATCAATCAATTTTTGGTCATCTAAATCACCCATATAGGCGTTTTTCAATAATGTATAACTTTTAGATAGTCCTTCAATCAATTTTGGCGGTAAATTTGATGTACTCGATAACATGTGTGTTTGTAATTGTGCACTAGCAATCATTGCTGCACACGTAACGCCAACAGAACCTAAAACTGTTACCAATAAAATCATAATGAATTTTGAAACAGATAAATGAATGATACCTTTTTTCTTTTCATGACCTGTTTGTATTTCTTTTTCTTCTAAAAATTCTTCTTCCATGGTTCACACTACTTTACTACTGTTTCTAATGCAATTTCCATCATTGCTGTAAATGTTTGCTCACGTTCTTGTGCTGTTGTTTCTTCTCCTGTAATTAAATGGTCACTAATTGTTACCATTGCTAATGTTTGTACATGATGTTGAGCACCTAAAGCATATAAACCTGCTGCTTCCATTTCAACAGCTAATACACCATAATCAGCTAATTTTTTTGTATTTAATTCTGCATTGTAAAAACGGTCTGAAGACAAAATATTTCCGACGTGAATATTATGATGTCCTAAACGTTCTGCTGTATGGTATGCTTTGTCTAATAAAGCAAAGTTTGATAACGCCGCAAAAGATACTTGATTTTCAAAAATATGATTTAAAATACCTGAATCTGTCGTTGCACCTTGTGCAAATACAATATCACGTACTTTTACATCAAGATTCATACCACCTGCTGAACCAATACGAATCAATGTTTTTACACCATACTGTGTAATCAACTCATTCGCATAAATCATCATAGACGGAATACCCATTCCGGTTCCTTGAACAGATACACGTGTTCCTTTATAAGTACCTGTATAGCCAAACATATTACGAATTGTATTGTATTGTACCACATCTTCTAAAAATGTTTCGGCAATAAATTTTGCACGTAACGGATCTCCTGGTAATAATACGATGTCTGCGATATCTCCTGGTTTTGCTGCAATATGTATACTCATTCTTTTTTCCTTCTTTCTTAAATCATTTGATTTCGTTGCATATAAGTTTCCCATAATTCATCAAATATAGTTAAATAGTTACTATATAAATCTGTTAATTCAACATAATTCACAATAGTGTCATAATCTTCAGCATGCTTTGGAAATCCAATATCGTTTGATACGACATTGGCAAAGGCTGTTTGTTTATCTTTTTTATATGGATCTGCGTACGTTAACATAAACTGATAAAACGAACGATACATGCTACTCTCCTTTATGCTGTTGTAATAAATGCCAAATGGTTTCATTCGGTACACTCACATCAAAGATATACTCATCTTTTTCAATATCAAAAGCTTTCACTTTCACAACGACACCATTTTTCCATTCTTTCGATGCCAATTCAATATATAACACATGATTTTTCGCATCTACTGAAAGAATATCTTTTGCCTGTTGTCCAATAATACCTAAAACAACATTTAAAGGCATATTTAATTGTCCTACTCTAATAGTATCAACTTTTACTTGTAGATTACCATTTTCTGTTGGATAAGGCATACCCACTAATTCAAAAGTAGTCTGAATACCTAAAATAGAAACTTTTCCAGTGATGTGCATTTTATCATCAAGTGTCAATACATATTCATTTTGTTGATTTCCTGATACAAATGATGAAAAAATCGTTTCTACTTCTGCTTTATTTAACGATAATGTTGTTTGAATTTTACTATTAGAAGCAGCGACTTCTGTTTTTTCTCTAACAACCATATCTGCTGGTTTAGAGATAGTATAAAACAAAAATGCAACAACTAGTAGATTGACACATGCCAGAGATAAAAAGGCATATTTCCATCCACGTTTTTGTAACTGTTTATCTATCTTTTTAGTCATGATAATACATCATGGCAAAAGCACCTTCTCCAGTATGAATACATACAGTTGGAACAGTAAATCCTATATGTAATACTTGTTCTTGGAACATAGATTTTAATTTGTCGATTTGCTCATGAAGAAATTCTGTCAAACAAACGTATGATAAAGAGCATTCCTTAACCGTTAATGTTTCCAATTTTGGATATACTTGTTCATCTAAAAATTTTTGAATAGATTTTGAACCTCGGCCTTTTTGCATTGGTGTTAATACACCGTCTTTAAATTCAAAAATCACTTTAACATTTAATAAATTAGACAACAAACCTTTGGCACGACTAACACGTCCTCCTCTGACTAAATTATCTAACGAAAACACACTAATATATAATGTTGTTTTTTCTTTAACATCTTTAATTTTTTCTAAAATCTCTTCTTTAGAAGCACCTGCTTGTGCCAATTTTGCAGCCTCAATAACTTGATAAGCTTGGCCTCTATCTGCAAATTCACTATCAATCACTGTAACATGATTTTTAGACAAGTCTCCTGCTTGTTGAGCCGCACTTGCTGTACCGCTCAACGATGACGCTACATGAATAGAGATAATTTCTGTACCGTCTTCAAAACTATCGTATACATCTAAAAATGTACCAATAGATGGTTGGCTTGTTTTAGGTAATTCTTTTGCTTCCTTTAACACTTGATAAAATGTTTCTTTAGCAATTTTTTCATCACTGTCTATATACGACACACCGTCTACTAACACATTTAGATTTACAATGTGTACATCATACACCTTTATTTCTTCATCTGTTAAATTAGCAATTGAATCTGTTACAATTTTAATTTTTGACATGAAGTCACCTCATCGATTGTATTTTGTTTCTTTATTATTGAAATTGCTTTATAATAAATGATATGTTTCATTATAACAAATTTCATTTAAAAGTTCTATGTAAAATACTTTTATCTTCATATAGGAGGAACGTTTATGCACAAAATTGAAACAAAAACACTTATTGCTGAAATTTTCAATGCTACTACTCATGGAATTGGCACACTTTTAGGTATCATAGGACTTATTTTTTTAATTGTAAAAGGGATACATATCAGTACATTAAACATTATTTCCTATACTATTTACGGTGTAACACTTATTTTACTCTTTTTATTTTCAACTTTATACCATAGCCTTTCATTTACAAAAGCAAAAAAAATCATGCGTGTTTTTGATCACTCTGCCATTTATTTACTGATTGCAGGCTCTTATACACCTTATTGTTTATTAGCTGTCAAAGGTACACAAGGATGGTTGATGTGTTTCGTCATTTGGATAATTGCTCTTATCGGTATTATTGTAAAATGCTTTAACATCGGTAAAAATGTTCTATTATCTTCTATCTTATACTTAGGTATGGGGTGGCTCTCACTTTTACTCATTGTTCCCTTATATCAAGCAATTGGATTTAATGGTATTTTACTTCTTGTATTAGGTGGCATCAGTTACTCAATCGGTACTATTTTTTACAATATGAAAAAAATCGAATTTATGCATGTTATTTGGCATCTATTTGTGATGTTAGGTGCAGGATTTATGTACTTTTCAATTTTTCTATACGTTTAATCAAAATCCCCTACGCAAACCAGCTAAGCGGTTTGCGTAGGGGATTTAACGTTATTTTTTTGTGTATTCTACAAAATCAGAAGATCTTAAACTTACTTTAGCAGACTCTAAATCTTCAAATGTATCATATAGACTGTATTTATTGTTGCTTAAATCGGCTAAGATAAGCTGATTATCAGAAACGGATACTTTAACTGTATATCCATATACTTTATAATATGTTTTTGTATCAGAACCTTTTGTTTCTGTAATTTTATAAATATTGACCACATTCATTGTATCTGTTGAATTATAGTTTGAAGTTGAGTATTTAAAGAATGTTGTTGCTCTTTCAAGTACAAATTCTTTTTTCTTTTCATAACTACTTTCAGGTACATTTTTATTTTCAGCTTTTGCGTAATCATCAATCTTATCAATAAGTGTATTTAAATTCGTAATATCGGTAACTTCTTTTAAACCTTCAACCGTTACAGTCGTTTCATCTGTACCATTTGTTACAACTTTACCTTCTTTTTTCATTCCAGTAATATAGTAATCATTTATTTTAAATGTTAATTTATCACCATTTGAGAAAGATTTATTTTTACTAGATACAAGCGTTACTTTATCTTGATTGTACTCTAAAGAACCGAAACCATTATAACCAGTTACATTTATTTTACTATCTTTGACAACATCTTCTGCACTTACTTTTTGAACATCTTTCAATCCAGACACAACAAATTCTTTTTTCTCAGGTCGAATTGGTGCATTTTTATCTGTTGCACTAATTGTAAACATGACTTTATCGCCATTTTTCAATTCTTTTGTTTTGTCAAATTTATAAGAGATACTTGATAAAACACTTTGTATCTCTAAATATTTTTTCCCATTTGAAAAAATATTAGATAATACTTTTGTAATATCCCCTTGTAATGTGTTATCAATATCTGCTTGTGAAGCACCATATTTTTTCAAAACAGCAGCTTCCACTTTTTGACGAATTTCTTTTTCATTATAGCTTAACGTTCCACTTCCATCATAACCAGAAAACTCCGGTTTGACATCATTTATCACACTAATTGGTCCAGATAATACAGTTGTCATGATAATCAAACATACAATGACAATCCCTGAAATAATGCCTACTTTTTTCTTATTTGACATCACATACGTTTTTATTTTTTCTACTATATTATTTGTATTATTATTTTCCATAATTTTTCCCACCCAATAAAATATATTTTAATTATCAAAAACCGTTAATGGCATTTGACGTTTGTGTTGACTACGTATATACCAGTATTCAATTTTTTCAGCAGCTTCTTCAGAAATGGTTTTTCCTTCTAAATAATCATCAATATCTTCGTATGTAACACCTAAAGCAACTTCATCTGGAAGTAATGGTTTATCTTCTTCTAAATCTGCTGTGGGTATTTTTAAATATAAAGCTTCATCTGCTTGTAAATATTGCAATAGTTGTCTTCCTTGGCGTTTATTTAATCGCCACAACGGCATAATATCTGCTCCACCATCTCCAAATTTTGTATAAAAACCTGTAACTGCTTCTGCTGCATGATCTGTACCAACTACAACGCCATGCGTAGCACCAGCAATTCCATATTGCACAATCATACGTTGTCTTGCTTTAATATTACCTTTATTAAAATCACTAATCACGACACCCGATATTTCTAAACTTGCTTGTGTAGCATCGACAGCATCTTTAATATTAACTGTCATCACTTTATCTGGACAAATAAATGCTAATGCTTTTTGTGCATCATCTTCATCGGCTTGTATGCCATAAGGTAATCTCACAGCAATAAACTGGTATGTATTATCTCCAGTTTCTCGTCTTAATTCCTCGACAGCCAACTGTGATAATCTTCCTGCTAGTGTGGAATCTTGCCCACCACTAATCCCTAATACTAATGTTTTTAATGAAGGATTTTTCAATAAATAACGCTTTAAAAAATCAACACTACGCCTTATCTCATCGTGAGCCTCTATTATCGGATTGACTTTTAATGTTTCAATAATATTTTGTTGTAATGGACGCATTAGTTCACCTCCTTTACTTGTTTTTTGACACGTTTTTTTATCTCTTCGATACTGGTCATCTTTTGTTCATACAATATTGTAGATAAATCGACTGGATATTTTTCTGGATTTAAAATACGACGGTATTCGTCCCATAAATGATTAAGCGATTGTTCTGCATATTGTTTAACACTTTCTAAAGTAGGTAAATCAATCACTAATTGACCATCAACGAATACATCATGAAGCAATGGACGTGCTGTAAAATCTTTAACCGTTTTATTGATATAAGTATGTACAGGATGAAACATGTACAATTCTTCTAATAAGTCTGGTCTTTCATGCCATAATGCAATATAATCTCCTTCAGATTTTCCATCGCTATTACGTGTAATTCTCCAGACTTGTTTTCTACCTGGCGTTGACACTTTTTCAGCATTACTTGAAATTTTCATTGTATCTACCATATTGCCATTCTCATCTTCGATACTAACCAATTTATACACAACACCTAAAGCTGGCTGATCATACGCTGTAATTAAACGTGTTCCAACACCCCATGAATTGATTTTTGCACCTTGCATTTTTAAGTTTAAAATCGTTCTTTCATCTAAATCATTCGATGCAATAATTTTAGCATTTGGAAATCCTGCTTCATCTAATTGTTCACGGATTTTTTTAGAGGTATACGCCATATCTCCACTGTCAATTCGAACACCTAAAAAGTTGATACGATCTCCCATTTCTTTTGCTACTTTGATAGCATTTGGTACGCCTGAACGTAATGTATCGTATGTATCTACTAAAAAAACAACATCTTTATGTGTCTGAGCATAAGCTTTAAATGCATCATAATCATTTCGATATGCTTGTACAAGTGCATGAGCATGCGTTCCCGTAATTGGAATACCAAAAATTTTACCTGCTCTAATGTTACTTGTCGAATCAAATCCACCTATATAAGCTGCTCTTGTTCCCCAAATTGCTGCATCCATTTCTTGTGCACGACGTGTTCCAAATTCTGAAATAGTATCATCTTTTCCACAAACTGTACGTATTCGAGATGCTTTTGTGGCAATGAGTGTTTGAAAATTCAAAATATTTAATAAGGCTGTTTCAATTAGCTGACACGTTGCTAAACTTCCTTCAACTTGTACCAATGGTTCATTGGCAAACATAATTTCACCCTCATGAGGTGCACGAATTGTTGCATTAAATTTAAACGCTTTTAAATAGTCTAAAAATTCTTCAGAATACTGTCCTTGCTCTCTTAAATATGCAATATCAGTATCTGAAAAATGTAACCCTTGAATATATTGAACCAATCGTTCTAACCCAGCAAATACTGCATATTCACTTGAAAAAGGTGCTTTTCTAAAATACGCTTCAAAAACTGCACGTTTATCTGCAATTCCTTCTAACCAATATGTTTGCATCATGTTAATTTGATACAAATCTGTGTGTAACGCTAAACTATCATCTTGATATATCATGAATATAACCTCTTTGCTTTCTTATTGTGCTACATAAATTGTAGAACATCTTTCATTATTATCCATTATACAAAAATAAGCTTTATAAATCAAAGGGAGGAATGTTCTAAAAACACAAAAAATAAACAGAAAAAGCAAAAGCAACATATCATCATATTGCTTTTGCTTACTAACTTTACGCTTGTATCCATTCATTATTTTGAGGATTATTTTGGAATTTCTTTAACTGTTTTTCTTGTTGAGAGGTAATCATCCCTTGTTCTAAAGCAAGTTGCATCAATGTGTTAAAATCACTTAATACACGGTATGACACACCTGATGCACTAAATTGCTCTTGTGATAAGTGCATATTATAGCTAAAAATAGCAATAACAGCAATGACTTCTATACCTGCTTCCTTTAATGCATCTACAACTTTTAGCACACTTTTCCCCGTTGAAATTAAATCTTCAACGACAATCACTTTACTGTGTTCTTTCGAAAATCCTTCAATTTGATTTTGTCTACCATGGTCTTTTTTACTACTTCTTACATAACCTAATGGTTTATTTGTTGCATCTGCTAATATACTTGCCATTGGAATACCAGCTGTCGCTGTACCAATAATTGCATCATAGTCGTATTCTTTTAAAATGTTTAAAAATGCTTGTTTAATAGTTTCTCTTTCTTTTGGAAAAGCCAATACTTTTCGATTATCACAATAAATGGGAGATTGAATACCACTTGCCCACGTAAATGGTTTTTCTACCGATAGAAAAACTGCTTGTGTATCCAATAGTATTTGTGCTATATCTTTACTCATGGTCACAATCTCCTTTAATTTGTTTATATGTTTGATAAGGATTTTCACTTGTTGTAATAGCACGACCGACAACAATGTAATCAGAGCCTTTTTCTTTGGCATATTGTGGCGTTGCGATACGTTTTTGGTCATTTTTTTGTGCTGTTAACAATGCGATACCCGGCGTGACACATAAAAAATCAGCACCACATACTTCATGAATTTTTTCCACTTCATGAACACTACATACTACCCCGTCCATACCTGCTTCTTTAGCATTTTTAGCATAGTGTAAGGCTGTTTTTTCTAGTCCTTGATTTAATAATAATTCATCTGTGACAACCTTATCATCTAAAGACGTTAAGACTGTTACAGCAATACACAATATATTCGGATTGATTTCTTTGACTGCTTGAACAGCTTTTTTCATCATGTCAATACCACCACCGGCATGTACATTGATCATATCAACAGGCAAGGCTGCTAATTGTTTCATTGCGTGATACACGGTATTTGGAATATCATGTAATTTTAAATCTAAAAAAATTTTATGCCCTCTTTCTTTAATTGGTGTTAACAAACTTGCTCCAAAGCGGTACATTGCCTCCATACCAATTTTTACATAAATAGGTTCTTGAAACATATCTAACATTGAGGCTAATTCCTCTTGTGTTGATACATCAAATGCAACAATTACTTCTGTCATTTTTTTCGGCTCCTTTTTATTATTGAAAAACCAAAATGCCTTGATACTGTTTATCAAGGCAAATGCAACAATCCATTCATTCTTTTTTGCCTTGATCGTCTCTCGGACGATATTAAAGGTTTTTCTTTTGCAAATTCTAGCATAATTAAACTATAATTACAAATAAAAAGAGCAAAAATTATTGTTTTCTATTTGCATTTTTTTTCGATATATGCTAAATTATTGGAGTATGTGAATGTAAGTTTGATACTCTTCACAGTTAAACAGACAAAGGAGGTAAGACAATGGCTAAACAATGTTTCGTTACTGGACGTAAAAGTCAAACAGGTAACTCACGTTCTCATGCGATGAACGCTTCACGTCGTACTTGGAAAGCTAACTTACAAAAAGTTC